>NZ_QLTJ01000050.1:0-1023 GCF_003269145.1 Microvirgula sp. AG722 | reverse complement strand
CGGTCGGCGCGCAGGGTTTCCAGCGCCTTGACGGCCACGATGCCGGAGTCGATGCGCTGCCGGTTCCGGGCGACGATCTCGTGGATGCCCGGGATCTCCCGGTCGACCGAGCGGGTGCCGATCAGCCCCATCACCCAGGGAATCTCGATTGCCCAGTCATTCTTCATCTCGGCCTGGTTCGGCCAGGCAATCAGATTGAACGACGCCGGCGCCGGTTCGGTGTGCCACATGGCCTCCATCGCCGCCAGCTTGGTCTGCTGCGCCTCGCCGACGGTATAGCCGGACTCGTCACCCAGCACGATCACCGAGCACACCGAGGCGAAGCCGAACGCGGCGGCAATGCGAAAGCTCTTCCTGGCGAATTCGACGTCGCGCTTGCGCAGCAGGTACCAGCTCGATATCGACAGCACGAACATGGCGCCGGTCACATAGCCGGCAGACACGGTATGGACGAACTTGGCCTGGGCATCCGGGTTGAATACCACGGCCCAGAAATCGGTCATTTCCATGCGCATGGTTTCATAACTGAACTCGGCGCCGACCGGGTTCTGCATCCAGCCGTTGGCGATCAGGATCCACAGCGCGGACAGATTGGTCCCCACCGCCATCAGAATGGTCACCAGCAGGTGCTGCTTGCGCGACAGCCGGTCCCAGCCAAAGAAGAACAGACCAATAAAGGTCGATTCGAGGAAGAAGGCCATCAGGCCCTCGATTGCCAGCGGTGCGCCGAAAATGTCACCGACGTAGTGCGAGTAGTAGGCCCAGTTGGTCCCGAACTGGAATTCCAGCGTGATGCCGGTCGTGACGCCCAGTGCAAAGTTGATGCCGAACAGCTTGCCCCAGAAACGCGTCATGTCGCGATAGACCACCTGGCCGGTCATCACATGGACGGACTCCATGATGACCAGCATCCAGACCATGCCCAGCGTCAGTGGCACGAACAGAAAATGGTACATCGCCGTCGCGGCAAACTGCAGCCGGGACAGGTCGACCACACTATCAATTGGCATGTATTTCTCCTTG
>NZ_QLTJ01000049.1:0-1028 GCF_003269145.1 Microvirgula sp. AG722 | reverse complement strand
TCGGCACCCGGCCGGACGGCCAGGCCGGCACGCTGAGCGGCGGGCATCTGGACGCCAGCGGCGTGACCGTCGATACCGGCTTCGTGGCCGGGACCACGGCCAGGCAGGCGCGCTTTGCCAAGGTGTTGCGCGGTGAGCGCATCGACGGCATCGAGCAGATCCGTTCGCGCAGCGCCGCGTGGCGGGCGCAGGCCTGGCGCGATGCCGATGGCGACGTCGGAGTCACCCTGACCAAGAACGACTATCGCGAACTGGCGCCGGACGCGGCATTGCGTCCGCTGGCGGCCGCGCTGGAGCAGGGCTACGACGGCAGCGAGCTGTTCCGCAGCCTGGAACTGGGCTCGGTGGCCGATATCGGCCATGCGCTGCGCCAGTTGTCCGGGGCCGGCATCCGGTCGGCGCTGAAGCCGTTGCAGACACTGGAACAGCGCTTCGCCCGTCTCGGGCATGACATGGCGGAAACCCGGGCCGGCTTCGGTCTGCAGCTGGTCGGCAGCCGGCATGGCCGGGCGGAGGCCCGGCTCGGGCGCTCGGCCTATGATCTGGTCGTCCTGCGCCAGCGCTTTGCGCCGGGCGGGGCGGCGCAGCTGACCGCCCGCTACGGTTTTGCCAGCCTCCGGCCGGGAGCGACCGCCGCCGATGCCGGCCTCGCTGGCCACAGCCAGCTGTTCGGCCTGGACTATGCGCAGCCGCTCGGCCGCGGACCGACGCTGGAAGGCGAATTCCGTTACGCGCAGCACCGGTTCGACACCCGGCGCACGCTGCGTTACGGCAGCGTCGATCTCCGGCCGCAGGCGAGCCAGCGGCGCGACCGGTTCAGTGGCCGGTTTGCGCTGGTGCTGGCGCCACAGCGGCTTGGCGGACTGGCACTGGCGCCGCTGCTGGGCCTGACCGTGCGTCACCAGCGTGACGCGGCGCTGACCGAGCGCAATGCCGGCGTCTATGCGCTGCAGCTGTCGGCGGCCCGTGCCAGCGCGGTGGAGGGGGTGTTCGGGCTGCGGGTCCGGCATGAGGCGGTCGATGCGCGG
>NZ_QLTJ01000048.1:0-1156 GCF_003269145.1 Microvirgula sp. AG722 | reverse complement strand
CCCAGGTGACTATGGCGGCGGGTGCGGTTGTAAAAAGCTTCAATGTAGTCGAACACGTCTGAGCGGGCCAGATCGCGGGTTTTGTAGATCCGTTTGCGGATACGCTCCTTCTTCAGGCTGCTGAAGAACGACTCCGCCACCGCATTATCCCAGCAGTTGCCGCGACGGCTCATGCTGGGCTCCAGGTTATGGGACTGGCAAAAGCGGCGCCAATCGTCGCTGCCGTACTGAGAACCCTGATCCGAATGAACCAGGACCCGGCCGGAGGGTTTGCGGCGCCACAGCGCCATCAACAAGGCATCGAGCGCCAGTTCGCGGCTCAAGGTCGGCTTCATCGACCAGCCCACCACCTTGCGCGAGTGCAGGTCGATCACTACCGCCAGATACAGCCAGCCCTGCCAGGTGCGGATGTAGGTGATGTCGGTGACCCAGACCTGGTCGGGCTGCGCGACCGTAAATGCCCGGTTCAGGTGATTGGGGGCCAACAGAGAAGGACGTCCGGCGATGGGGCGTGGCGCCTTGTAGCCGCGCTGCGCCTTGATGTGATGGAGTCGCATCAGGCGGGCAACCCGATGTTTGCCACACACTTCTCCGATCTCGCGCAGGTCGCCCAACACTCGACGGGAGCCGTAGACCCCACCGCTGGCACGCCAGGAATCACGAATCAGGGAGAGCAAGCGGGCATCTTCTTTGGCCCGATCCGACTCTGGTTGGTGCAGCCATTTGTAGAATCCGGCACGTGCTACCTGCAGCAAACGGCACATGGTGACCAGCGACCAGGTATGCCGATGCTCGTTCATGAAGCGGTACTTCACTCGGACTCCCTGGCAAAGTACCGCGCGGCTTTTTTTAGAATATCTCGCTCTTCTTCGGTACGGCGCAGTTGTGCTTTCAGGCGAAGAATCTCGCTCTTGGCCTCGATCAGTTCGGCGGCTTGCTTCTCACTATTGTCAGGGGTAACCGCCTTCACCCACTTGTACAGGCTGTGGCTGGAGACCCCAAGCCGGGCGGCAACCTCGGCTACGGAGTAGCCCCGTTCGGTGACTTGTTTGACGGCTTCCTCTTTGAATTCTGGGGTAAAACGCTGCGTACTCACGGACATCCTCCTATGCTCAAATCATAGGGCAGGAATGCCTACTGGAGCCGGGGCAGTCCA
>NZ_QLTJ01000047.1:356-1204 GCF_003269145.1 Microvirgula sp. AG722 | reverse complement strand
GCCGACGCGGCCACCCGGCCACAGTTCGCGCTGGATTCGGCCCTGCTCGGCGGCATGTATGCCGGCAAGATCTTCCTGACCGGCACCGAGCACGGTGTCGGCGTCAACCTTGGCGGCAAGGTCACCGCCGGCGACGGCGGACTGGTGCTGCATGCCGACGGCCGGCTGGAAGTCAGCGGCACGGTGCACAGCGAGGGCAGCGCCCGGCTGACGGCACATGCGCTGCACCAGCGCGGCACGCTGAGCGCGAGCGAGTCGCTGACACTCGGTGCCGCCAGCGTCGACCTCGACGACAGCACGCTGAAGGCCGCGACCATCACGCTGGACAGTGACGGCCCGCTGAGCCTGCGCCGGGCGACGCTGACCGCCGGCGGGCGGCTGGCCTTTGCCACCCCGGGCCAGATGGTCAGCGACGGGGCGGTGGTCAAGGCCGGGCAGATGACACTGCGGGCGGGATCGCTGTCCAACGTCGGCGGCAGCCTGCAGCTGCAGGGCGACGGCGAGCAACAGCTGTTGCTGGACGGCATGCTGAACAATCGGGGCGGGCAGATCGTGCAGGCCGGCAGCGGTCTGCTGCGGCTGGTCAGTGAGAGCGCCAGCAACGCCGGTGGCCGCATTGCCGGCAATGGCGACCTGCACTGGCAGGCGGGAGGGCTCCTCGACCTGGAGGACGGCAGCCTCAGCGCCGGGCGGATCGACATCGACAGTGGTTCGCTGCGCAGCCGTGGCCAGCTCCACGCCGGCGAGTCGCTGACACTCGGTGCCGCCAGCGTCGACCTCGACGACAGCACGCTGAAGGCCGCGACCATCACGCTGGACAGTGACGGCCCGCTGAGCCTGCGCCGGGT
>NZ_QLTJ01000047.1:0-258 GCF_003269145.1 Microvirgula sp. AG722 | reverse complement strand
TGACACTCGGTGCCGCCAGCGTCGACCTCGACGACAGCACGCTGAAGGCCGCGACCATCACGCTGGACAGTGACGGCCCGCTGAGCCTGCGCCGGGTGACGCTGACCGCCGGCGGGCTGCTGGCCTTCACCACCCCGGGCCAGATGGTCAGCGACGGGGCGGTGGTCAAGGCCGGGCAGATGACACTGCGGGCGGGGTCGCTGTCGGCGCCCGACAGCAAGTGGTCCAGCCGGGGCGCGCTGACGCTGAATGTCGACG
>NZ_QLTJ01000046.1:0-1261 GCF_003269145.1 Microvirgula sp. AG722 | reverse complement strand
ACAACGTCGGCGTCTACGACAACCCGGCCGACCTCACCGCCCAGTCGTGGACGGTGATGCGTTATGCCGAGGTCGAGGAAAACGGCAAGCTGGAATGGCTGATCCGCAAGGACGGCTGCATGCACTGCAGCGAACCGGGCTGCCTGAAGGCCTGCCCGTCGCCCGGCGCGATCATCCAGTACAGCAACGGCATCGTCGACTTCCAGGAAGAGAACTGCATCGGCTGCGGCTACTGCATCTCCGGCTGTCCGTTCAACATTCCGCGTCTGAATCCGGTCGACAACAAGGCGTACAAGTGCACGCTGTGTTCCGACCGGGTGTCGGTCGGCCAGGAACCCGCCTGCGTCAAGACCTGTCCGACCGGCGCGATCCGCTTCGGCAGCAAGGAGGACATGAAGACCTTCGCCGGCGAACGGGTCGAGGACCTGAAGTCGCGCGGCTATGACAACGCCGGGCTGTACGATCCGCAAGGCGTCGGCGGCACCCACGTCATGTACGTGCTGCACCACGCCGACCGGCCGGAGCTGTATCACGGCCTGCCGAAAGATCCGGCCATCAGCCCGGTGGTCAGCCTGTGGAAGGGCCTGCTGAAGCCGCTGGCCACCGTCGGCATCGCCGCCGCCGGCCTGTTCGGCTTCTTCCATTACATCACCGTGGGCCCGAACCGCACCGATGACGACAACGATGAGGAGCAACCGAAATGAGCCGTGAAAACCTCATTGTCCGTTACCGCGCCATCGAGCGGATCAACCACTGGATCGTTGCCTTCTGCTTCGTGCTGCTGGCGCTGTCCGGTCTGGCGCTGTTCTATCCGGCGTTCTTCTGGCTGACCGGCGTGTTCGGCACGCCGCAACTGGCGCGCATCATCCACCCGTTCGTCGGCGTGGTGATGTTCACCGGCTTCTCGGTCATGTTCCTGCGCTACTGGAAGCACAACCTGGTCAACCGCGAGGACATCAAGTGGATGATGGCGGTCGGCACGGTGCTGAAGGGCGGCGAGGTCGGCGACACCGGCAAGTACAACGGCGGCCAGAAAGGCATGTTCTGGCTGATGGCCGGCTGCCTGCTGGTGATGCTGGTCACCGGCTTCATCATGTGGCGACCGTACTTCGCGCCGATGTTCCCGATCCCGCTGATCCGCCTGGCCCTGCTGTTCCATGCCTGGTCGGCGCTGATCCTGATCGCCGGCATCATCATCCACGTCTATGCGGCAATCTGGGTCAAGGGCACGATCCGGGCCATGGTCGAAGGCGTGGTCACC
>NZ_QLTJ01000045.1:0-1310 GCF_003269145.1 Microvirgula sp. AG722 | reverse complement strand
GCGCGCCGCCTGACCCTGGCACAGCAGTACCGGGAAGCGGCCAGGTGGGGGCCGGGCGGCGACTACCGGCGGGTGGTCACGGCACTGACGGCCGCTGCCGGGGGCAACGTCAGTGGGGGGGCCGCGCAGATGCTGCAGGGGGCGACGGTCAACTACCTGCAGGGACTGGCGGCGGAGAAGGTCAGGGATCTGGCCGACAAGCTGGACAGCGAAACGGCCCGGACGGCCCTGCAGGCGATCGTCGGCTGCGCGGGAGCGGTGGCGCAGGGCGCGGACTGCGGCAGCGCGGCGCTGGGTGCGGGCGCCAGCGTGGTGATCAGCAACCTGCTGTATGGCGCGAACAGCGGGACGGCACTGAGCGGAGAAGAAAAGGAAAAGCGCGAACGGTTGATCAGCAGCCTGGTTGCGGGGGCGAGCGTAGCGGCGGGAGGGCAGGCTGCGGTAGCGATGTCGGCGGCGCAGATCGAGGCGGAAAACAATTACCTGAGTGCGACGGAAGCCATGGCACTGGATCAGGCATTACAGGGATGCCAGAAAAAGGGCAACTGCACTGCGGTCTGGGAAAAATTCAAGGAAATAAATGAAAAGAACCGGGCAGAACTGGATGCGACATGCCAGAAAACGCCCTTGGTTTGCGCCGACCTTGTAAAACAGATTGTTGCCGGAGGTATTGAAGCAACACAACGGCCGGCCTGGCTGTTCAACTCGATGGACACAGAAGAAGCCAGGGCCTTTGTACTGCGTGAGAATGAAAAAGACCTCGCAAGGATAGATGCCACAACCCCGGGCTGGATGAGTTTCGTCGCCTTTGTTGGGGACCCGGAAAACCAGTTGGCGCTGGCGTCGCTGGGCAATGCGGGGAAAGAGCTTGTAAAGCTGGCAAGAAGCGCTTTGGAGGGCGTGGCGAGGAAAGGGACAAGTGCCCCGCTGGGGCATGCGTTGGCCAGGTCGCCGCCGGGGATAAACAGTGGAGGGGGGCTGGGGAATGACGCGGGCAGGGCTGTCGTTCCCAAGAGCGCAGGGGTTGTAAATGAAATTCCACAGATTACCCTGAATCGCCAAAGCGGTATCGAGTTCGAGCGTCAGGTCATTGAAGCATTGGGCCATGTAGGGGCCAGGAAAAATACAACTTTATTGACTGCGCGGCTTCCCAATGGCGCGCAGGCCACAACGATTCCTGACTTGTGGGGGAAAAACGTCGGCGGTATGCTGGAAGTTAAAAATGTACAGAGGCTTTCCATGTCTAATCAGTTGCGAACTCAGATTCAAATTGCACGTGATACTGGGCAACCTTTAAATATTGTTGTAAG
>NZ_QLTJ01000044.1:0-1459 GCF_003269145.1 Microvirgula sp. AG722 | reverse complement strand
GCGCTGTGGTACTCGGTCAAGGGCTGCTTTGCCGAGCGCCGCTGGTTGCTGAAGGCGGCGCTGTGGAGCCTGCCGATGCCGTGGTTCGCCTGCGAAGTCGGCTGGCTGGTGGCCGAGTACGGGCGGCAGCCGTGGACCATCTACGGCGTGCTGCCGACCCGGCTGTCGGTGTCGACGCTGTCGGTCGGTTCGCTGTACGGCTCGCTGGCCGGCTTTATCGGCTTCTACACCGTGCTGCTGGTGATCGAGGTGTTCCTGATGCAGCGCTTTGCGCGCCAGGGGCCGGGCAGCCTGGGCACCGGCCGCTACGCCAATGAAGCCACCGCGCACTGAGGAGAACGGACATGATCGATTACCCGACACTGAAACTCATCTGGTGGCTGCTGGTTGGCGTGCTGCTGATCGGCTTTGCCGTCATGGACGGCCATGACATGGGCGTGGGTACCCTGCTGCCCTTCGTCGGTCGCGACGACGTCGAACGGCGCGTGGTCATCAATACCGTTGGCCCGCACTGGGACGGCAACCAGGTGTGGTTCATCACCGCCGGCGGGGCGATCTTCGCCGCCTGGCCGCTGGTCTACGCCACGGCGTTCTCCGGTTTCTACTGGGCAATGCTGGTGGTGCTGTGGGCGCTGTTCTTCCGGCCGGTCGGTTTCGACTACCGCAGCAAGATCCGCGATCCGCGCTGGCGCTCGACCTGGGACTGGGGCCTGTTCATCGGTGGTTTTGTGCCGCCGCTGATCTTCGGTGTGGCATTCGGCAACCTGCTGCAGGGGGTGCCGTTCCGCTTCGACGCCAATCTGGTGTCGTACTACGAGGGGTCGTTCTGGGGCCTGCTCAATCCGTTCGCGCTGTTGTGCGGGGTGGTGTCGAGCGCGATGGTGACCTTCCATGGCGCGGTCTACCTGATGCACCGCACCGAGGGCGACATCCAGCGCCGCGCGCGCACCTGGGCCACCGTGACCGGCCTGCTGACACTGGCCGCCTTCACGCTGGCCGGCGTCTGGCTGGCTTATGGCATCGACGGCTATGTGATTACCTCGGCGATCAATGCCGCCGCCCAGCCGGACCCGCTGACCAAGACCGTGGTGCGTGCGCCGGGAGCATGGCTGGCCAACTACCGGCTGTACCCGTCGACCCTGCTGGTGCCGTTGCTGGCCTATGCCGGCTTTGGCCTGGCGCTGCTGCTGGCGCGGCGCGGCCTGACCTTCGCCGCCTTCTGGGCGTCGGCGGTCGGCCTGGCCGGTGTGATCGGCACCGCCGGCGTATCGATGTTCCCGTTCGTGATGCCGTCCAGCCTGGACCTGGCATCCAGCCTGACGGTGTGGGACAGCGTGTCCAGCCAGCGGACGCTCGGCGTGATGCTGGTGGCGACGCTGATCTTCATGCCGACCATCATCGTCTATACGCGCTGGGCCTACAGCGTGATGCGCGGCAAGGTCACCGCCGCCTATGTGCG
>NZ_QLTJ01000043.1:0-1636 GCF_003269145.1 Microvirgula sp. AG722 | reverse complement strand
TCGCCGGTCGGACGCGGGCCCTTCAGCACCACGAACGCCACCACGGCCTCACCCTTGACCTCGTGCGGCTTGCCGACCACGGCGGCTTCGGCCACCAGCGGGTTGGCGACCAGCGCCGACTCGATTTCCATCGTGCCCAGACGGTGACCGGATACGTTCAGCACGTCGTCGATACGGCCCATGATCCAGAAATAGCCGTCCTCGTCGCGGTGCGCCGAGTCGCCGGCCAGGTAGTACTGGCCGTTGAACTCGTCCGGGAAGTAGGTCTTGCGGAAGCGGTCAGCATCGTTCCAGATGGTGCGGACCAGGCTCGGGAACGGACGCTTGATGACCAGGAAGCCGCCGTTGCCAAGTTCGACCGGCGCGCCGGATTCGTCGACGATATCGGCCATGATGCCCGGCAGCGGCAGGGTGCAACTGCCCGGTTTGGTCGCCACCGCGCCCGGCATCGGCGCGATCATCGCGCTGCCGGTTTCGGTCTGCCACCAGGTGTCGACGATCGGGCAACGACCGCCGCCAACCACTTCGTAGTACCACATCCACGCTTCCGGGTTGATCGGCTCGCCGACCGTGCCGAGCAGGCGCAGGCTGGACAGGTCGAACTGCTTCGGCAGATCGGCGCCGAGCTTGATCAGCGAGCGGATCGCCGTCGGGGCGGTGTAGAAGGTGGTGACCTTGTGGCGTTCGATCATGCTCCAGAAGCGGCTGGCGTCCGGGTAGGTCGGCACGCCTTCGAACACGACCTGGGTCGCGCCCATCGCCAGCGGGCCGTAGCAGATGTAGGTGTGGCCGGTGATCCAGCCGACGTCGGCCGTGCACCAGAACACGTCGTCCGGCTTGTAGTCGAACGCCCAGCGGAAGCTGTTGGCGGCGCCGAGCAGATAGCCGGCGCTCGAATGCTGGATGCCCTTCGGCTTGCCGGTCGAACCGGAGGTGTACAGGATAAACAGCGGGTGGTCGGCTTCGACCCAGGTCGGTTCGCAGTCGAGCGGCAGGCCGGCGGTCAGCTCGTCCCAGCCGATGTCGCGCGCACCCATCGGCGTATTGCCGGCGGTACGCTTCTGCACGATAACCTTCTCGATGCTGTCGCAACCGCCGGCGTCCAGCGCTTCGTCAACGGTCGCCTTCAGCGGCACGGTCTTGCCGCCGCGCATGCCTTCGTTGGCGGTAATGACGATTTTGGCGCCGGCATCGATGATGCGGTCGCGCAGCGCGCCGGCGGAGAAGCCGCCGAACACCACCGAGTGAATGGCGCCAATGCGGGCGCAAGCCTGCATGGCAATGACGGCCTGCACCGTCATCGGCATGTAGATGACCACGCGGTCACCCTTTTCCACGCCGAGCTTTTTCAGGCCGTTGGCAAACTGGCACACCTGTTCATACAGGCTGCGGTAGCTGATCGGGGTGGACTGGCCGTCATCGGACTCGAAAATGATGGCGGTTTTGTCGCCATGCTGGTCGAGGTGACGGTCAAGGCAATTGTAGGAGACGTTCAGCAGGCCATCGTCGAACCATTTGAAGAACGGGGCATTGCTGCCGTCGAAGGTGCGGGTGAACGGCTTGTGCCAGCTCAGCAGTTCGCGGGCCAGGTCGGCCCAGAAGCCTTCGTAATCGTTGTTCGCGCGTTCGCAGACGG
>NZ_QLTJ01000042.1:0-1802 GCF_003269145.1 Microvirgula sp. AG722 | reverse complement strand
TGTTCCTTGGCCATAAAGCGCGCCAGCGCGCGTTTGGTCGAGAAGCGTGGGAAGTTTTCCAGCTTGTCGAGGACCGACAGGCTGGATTGCTGAAACGCGGCTTCGGCCAGGCCGTAGGCGGTTTTGTCCTTGCTGCTGTGCCGGCCGGCGATGGCGCTGTTGGGCAGGGCGGTGGGGGCGGTCATGGGTTCTCCGTCATGGCAGTGCTTGTCCATGGGGCGGCGTTACATGGCCGTGCGGCAACTGAAGCCCTTGCTGCCGGCGGCTGGCAGCACTTTGCTCGCTCCTTGTACTGGCAGGTTGATCAGCTTGCCGCCCTGGGGACGGACCTGCAGGGTCTTGGCTTTGCGGATCGCGGCCCAGCCGGAATTGAAATGGTCACTGCCTACATGCGACGAGGTATCGTAGAACGCGCTTAGGACCTTGCCGTCGACGATCAGGTCGAAGGGCGGATTCGGGTCCATGCCGTAGTCGCGGCCGTTGACGGTCAGGGTGACGCTGGCCAGTTCGTCATAGTTGCTGCAGGCGATGTACAGCTGGGTTTTACCGCTGACCACGACGTATTCACTGACACCTTGTCCCCAACCACTGGACCAGCGGCCATTTTCGCCAAAGGCTTGAGCCTGGCCGGCGACGGTCAGGGCGGCGAGCAGGAGGAGATATTTCTTCATGGTGGAACCTTTCTTTCATTTTAAATAGACAACAGGCCCGAGCCGGCATGAGCCGACCCGGGCCTTGGTGTTAGCGGCGGAAGAAGTTGAGAAAGGCGGAGAACGCCCGGTTCGCGAGGGGAATAGCGACTTCACGAACCACGATGCCGAGCAGTGAAGACTTGATGCTCTCCCACAGTCCTTGTTCCGCTGCCTGACGGGACTTTTTTGAGACGTGTTCCTCGCGCGCTTCGCGGGCAATGCTCCAGCGCTTCTCTGCGGGCAGCACGCTGATGACGGTGTCGATCAACGCCATCAACTGGTAGCCCGCTTCAGCGGAGACGGCACATACCTGGCTGGGAGAAACCCCCAACTGCCGACTGACGCTGGCGCGCTTGGTCTCGATATTGGCGGCCTGATGGGGACCGGGCAGATTGCGCTGCCAGTCCCATTCACGGCTTGGCTCAATCTTGTCGACCTGGTTGACGACGAAGATCACCGGCACCTGGTGCTGGTCGGCGTAGGGCTGCACGATGTCGCGATAAACCTGCTCGTCCACACTCAGGGCCCGGTCGTCAGCCTTGATCACCCACAGGATCAGATCGAGCTCTTTCATCAGGCTGGCATACAGCGCGGTGTAGTCGGCGTCACGGGTGGTGCTTTCGCCCACGCCAGGCACGTCGAGCAGCGACAGCCCCTTGCCGTTCTGATAGCTGAGGGTGATCTCCTGCGGATGGCGGGTGCAGGCTTCAACATCACTGACGCTGGCCGTTTCCTGACCGAACAGCGCATTGCACAGCGAAGATTTGCCAGCGCCAGTCTTGCCGAGTACGCCGACGACCGCCTGGTATTGCACGACCTGGCGGATACGCGCTCGAACGGCTTCCAGTTGCTCGGCTGTCAGGGCAGTGAGATGGGGACTGAGCTGATCAAACAGCCCGGCCGAGGTATCCAGCTTGGGGTTGGATGGTGGTTCTTCGTCGCCCAGAGCGGGCCATTGGTTGAACATGGGATCCCTCCGTTAGCGTGTGATCAGCAGGCTGAGACCGAACAGGCCGAGCCAGGTCCAGAAATAGGCCGGGCGCTGGCGCAGTGACTGCGCGCGCTTCCACAGATAGACCGGAACAAGCAGCACCAGCTTGCCGAAGGCGG
>NZ_QLTJ01000041.1:0-1812 GCF_003269145.1 Microvirgula sp. AG722 | reverse complement strand
TGTTCCTTGGCCATAAAGCGCGCCAGCGCGCGTTTGGTCGAGAAGCGTGGGAAGTTTTCCAGCTTGTCGAGGACCGACAGGCTGGATTGCTGAAATGCGGCTTCGGCCAGGCCGTAGGCGGTTTTGTCCTTGCGGCTGTGCCGGCCGGCGATGGCGCTATTGGGCAGGGCGGTGGGGGCGATCATGGGTTCTCCATCATGGCTGTGCTTGTCCATGGGGAGGCGTTACATGGCCGTGCGGCAGCTGAAGCCCTTGCTGCCGGCGGCTGGCAGTACTTTGCTGGCGCCTTGTACTGGCAGGTTGATCAGCTTGCCACCCTGGGGACGGACTTGCAGAGTCTTGGCCTTGCGGATCGCGGCCCAGCCGTAATTGAAGTTGTTGCTGCCTACGTGCGATGAGGTGTCGTAGAACGCGCTTAGGACCTTGCCGTCGACGATCAGGTCGAAGGGCGGATTCGGATCCATGCCGTAGTCGCGGCCGTTGACGGTCAGGGTGACGCTGGCCAGTTCGTCATAGTTGCTGCAGGCGATGTACAGCTGGGTTTTGCCGCTGACCACGACGTATTCACTGACACCTTGTCCCCAACCACTGGACCAGCGACCATTTTCGCCAAAGGCTTGAGCCTGGCCGGCGACGGTCAGGGCGGCGAGCAGGAGGAGATATTTCTTCATGGTGGAACCTTTCTTTCATTTTAAATAGGCAAAAAGCCCGAGCCGGCGTAAGCCAGTCCGGGCGTTGGGCGTTATCAGAAGAAGTGACGGATGAGACGGGAGAACACCGGGGCGAGTTTTTCAACGACCTTCGCTGCTGTTTCCCGTACCAGAGTGACAACTAGTGCTGAGGTGATGGTGTCCCACAGTCCTTGTTCCGCCGCCTGGCGGGACTTTTTTGAGACGTGTTCCTCGCGCGCTTCGCGGGCAATGCTCCAGCGCTTCTCTGCCGGCAGCACGCTGATGACGGTGTCGATCAACGCCACCAACTGGTAGCCCGCTTCAGCGGAGACGGGACATACCTGGCTGGGGGAAACCCCCAACTGCCGGCTGATGCTGGCGCGCTTGGTCTCGATATTGGCGGCCTGACGGGGACCGGGCAGATTGCGCTGCCAGTCCCATTCGCGGCTTGGCTCAATCTTGTCGACCTGGTTGATGACGAAGATCACCGGCACCTGGTGCTGGTCGGCGTAGGGCTGCACGATGTCGCGATAAACCTGCTCGTCCACACTCAGCGCCCGGTCGTCAGCCTTGATCACCCACAGGATCAGATCGAGCTCTTTCATCAGGCTGGCATACAGCTCGGTGTAGTCGGCGTCACGGGTGGTGCTTTCGCCCACGCCGGGGACATCGAGCAGCGACAGGCCCTTGCCGTTCTGATAGCTGAGGGTGATCTCCTGCGGATGGCGGGTGCAGGCTTCAACATCACTGACGCTGGCCGTTTCCTGACCGAACAGCGCATTGCACAGCGAAGACTTGCCGGCGCCAGTCTTGCCGAGCACGCCGACGACCGCCTGGTATTGCACGACCTGGCGGATACGCGCTCGCACGGCTTCCAGTTGCTCGGCTGTCAGGGCGGTGAGATGGGGACTGAGCTGATCAAACAGCCCGACCGAGGTATCCGGCTTGGGGCTGGATGGTGGTTCTTCGTCGCCCAGAGCGGGCCATTGGTTGAACATGGGACCCCTCCGTTAGCGTGTGATCAGCAGGCTGAGACCGAACAGGCTGAGCCAGGTCCAGAAATAGGCCGGGCGCTGGCGCAGTGACTGCGCGCGCTTCCACAGATAGACCGGAACAAGCAGCACCAGCTTGCCGAAGGCGG
>NZ_QLTJ01000040.1:0-2564 GCF_003269145.1 Microvirgula sp. AG722 | reverse complement strand
CTTACAACAATATTTAAAGGTTGCCCAGTATCACGTGCAATTTGAATCTGAGTTCGCAACTGATTAGACATGGAAAGCCTCTGTACATTTTTAACCTCCAGCATACCGCCGACGTTTTTCCCCCACAAGTCAGGAATCGTTGTGGCCTGCGCGCCATTAGGAAGCCGCGTAGTCAATACTCAACCGCTTTATGAAGCCGCTCCCAGTGAACCGGGGTTGTTGAATAAGGAATAGCAACATGTAGCTCCCGACCCACGATCATATACTGTGTCAACAGTGAACCACTACAGGCATGCCTTTAAAATTCCAACATCACATCAATATTCTTCTCTAACTAATAATAAACCTGATCCGTATTATTAACCTTGGCTTTTGCTTTTGTATCCAGCGCTTTAGCACTAATAGCAACCTTCGTCTTCCTGCCCCCTTAGTCAGTCCGTGCCCCCTCGGGCTCGCCCCTAGCCCAACCAGAACGACTTATGGCCCCTCCCATGTCAACTCGCATCTAAGAGCAAGAGGGACTATCGAAAAAAGCTCCTTAATATATATTAAATTTTGATTGTAATTTGGAGATATATTCTCATTACAATTTTCAAAATAAACCCTTGCCTGATTATTTAAAAACCATATATCTTGCATTTCAAAACCAGGCTCTTTCAAGGCGCCAGCCAAATTATGTATTAGTTCAACATCATAATAACAAGACCTGTCATTAGCTCTTTCCTTTTTGCTCCATGTTTGAACACACCTCACATAAGGCAGAATAAGCTCTAACATTTTTATATATATATCAAATTTGCACAATTATGCCATTTCCTTACGAAATAATATTTAAACTATTTTCTTACCGGCACAGGTTTTGATCCAGAAATTGATTTCCCCACCTTAGTCCACACGCCATTTTCAATCAATTTTTTGATATAAGATACGTCACCTGTATCTTTATAAATGTCTTGCGCTGCAACCATACGATGGTTTCCTTCTGATATATAGTAACGCCCCTTATCATCCACATAATCTGCTATGCGCCCCCTTGGGACCATGAACTGATACTCTCCTTTTAACATATCAATTTTTACTCTATCAACTTCTAAAGGATTTCTTAAACCAGTCTGCATGCTTCTTATAGAAAACCCAATCCCATCATCCGAAAAATTTATTACAAAATTTCTTGCCAGCTTTACAAGCTCTTTCCCCGCATTGCCCAGCGACGCCAGCGCCAACTGGTTTTCCGGGTCCCCAACAAAGGCGACGAAACTCATCCAGCCCGGGGTTGTGGCATCTATCCTTGCGAGGTCTTTTTCATTCTCACGCAGTACAAAGGCCCTGACATCCACTGCCATCGAGCAGAACAGCTGCTCCAGTCGTTGTGCCGCTTCAATGCCGCGGCAACCATCGACCTTTCATTGCAGGGCATTTACGGCATCGTGAGTATCCAATTTCGCACCTGTATCGACCTTCGGGAGAAATCGGCCCTGCTACATGGACATGCAAACCCTCTCCGCAGCCATCCACACTCAGTGATAACCACCGTTAATACATGGCAATATTTTTTCAATACCTGTTTTATTTCTTCCGTACCAGCACGATCCGGTTAGTCCCGGAATGGTAATGACCGACCAGTTTCGGGCTTGCTGTCGCATCCTGCCCGGCGGGCACCTCCAGGCGCATGGACAAGGCTTCGGGTTCACGAATTACCCCCTCATCCATGCCCGGCAACCGGATTTCATGCTCGCTGCTGATCGGGACATCCACCGGTTCGGCCGGCACTGCAGGAGGGGCGGGTTCTTCTTCCGGCTCGTGAAGCTCGATTTTTATTCTTTTCTTCCATCGCTTCGCTTCTGCTCGCTGGCGCTGTTTCCATTGCTGGTGCAGTTCCCATTTTTTCCGTATGGAATCAGGGCTACCATCACCCCCTCTTCTTTCCACATAGAGATTCACAGCTGCCATAAAAATCAAACAAGAAGCATAATATCCAGATGAAGTAGCAAGAAACCGATGCCAACCTATATCACTTTCATCAGCCAAAAATATTTTATCAAATAAACCATAAAACCAGGAAAACAACATATCCACATACCACAAAAATGTAGATATCGTTATGCAAAACAACCATGCCCTGAGTAATCCGCCATAAGTACACGCATCAAAAAACCATTTCCCGCATGGGTTTTTATGCGATTTCCACATGCTAATTTTAGAAAACTTTTTCACTATTGATTTTCTATATCAACATTAATTGGCAACTCTAAAATTGGGCCAAAATTACTGATGCCATGCCCAATCCAATGACCAGCCATATCTGGATAAGGATTTTTTCTACCAAGATTTTGCAAAATAGCCGGAACTTTTTTGTTGAAAGGTGACGCACCAATACGCATAGGCAGTATTCTTCCAAGCGAGTCTCGCACCACTGTATTAGTTACATATCCGAAGCTAGAGAGCCCTCCCCCTATCAGCGCCCCCTCGACCACATCCTTCCCCTCCCCATACATCCCATTCACCGCTACCGTATTCACCCCACCCACCCCCGCCCCTATCGCGGCATCACGCCACAGCGACAC
>NZ_QLTJ01000039.1:0-3345 GCF_003269145.1 Microvirgula sp. AG722 | reverse complement strand
GGTCCCGGCCACGAAGCCGGTATCGACGGTCACGCCGCTGGCGTCCAGATGCCCGCCGCTCAGCGTGCCGGCCTGGCCGTCCGGCCGGGTGCCGATCACGTAGCCGGCCAGTGTCGATCGTGCAACCCGCTGTTCATGCCCGGCGACGGGTTCCCGGAAACGCGGGGCGAACTGGTAGGCGGCAGCGGCAACCGAGCCGCTGATATCGCCAGCCCGGGTCGCGGCATCCTTGAATACGCCACAACTGCTGTCTCCGCACCGCAACCGGACCAGACCGCGATTGATCAGCCTGCCTCCCTGCGGCAGCTCGAACGCATGTGACCTTCTGGCATTCACGTTGATGATGCCGCTGATTTCATTGACGATAATGGCACCCGGCATGTTCTGGCGCAGCATCATGGCCGTCATGCCGGTTTCGGTCGTTCCTCTCTCGCCAAGATGGATGGTGCCGCGGTTGACCAGTTGCGAATCGCTGTCGCTGCGCATCGCCACCGCCTTGTTGCCGCGCATGGCAATGATTCCGCCATGGTCGTTGAGCAGATCATGGCTGGCATGGCTTCTCACGTACAGGGCGCTGGTGGCACGCTTGTCAGCCGTGAAGTCGATCAGGCCCTGATTGATGAATATGCCCCGCCCGCCCGACCTCTCCCTCATCGGCGCGACAGACTGCGGCAGTTGCCCGAACGAGCCGGAGGTACTCATGACGCCATAGCCGCCACGCGCAATCAGCAGCCCGGCATTGGTCCCCACCCCGTTCCCGGGGCCGGCGACGTAAATGGCACGACCATGGTGGTCAGCATGGTCTGCGCTCACCACGCTGTGATTGGCGAACGAGCCGCCTTGCCCGTAACGGATGGACCCGGCCTGGCTCAGCAGCATCTCGCCGCCAGCCTGGTTGACCAGCACGCCGGTCACTTTGAACCGCTGCACCAGTTTTATCGCCCCGCTGTTGATGAACCTGGCGCTGACAGAACTGGCCCGGTCGGGGCTCAGGGTCATCGAGCCGCTTCTGGTATTGTGCACGCTGCCGGCGGCGACCAGCCGCATCCGGTCGAGCGTCCCCTCATTGGTAAAACCGCCCCCCTTCCCGACCAGGACAGCGCCATTCCTCAACTCGCTGGTATTCAGCAGCCGCTCGATGTTCTGGTCGGCACCGGCAATCACCAGCCGGTTACCGGACAGATCCCAGGGCGAGGAGTTGATTACCAGCCCGTCATTGCTCTCTGGCGCCCGAGCCTTCCCGGGTTGCGGCAGTCCCGTCTGCGGATGGTTCGCCGCCATCTGGCTGCCATGAAGGCGCACCGTGCCGCGATTGACCAGCGTACTGCCGGCGTCGGCAAAGAAGGCCTTTCCGTATGCCGTGTTCACCTCGATGACGCCGATGTCGTCGTTGATGGCGCTGCCGCCGTTCAGTGCCACCATGGCGTGCAGCAGGTTGCCGTACGCGGGCGGCGAGTCCGCGTTGCTCTGCAGGCTGACAAGCCCCCGGTTCGTCACCGACGCGCCGGGCCGGGATGCCACCATGCCGGCACCGGCATGGCGAACGATAATGCTGCCCTCATTGATCGCATGGACCTGGCCGGTCCCGTCGAGCGGTGCGCTGACCGACAGGCCGACGCCAAGTTCATGGCCGGGCAGGCCCAGTGCCGGCAGATCGGGCCATGACTGCCCGGCTCCATGGAAGGCAGGGTCGACATCGATCAGCCCGCGGTTGACCAGCATCGGCTTCGATCCGGCAGCGACCCCGCTGCCCACAAGGCCGTAAGCGGCAGGGCCGCGGGTCTCCAGACTGGCGCCATATTCATTCACGACCGTGGCGCTGCCGGCACCAGGCTCTCCGCGGACCTGCACCGCGGTCGCGCCGGCAGTCACCATGATCCGCCCCGCCAGGCTGGCCCCGGCCGTGACAAGGCGAAGCCCCACAGCCCGGTCGGTCACATTCAGGGTGCTGCCCGGCCCGGCATCGAACAGACTGTTGCTCCCCCTGAGCACCACCCCAGTCGAGCCGTCCCCCCTGACGGACAGAGTGCCGGCCTGCAGGGTGGCCCAGACGAGATCACCCAGCCCCTCGATACCGGTCGCACCGTCAGAAACCTGCATTTCTCCGCCTGTGCGATAAATCCGGCTGCTCCGGCCTTTCAACAGTACTCCGCGGGAACCGGCCCCTTCGACCGCCAGCCGGTCACGAAGCAGGATCAGCGCGCGCCCTCCGGAAATCCAGATGCCGGTTCCTCCTCCCGCCACGTGTCCGGCGGTGCCTGCAGGGCTGTCATACAGGTTCAGGTACGCCTCATTGCCAGTGACATGGATGGCGCTCGCCGCCTTGTCTACCGTGCCGATACCGGAGATGGTCAGCCTGGCGGCATTGCCGCGCACGCAGACGCCGCACGCATCGAGACCGCGGCTGTCAAACGGCAATTCCAGCCGGATCCCCACCTGCTCGCCCTTGATGGCGACGCCGGTCGCGCCGTCAGCCACCTGCCCGCCACGGGAAACCACAAAGACGCGATCCCTGGTCAGCGCCAGCCCGACGGCATGGCTGCCCCGGATGTCCACCGGGTCGAGCCGGTGCACGCCGTCGGCACTGCTAGCCAGGACAGGCATGATGCCCGTTCCGCCGGCCATGGCGAGGATGACCATGCCTTGCCGCGACGGAATCGGCCATGAACCCGGTCTGAATCGATACAGGAAGGAAGCAGACATGATGATTCACCGTTATTCATGGAAAAGAACCATCACGCTACACTGGCAGAAATTGAACCGGGAGTTACATAACGTTTAACTCCCCACCGGAAATATCCCTATCTGGAAATGTCATTCCCAGCATAACGACAGAAAACAAGGAATATGCTGGCGCCCCTTCGTTTTAAAATAAATTACTGTCGAAAAAACAGCAATTTCACAACAACAACGCTCACGCGCACCGGATTTTATTTCCCTGCGGTGTATCCCGGACGGGGTAAACCGCAGGGAAGCCAGAGGGGCATCGCAGCCTTCAGAATGCATGCACAAAGCGGGTATTCACGCCGCGATCGCCATGCCCCAGGTAAGCCTCAAGACTGAAGTGGCTGTCCCTGCCATGGAGACCGAGGCTCAACCGCCCGTCGTAACCAAAGCGCGCCTGGTCCGCCGGCAGGGTGAACCGCCCGCCACCCGGCAGGCTGGCGAAGCGGGCCTGCCGGGCGGCGGCCTGCCGGTACAGCGTCGGTCGTCCCAGCAGTTCGGCGTCGACCCGCCAGCCACGGCCGTTCCGCGCATCGACCGCCTCATGCCGGACCCGCAGCCCGAACACCCCCTCCACCGCGCTGGCACGGGCCGCCGACAGTCGCAGCGCATAGACGCCGG
>NZ_QLTJ01000038.1:0-3393 GCF_003269145.1 Microvirgula sp. AG722 | reverse complement strand
TCCACGTCGTCGCCCTCGCTTCGACCCTGCGAGAGACCGCCGCGGAGATGGAAGCCGACCGCCGCTCCCTTGCCCTGGCCCCCGCCGTAGCTGGCGGCGAGGCCGAATCCGCCCTGGCTGCCGTGCTGTCGGCGGCGCTGTTGCTGCCAGTGCCGGGCGGCTTCAACGGTGAGGGCGCCGTCCGCGCTCAGGCTCAGGTCGCCACCGGCGCGGATCTCGCTGCCGCGCAGCCGGATTCCGCTGTCCTCGCCCGCACCATGGGCACGGAGGCTGGCGTCGCCGCCGGCCACCAGTTGGGCACCCCGGGCCTGTTCGCCGTGCCGTTGCTGTCGCTGCTCGTTGCGGCTGTTGCCCACGGTCAGGCTGACGGTGACGCCTCCTCCCTTCGGATTGGCCTTCAGCGCGTCGTACAGGTTTTTGCCGGCCAGGGCGCCGCCGGCGCCGGCCAGCAGTTTCAGTCTCGGGTCGTCGCTGTCGGCCGAGGCCTGCTGCAGCTGGCGGGCGGTTTCGTAAGCGGTGATCACCGGGCTGCTGACCCGCAGTGACAGACCCGACTGGCGGAAGATGGTGTCGTTGCGCTGTTCGCTGCGCTCGCGGGCTTCGCCCAGTGTGATCCGCTGCGCATCGAGTCCGATGTCGCCGCGGGGCGCCAGCACCTGGCTGCCGGTCTGCCGGTAGTCACGGCCGGCGGACAGGGTCACCCCGCCGTCGGTGGCACCGACCAGGCTGGCCACGGCACGTTCCCCCTCCTCCCGCTGCCGGTGCCGCTGTTCCTGCTCCCCGGCAGTGAAGCCGATGCTGCCGCCCCGGAACACCCCGCTGGTCAGTTGCTGCCGGTAGTGGTCAAGCGTGTGCCGGCTGTACCCGGCGCTGAGCGCCAGGTCGCGGCCGGCCTGCAGCCGGGTGTCCTGTGTCGACGCTGCCTGGCTGGCGCTCAGTTCAAGGTCCCGGCCGGCCTGCAGCTGCAGCCGCTCGCCGCTGAGGGTGCTGGCCCGGATCTGCTGCTGGTCCAGTGTGTCGCGGGTGGTCTCCAGCGTGCTGCTCAGCTGACCGCGGTGCTGTACCTGCAGCAGCTGGTCGACATGCTGCCAGGCCTCGCCGCCGATCAGGCGCAGGTCGCGGCCGGCCACGGCGGCCAGGTCGCCGTGTTCGCTGCGCGCCTGCACCGCGCGGGTATGCAGGTCGCGGCCGGCGCTCAGTACCTGGTCGCTGCGGCTGTGGAGCCGGCTGCCGACGTCGTCGCGCCGGGCGTCGTGGCGCCAGTTGCTGTTACTCCATTGCGTCAGGTGCGTGCTGCCGGTGGCGACGCTGCCCAGGCTCAGGTCACGACCGGCGTGCACGCCGGTCTGACCCCGGCTGTCGAGTTCTGCCCCCATGACCTGCAGGTCACGACCGGCGCGCAGGGTCAGCCGGCCATCGCCCCCGCGCAGGGTCAGCCGCGCCACCTGGTCAACATGGGTGCTGCTGCCCTGGGCATGCGCCGTGTGCCGGGTGGTGGTGCTGACGGTCAGGTCGCGCCCGGCCTGCATGTCGAGCCGGGATGCGCCGTCGACGGCGGTGCCGTACAGCCCGATATCGCCCGTGGCGCGGAGGTCGAGCTCATCGCCGCTGATCCGGCCACCGGCCAGCCGGATCTGGCCGGCGCGCAGCGCCAGTTCGCGGCCGGCAAGCTTGCCGCTGCTGTACAGCGTGCCGTCGATCTTGAGCCCGATCCGGTCGGCCGACAGCAGCGCACCGCTGCCGTCAAGGTCGCCGGGCCGGACCTGCACGTACAGTTGCGGCACCAGTGCCCGGGTCGTGCTGCCGTCCGCCTGCCGGATGTCGTGCTCGACCAGCCACACCATGTCGCTGGTCAGTTGTGCCATCTGTGCGGCGCTCAGCGCCACGCCGGGCACCAGTTGCCACGCCCGCGCCTGGGTCACGCCGCTGTCCAGCAGTGCCCGGTACTGCGCCTCGTCGTTGCGATGCTGGCCGAGGAAGCGCCGACCGGTCAGCGCCATGACCTGTTCGCGCACCAGCCGCTGTTCATGAAAGCCGTCACCCAGCCGGCGCTGGACATGGCGCGGGTCGACCTGCAACTGGGCCAGTTGCGCATCCGACGACAGCCAGCGCCGGCGGTCGGTATAGCGCGGGTCGGTTTCGACCACGTAACGGTCCGGTTCCTGTGCCGGGCGGAACAGGCGGCTGTCATCCTGCTCCAGCTCCAGTCCGCCGGTACGGACCACGCTGTCCGGGCGCTCCACCTCGGTCCACGCCTTCTTCCCCGGCCGTGGCTTCAGTTGCGTGCCGCTGCCCACCGGCTGGCTGTGGCCGCGATAGTCGACCACGCCGAGGCCGATCGTCTGCTCGGTCTGCGGTGTGTACGGCCGCGACGCGTAGCCCTGCCAGTCCTTCTTGTGCTTTTCCAGCAGGCTGGGGGTCCGCTTGATGCGCCAGTAGCTGTCGGCGACGCCATCGTCGCGGACGATCCGGGTGCCGGTCGCGTCGAGGTTGTCCAGCTTGCCAATGGGGCCATCCAGCAGGCCGCCGGCGAGGATGTGGCTCTTGTCGTTGATCAGCCGGTCCGCCTCCAGCCATATCCGGCCCCCGGCCAGGATCCGGCCGGGGGCCGACGTGGTGACCCGGCTTGCGTAGGTCCGCCGGGTATAGCTGTACTGGATGTAGCGGTCGGTCTTGCCTTCCGGCGTGCGCAGCCGCATCACTTCGTCTTTGAAGTTCTCGATGCCGGGCCGCTCACGCCGGTAGCGGTCTGGCGAGCCATACGGCTGGAATTCGGTGATGGCCTCCTCGCTGACCGGCACCACCTCGCTGGCGAAGTGATCGTTGTCATTGCGGATCTGCGCCGCCGCGATCTGCAGATCGCCGAGCGCCTCGATGGTGCTGCTGCGGTTGACCAGCGTCTGCGCCCGGCCGCTGGCGCGGCCTTGCGCGTCCAGCGTGCCGCCGATCGCCAGCCCGCCGGCACTGAACAGCAGTCCCCGTTCCCGGTTCAGCAGCGACGCGGTGCCGACGTCCAGCTGTTCGCTCGCGGCGAGGGTGCCTCCCTCTTCGTTGAGCACGGACGCGCTGGCGATCGCCAGCCGGTCGCCATCGATCAGGCCCAGGTTGTGCAAGCGGCCGGCGATGTGCAGCCGGGTCTCGCCGGCGCGGATCTCGCCGGTGGCGGCGTTGTCGAGGGCGGCAGCGCGCAGTGTCAGGGCGCCCACCGCGAGCAGTTTGCCGTGGTTGTACAGATGCCCGCCGACATGCAGTGCGGCCTCGCCGTCGGCCTGCCACTGGCCGCGATGGGTGACGTCACCGTCGACATTCAGCGTCAGCGCGCCCCGGCTGGACCACTTGCTGTCGGGCGCCGACAGCGACCCCGCCCGCAGTGTCATCTGCCCGGCCTTGACC
>NZ_QLTJ01000037.1:0-3395 GCF_003269145.1 Microvirgula sp. AG722 | reverse complement strand
GGTCCCGGCCACGAAGCCGGTATCGACGGTCACGCCGCTGGCGTCCAGATGCCCGCCGCTCAGCGTGCCGGCCTGGCCGTCCGGCCGGGTGCCGATCACGTAGCCGGCCAGTGTCGATCGTGCAACCCGCTGTTCATGCCCGGCAGCGGATTCCAGGAGAGGCGGGACGAACTGGTAGGCAGCAGCGGCAGCCGAGCCGCTGATATCGCCAGCCCGGGTCGCGATATCCCTGAACAAACCGCAACTGCTGTCTCCGCACAGCAATTGAACCTGACCACGATTGATCAGGGTGCTGCCACTGCCAGCCATCCAGAATGCATGCGACTGCCGGGCATGGATCCGGATAACGCCCTGGCTGTCATTGACAATGCGACCGGCCGCATTGCGCCCCCCCAGCACCATGGCTGTCATGCCGGTATCGGCCGTTCCTTTCTCGCCAAGGTTGAGGGCGCCGCGGTTGACCAGTTGCGAATCACTGTCGCTGCGCATGGCAATCGCGTTGTTGCCACGCACGGTAATGGAAGCTTCCGGGTCGTTGACCAGATCGTGCCCGGCATGATTTTTCACGTACAACGCGGTCGTGGTGCCCTTGTCAGCAGTAAAGTCGATCGTACCGCTGTTGATGAACATGCTGCGTCCCTGCTTTGCCGCCCTGACCGTCATCATGACCCCATACCCCTCGCGCACGGTCAATGTCCCGGCGTTATGGATACCGTTGCCAAGCCCTGGGCCGGCAACAAATGCCGCGACGCGGTGCCCCCCGGCATTGGCAGCCTCTGCCAGCACCGTCCCCTGGTTGACGATTCCACCGTTCTGCTTGTTTACGGCCATGCCGCTCCCGCGCAGATGGAGTCGCCCGGACGGCTGATTACGCATCCAGCCATTGATTCCCAGTGGATGGCGCACCACCAGAGTTCCTTCATTGACAAGCAGCCCGCTGGCGAGGAGCTTGCTTTTCCGGGCCAGCGTCATGCGTGCGCCGGCCGCATTCTGCACCCTCCCGGCGACCGCCAGCCGCATGCCCGCAACGCCTCCCTCGTTGATGAAAACACCATCCGGGTCAACCTGGAGTACGCCATTGAACAGCGTACTGACATTCACCTGATGCAAAGCGTCCAGGTCCGCCCCCCCGACGATCAGCCACTTGCCGGCCAGATCGCTCGACGACGAGTAAACAACCTGATTGACCTTGTCCGGCAACGTGCCGGACTGCCCTGCAGGCCAGCCCATCCGGGCGTCCCTGGACGGCATGGGATTACCGTTCAGGTTGACCATGCCTTGATTGATCAGCGTACTGCTGCTGTCAGCATGGAACGCCCTGGCATTTGCAGCATTGACATTGATGATGCCCATGCGGCGGTTGACGGCAGTCGCACCATTCAGGGCAACCAGCCCGAACAGTGGCAGGCCATCCTCCGGCGTGCCTGGCGCGGCCTGCAGGTTGATGACACCCTGATTGACCACCATGGCCCCCGATGACGACGCGATCATCGCCACCCCGGAATTGGCAACAGTGATCGTCCCTTCGTTGACGGCAATGGTATTTCTGCCGCCTCCCCGGCTGACCGACATGCCGAACTCGAGCTCGCTCGCTGGCATTGCCGCTCGCGGCGGCAAGGCGCCATCACTGGCCGGGTCGACATCAATCCGGCCCAGGTTGATCAGCGCCGGCAAGGGTGGCGGCGTAGACAGATAGAGATTGTGATCAAGGGAGATAATGGCGGCCCCTTCCGCAGCCATGCCGGATGCCCCCACCCCCTGTGCAACAATACTGCCCGCCACCCCGTTCCTGGCCTGCCCGGCAACGAAAGTTCCCTCGTCACTCAGCTTCAGCGCCAGGCCATGCGCCTGCACCTGAATTTTTCCTTCCAGGTCAGCGTATACCGGGTAGGCGCCGGCAATATGGATGCCCGTCGCCCCGTTGCTGACGATGATGCGACTGTCGGCCCCTGCAACAAGCTGGTTACGCCCGTCCTCAGCCTGCCGGTGACCCGCTCTGGACGTGAAAACCACCTGGGGACCATCAGGATTGCGAAACGAGATGCCCACCGAGCCCTGCCCCGATGCCAGTATCGTCCCGCCACTGAGCATGACCCGGCTCAACCAGCCCTGAACAAAAAGGCCAGTCCCTCCCTCTGCCACTTCACTGCTGCCCCCATCCCGGTGCAGCGTATTGCCGCTCCCCCCCATCACGACCCCCTGGCTCCCCTCTCCAAGAATCCGCTCCGTATCCCGCAACCGGATCGAGGTCTGGCTGCCGTCGATCAGGAGGCCGGTCGCACCACTGCCAATCGTGCTGGCAATGGGCTGTGCACCCAGACTCAAGGGTGGCGGATCCTTCAATACGAGACTGATCTGGTTGCCTGTCACATGAATGCCGATCGCGGACAGGCTGATATTGCCTGTCCCGACACCGGACAGCCGGGCGCTGCCGCCTTCCAGCAACACGCCCGTACTTCCCGCTCCATGAACGTCCAGCGGCCGAAGCAGGCGAAGTTCCGCCTGCTTTCCCGTCACGCGAATGCCTGTCGCCCCTTGGTCGACCTCACCGCGGTTTGCCAGCATCACCGCCGCGTCATTCCCCTTGATCACGATTCCGTTGCTCCCTTTGCCATTGACATGCATCAGCGAGCTGGGCCGGTCAAAACGGACCTTGTTGCCGGAGATGAGGAAACCGGTGCCCCCTCCACTGACCCATGTCCGGTAGTTGCTGGAAAACTGGCCATTTTCCTGCGACATGTCAAAGCCGACAGTGGACGGGCCGCTGGCCTGAATCGGGCGCAACCGCAGGACGATGTCTGCGGCGGGAGCGGGAACGGGAACAACCATTGCACTGCTGAACGCCACCATCAGAGAGAGCCGCTGCATCCTCCCCCTTGCCTGAATGCGCTGCCGCCACCGAACACGTCCATGAATATGCAACATGATGATTTTCCATAATATTTACGGATTGAATCATGACAATAGTCCGCTTGCGCCCCTGGCAGAATTACATCCGGCCGGTAAAGGGCAAGGGATGTTCTGAACATTCATTCAGAATAGGTGCACCCAGCTCCCGGCTCCCCCCCGGTCCTGCATGCCATTCTCACGCCCCGCATACACCTTGAGATCAAAACGGCCGGCCTTGCCCTGATGGCTGAGGCTCAACCGCCCGCCGTAGCCGAAGCGCGCCCGGTCCGCCGCCAGGGTGAACCGGCCGCCGTCCGGCAGGCTGGCGAAGCGGGCCTGCCGGACGGCGGCCTGCCGGTACAGCGTCGGTCGTCCCAGCAGTTCGGCGTCGACCCGCCAGCCACGGCCGTTCCGCGCATCGACCGCCTCATGCCGGACCCGCAGCCCGAACACCCCCTCCACCGCGCTGGCACGGGCCGCCGACAGCTGCAGCGCATAGACGCCGG
>NZ_QLTJ01000036.1:0-4329 GCF_003269145.1 Microvirgula sp. AG722 | reverse complement strand
CGCACGTTGCGCTATGGCGATGTCAACCTGCGCCCGCGCGCCGACCAGCGTCGAGACCAGTTCAGCAGCCAGTTCAGCCTCGCCATGCCGCACACACTGGCATCCGGCCTGACCCTGGAACCGCTGCTTGGCCTGAAACTGCGCCACCAGCGTGATGCCGCGCTGACCGAGCGCGATGCCGGCGCCTACGCGCTGCGCCTGTCGGCGGCACGCGACAGCGCCGTGGACGGCGTACTCGGGCTGCGCGTCCGCTACGATGCCGTCGCCTCCCGCAGGGGCTGGCGGGCAGACGCCGAACTGCTGGGTCGCCCGACGCTGTACCGGCAGGCCGGCACCCGCCAGGCCGGCTTCGCCAGCGTCCCGGCCGCCGGCCGCTTCGAGCTGCCGGCGAGCGGCAACCACCGCCTGGGCTACGACGGCAAGCTCGGCCTCAGCCACCATGGCAAGGACAGCCACTTTGAAATCAGCGCCTTTGCCAGCCGCGAGAATGGCGCCGGAGACCGGCGAATCATGGCCAATTATCGCCATGGCTTCTGAATTGTCACCGCCTGCTTCTGTCTCGCCTCTTCTCTGGCAGGAAGCAGGTTTTTCTTATTCAAGCAGACAAAACGTATATCTAACTACGCAAATACTTGCCCAATTCAACGAACCGCGGATTTTTCCAGAAATAATACGGATAGTTCCCATTTGCAAACCAGCCTTGTGTCACTGCCTCGCCCGATCCGGTTCATATAGCGTCATGACTCGATTCCTGGAAGCTCATGCAAGGATGACTCATCATGTTATATATTTATCAGCGCCTTTTCTTGTTAAGCCAACGCCAATACCTGCTCAGGCAGCGCTTGCTTGAACCGGGCTTGAGTGGCACATGCCGACGTTTGCTGGCAGCCTTCTTCCGGGCCGGCGGCTCGGTGGCGGTCGCCGGCGCCATGGCGGCGCCGGCGGCGGCCGGCAACTCACCGCCGTATACGCTGGAACTGATCAACGCCAGCGATGCCGGCACGCCCGGCAAGGAAATCCGTGCCGATGACGCCCGGATTGTCAGTGACCACCCGATCAGCGCGGCACAGGGGGCCACCGCCCTCCATATCATCGGTCAGCGGGCCGATGTGCAGCGGGTCCGCAAGACATTGAATGTCAATGGCAGCCAGTCGGTCGGCATCAAGGTGAAAGGCCACCGTGCCCGGCTGTCGCTTGATGGCGGTGGCCGGATCGTCAACGGTGCGACCGGCATCGCCATTGACGGCAACCAGGCGCAGGTCCGCCTGTCCCGCCCGTTCAATGTCGGCGGACCCCTGTCCACCGGTGTCAGGATCGTCGGATACTCGGCCCGTGCCCTCGGCGAGGGCTTCGGCACGGTACTCGACCGGGCAACCGCCTTCCACATCATCGGCGACCGGGCCCGGGTCGAACTGTACGACCCGGCGCTGGACCAGGCCGCCGCCCCGCAGGAACCGGGCGGCATCATTCCTTACCAGCTTCCGGTTTCCGCCACCACCGGCCCGGCGTCAGGCCAGACATCGGGCCAGGCCAGACCGGCCGGCAGCGTGACGGCTGGCGCCACCGGCATCCGGATCTCCGGCATCCGTTCCATGGTCCGTCTGCACGACTCGTCGACCATTGACGGTGCGGATTCGTACGGTGTCGTGCTGGAAAGCCCGAGAGGCGAGGTCTATCGCGATGGCGGCAGCATGCGGATCTCCGGCGGGGGAACCGGCATCGCCGCCCGGGGCGCCTTCAGCCAGGTCTCGCTTCAGGCCGGCACCACCGCCGTGACCGGGAACGGCTCAACCGGCATCATGATCAGCGCCGGCAACACCCGGCTCGACACCCGGACCAACAGCCTGCTGACCGTCGACCAGGACGCGGTGGGCATCCGCATTGCCGGTTCCCGGGCCCAGGCCAGCCTGGGCGGCCGGATTACCGTCGGCCCGGGCGCCACGGCACTGCAGGCAATAGGCCAGGTCAGCCCGGACGGCATCCCCGAAGAAGGGGCCATGGCCATCAACGGCCATGCCGCCACCATCACCGCCCGCGGGCTTGGCGCCAGCGGCATGGCCGCCAGCGGACAGGACAACACTTCCCTTCCACACCTGATCAACCGGGGTCTGATCGATATCGATCCGCTGCATCTGGAAGCCGGCAAACCGGCGCCAGCCCCGGAGGCCCTGGCCATACCCGTGCATGAGCTGGGCTTCGGCCTGTCGGTCAGCGCCCCTCTCGGCGGCCAGCGCACCACCCGGGCCAATGCCACCAATGAGGGAACCATCACCGTTCACAATGCCGGCGTCGGCATGGTGGCCTCGTTCCCGGGCGCCATCGTGACCAACCAGGGCATCATCAATCTGGAAGCGGACGCATCATCCCGGTCAACCAGTGGCCGGCACTACGGGATGGTCGCCCTCAATGGCGCCACGGCACTGAACGACACCCAGGGTGTGATCAATGTCAATGCAGATGGCGCCCAGGCCTTCCATGCCGACAGCAGCAGCATTCTGATCAACCGGGGCGCGGTCAACCTCAACGGTGTTCCGATGCCGGAAGCCCGGTTACCGCACCAGCCGGATGTCACGCCGACCGGCTCCGACGATCAGCAATTCGTGGTTTCGGCACCGCTTGATCTGGGAGGTCGCAAGCTGAGCGTGGGAGGCCAGGGCAGAGGGGCAAGCCAGTCTCCGACCGGAACGCCGCTGGCCAAGGGATCGAACCGGATGCTGATCACCAGCACCTTGAGCAACGGCACCCTTTTCATCCACGGGGACGGTACGCTGACCAATGATGGCAGCGCCAGGGACATCACGCTGGTGGCGCTCGGCACCATGCGCAACGCGCTCGGCGCGACCCTGACCCTGAGCAGTAACAAGTCGAGCATGGTTCATGCCGACATGGTCAACAGCGGCACGCTGACCCTGAGTCAGCCACTCAAGGTCACCGGCACGCTGACCAACCGGCCAGACGGCAGCATTCACCTGAGCGGTGCCGGCGCCCTGCGCTACGGTCAGGGCGGCACCGTCGTCAACCACGGTAACGTCATCGCGGAAAAAGCCGGCACGGGCAAGAGCCGGCACGCGATCTATGTTGCCAGCCCGGGAGGCGGGCTGGCCACCAACACCGGCAAGCTGGTGGCGCGCGACGGCTACGGCATCATGACTTCGGCCGGCCCGATGGGACCGGCACCACGCGGTAACGTCCCTTCCGCATCCGGCACGCGTGACCCGGCACGCAGCCTGTTCATCAACCGCGGCAGCATCGATTTCACCGCCACCGGCCGTACCCGCAGCGCACTGCGGGTCCACCAGCATACCGGTCACGACCTCCTCAACGACGAGGGCGGGGAAATCACCGTTCGCGGCGACAAGGCGATGGCGATGCACAGCAACAGCGATTCACAGCTGGTCAACCGCGGCATCATCAATCTGGGCGAAAAGGGAACGACCGATACCGGCATGGCCGCCATGGTCCTGAGCAAGCGCAATACTTCCGGCGCCATCGTCAACGACGACAGCGGCGTCATCAATGTCCACGCCAGCCGCTCTCATGCGTTCCAGATCGCCGGCACCGGCAGCATCCTGATCAATCGAGGCAAGGTCAACCTGCTGTGCCCGGATAAAAGTTGCGGCGTATTCAGGAATACCAGTACCCGCGGCCGTGACGTCAGCGGCACGGAGGCTGACACCGGTTTCGTTTTCAACCCCCTTTTCAGTCAGCAGAAGGACAAGCCTGAACCCCAGGCACTCCGTGCCACACGCTCGCTGGCCGGCTACGTGATCGGCACCCGGCCCGACGGCGGCGCCGGCACGCTGGACGGCGCACATCTCGATGCCAGCGCGGTCAGCATCGACACCACCTTCGCCACCGGCACGGCTTCGCGCCAGGCCCGCTTCGACAAGGTGCTGCGCGGCAGCCGCATCGACGGCATCGAGCATATCCGCTCACGTTCCGCCGCCTGGCATGCCCAGGCCTATCGTGACGGCGACGGCGATGTCGGCGTGATGATGACCAAGAACGACTACCGCCAGCTGGTGCCCGACGCCGCACTGCAGCCGATCGCCGCGGCGATGGAACAGGGCTATGACGGCAGTCCGCTGTTCCGCAGCCTCGAACTGGCCTCGGTTGCCGATATCGGTCATGCGCTGCGCCAGTTGTCCGGCGCCGGCATTGCCGCCTCGCTGCAGCCGCTGCGCACACTGGAACAGCGCTTCGCCCGCTTCAGCGATGACATGCCCGGCAACCAGGCCGGCTTCGGCTTCCGCCTGGTCGGCAGCCGGCATGGCCAGCCCGAAGCCAGGCTTGGCAGCTCGACCTATGACCTCGTCGCCCTGCGCCAGC
>NZ_QLTJ01000035.1:2500-5052 GCF_003269145.1 Microvirgula sp. AG722 | reverse complement strand
TTCAGTATAGGACCTGGCGGTGACCTACTTTCGCATGGGCAAGTGCCACACTATCATCGGCGCAAAGCAGTTTCACGGTCCTGTTCGGGATGGGAAGGGGTGGTTCCCGCTCGCTATGGCCGCCAGGGTAAAAGGGTGGTCGCCGGGACTTATCCCAACAACCAGAAACAGAAGAAGCAACAACTTCAAGTCAGATTTTGCGTATCGCTCGCTCACACAGCCGAATGTCTCGACTTATAGGATCAAGCCGCACGGGCAATTAGTATCGGTTAGCTTAACGCATTACTGCGCTTCCACACCCGACCTATCAACGTCCTGGTCTCGAACGACCCTTCAGGGGAATCAAGTTCCCTGGGAAGTCTCATCTTGAGGCAAGTTTCGCGCTTAGATGCTTTCAGCGCTTATCTTTTCCGCATATAGCTACCCGGCGATGCGACTGGCGTCACAACCGGTACACCAGAGATGCGTCCACTCCGGTCCTCTCGTACTAGGAGCAGCCCCCCTCAAACTTCCAACGCCCACTGCAGATAGGGACCAAACTGTCTCACGACGTTTTAAACCCAGCTCACGTACCACTTTAAATGGCGAACAGCCATACCCTTGGGACCGGCTACAGCCCCAGGATGTGATGAGCCGACATCGAGGTGCCAAACTCCGCCGTCGATATGAACTCTTGGGCGGAATCAGCCTGTTATCCCCGGAGTACCTTTTATCCGTTGAGCGATGGCCCTTCCATTCAGAACCACCGGATCACTATGTCCTGCTTTCGCACCTGCTCGACTTGTCGGTCTCGCAGTTAAGCCATCTTTTGCCATTGCACTATCAGTACGATGTCCGACCGTACCTAGATGACCTTCGAACTCCTCCGTTACTCTTTGGGAGGAGACCGCCCCAGTCAAACTGCCTACCATACACGGTCCCCGATCCGGATTACGGACCAAGGTTAGAACCTCAAACACACCAGGGTGGTATTTCAAGGGCGGCTCCACTGAAACTAGCGTTCCAGCTTCATAGCCTCCCACCTATCCTACACAAGTCTGTTCAAAGTCCAATGTAAAGCTACAGTAAAGGTTCACGGGGTCTTTCCGTCTAGCAGCGGGGAGATTGCATCTTCACAAACATTTCAACTTCGCTGAGTCTCGGGTTGAGACAGTGTGGCCATCGTTACGCCATTCGTGCGGGTCGGAACTTACCCGACAAGGAATTTCGCTACCTTAGGACCGTTATAGTTACGGCCGCCGTTTACCGGGGCTTCGATCAAGAGCTTGCACCCCATCACTTAACCTTCCGGCACCGGGCAGGCGTCACTCCGTATACGTCCACTTTCGTGTTGGCACAGAGCTGTGTTTTTATTAAACAGTCGCAGCCACCTATTCTCTGCGACCCCTTTCAGCTCCCTCCGCAGGGAGTTCACCTAATAGGGGCACACCTTCTCCCGAAGTTACGGTGTCAATTTGCCGAGTTCCTTAACCCGAGTTCTCTCAAGCGCCTTGGTATTCTCTACCTACCCACCTGTGTCGGTTTGCGGTACGGTCAATTGTGAACTGAAGCTTAGAGGCTTTTCCTGGAAGCTTGGGATTACTCACTTCAGGTCCGTAGACCCTCGTTATCACGCCTCAGCATTGGTTCGCCGGATTTGCCTGACGATCCTGCCTACACGCTTGAACCAACTATTCCAACAGTTGGCTGAGCTACCCTTCTCCGTCCCCCCATCGCATTCACAACTGGTACGGGAATTTTAACCCGTTTCCCATCGACTACGCTTTTCAGCCTCGCCTTAGGGGCCGACTCACCCTACGCCGATGAACGTTGCGTAGGAAACCTTGGGTTTTCGGCGAGCGGGAATTTCACCCGCTTTATCGCTACTCATGTCAGCATTCGCACTTCTGATACCTCCAGCATCCTTCTCAAGACACCTTCACAGGCCTACAGAACGCTCTCCTACCATATGTACTAAGTACATATCCGCAGCTTCGGTTATATGCTTGAGCCCCGTTACATCTTCCGCGCAGGACGACTCGACCAGTGAGCTATTACGCTTTCTTTAAATGATGGCTGCTTCTAAGCCAACATCCTGGCTGTCTATGCCTTCCCACCTCGTTTACCACTTAGCATATCATTTGGGACCTTAGCTGGCGGTCTGGGTTGTTTCCCTCTTGACAATGGACGTTAGCACCCACTGTCTGTCTCCCAGGCTCATACTTGACGGTATTCGGAGTTTGCCATGGGTTGGTAAATCGCAATGATCCCCTAGCCATAACAGTGCTCTACCCCCGTCAGTAATACCTGAGGCACTACCTAAATAGTTTTCGGAGAGAACCAGCTATTTCCGGATTTGTTTAGCCTTTCACCCCTATCCACAGCTCATCCCCTAATTTTGCAACATTAGTGGGTTCGGACCTCCAGTGCGTGTTACCGCACCTTCATCCTGGCCATGGATAGATCATCCGGTTTCGGGTCTACACCCAGCAACTAAACGCCCTGTTCGGACTCGCTTTCGCTTCGCCTCCCCTATCCGGTTAAGCTCGCTACTGAATGTAAGTCGCTGACCC
>NZ_QLTJ01000034.1:0-5242 GCF_003269145.1 Microvirgula sp. AG722 | reverse complement strand
AAACGGATCTACAAAACCCGCGATCTGGCCCGCTCAGACGTGTTCGACTACATTGAAGCTTTTTACAACCGCACCCGCCGCCATAGTCACCTGGGCGGCATCAGTCCCGAGGCCTTCGAACGGGCCTCGGCGTGAGGCAGGTATTTGTCTACTGACCCCGGGACAGTCCAGAAATAGGCATCCAAGTTAAGCTATGCAACTTTTTCGATCTGGACTTATCCCCGTACCTCAGGACACTCGTTCCCGCCTCAGGTTGAAGGAATCGCCAGCCGTCTGAACTTCTGTGGGGACCGGTAGCCCAGCGAACTGTGCGGCCTGAATTCGTTGTAATCCTGCCGCCAACGCTCGATCTTGTCACGCGTGTCAGCCAGCGACAGAAACGAATGCACGTTCCGGCACTCATCCCGCAGACTGCTGTTTAGCGACTCGATGAAGGCATTATCCGTGGGTTTCCCTAGCCGCGAGAAGTCCAGTGTGACGCCTTCTCGCGGATTCGCTGCCGCCCGGCGCGATCGTCACGAGGGTGAGGGCGATAAAAATAAGTCGCTTGCCGCAGTTGAACGACAGCGGTGGCGCGGCGAATGCAGACGCGGTACGCGTCGATCAGGAAGTTGGCCAGCTCGCGTTTGTGAGCCGGCTTCACAGTTTTTTTGGATGACTTCCTGCAGCATCTGCTTGTCCAAGCTCAGATCGGCCACCATGCGCTTGAGCCGGGCGTTCTCTTCTTCCAGCTGCTTCAAGCGGCGCAGCTCGCTGACGCCGAGGCCGCCGTATTTCTTCTTCCAGTTGTAGAAGGTGGCCTCGGAGATGCCCATCTTGCGGCAGACCTCTGCGACAGTGGTGCCCGACTCCGCCTGGCGCAGCGCGCCCCCCAAAGCAATAGTTTATTTGACTGATAATCAGTATTGGCAAATGATTGGCTGGATGTAAAATAATCTTGTCATGGCGTAGCATAAACTTGATGTTTTCCATTTTTTTTATATAAGTTTCTGACCGGATAACTAACTTAATTATAGAATATTGTTTCGATATCAGTAGGAAGAAAACAAGCTGCCGTAGCTGGTGTCTGAGGAAAATTGTTCCTTGCAAAGTCAGGAAAAACCCATAAAATTTATTGTAAAATAAATAGTTATGGTTTGGAGGGCTTTTTATTGTTTTGCATCAAATGGTAATTTGTTTATCTCCGGAATTGCACGTTAATAACATTTCAATCCGTGGCAGCAGCATCTCCACAGTGGTGGTTTGCGCTTCAGTGTGATGCCATTTTCATGAATATGACCTGGATCAATGCAGGGTTGAAACTAGGCGGTAACGTACTCAGATGGCCGCATGTGACTGTAAAGTGCTGATATAGGCACCAAAGGAAGTCCCGGGACGGCGTCTGGTCATGAACAGCCATTCGTGCCAGAAGTGGCTATCCAGTCACCGTATTTATACTAAAATTTTAAGTAGTGCAGCCAACGGCATCATTAACGAACTGGGCCATGAAAATGAATGTGAGCTTGCGATGGAAAATTCTGGCCGGTAGCTTGATTGCAGGGGCACTGGCAGCGATCTTGGCCAGCATTGATATTCACAGTGCAGTCAGTGATCTTGTAAAGCAAAAAACGACATCTAACCAATTGGTTGCCTTTGAACGCACACTAAAAATTGCCAGTCAGATTCCGCGAGAGAGAAACGCCTGGGATGTACCCTTGACAAGGAAAAATCCGGCAACGCTGGCCCAGATCGATAATGCAAAAAAAGAAATAGACAAAACTGATGAATTGGTGAATTCAGCCCGGAAAGCGATGATTGCTGCGGGGTTGACTACTACCAGGCTTGATGCTGGGGTCGCGATTTTTAGAAAGATTCGTGTTGCCGCGCAAGAAGAGGCCGCAAAACCAAAGGAAAAGCGTCTTCCCAATATCCATTCTGATATTCAGGATGGTTTTGCCCGAGGGCTTATCCACCTAACGGCTGCGACAGATGAGGCTTTTCTGGCACTGGGGCAGTCTGGAAACAGCCGCCTCGTTCAAGCTGCCGCGCTGGCCAGACTGGCCCAGGAGATGCGGACGATGAATGGGATACGAGCGGCAAATCTGGCCGTTTTTGTCTATGGAGAGGACTTTGCCGGAGACAGAGTTACCACCGTTACTGAAGAATCAGGTGCTGTAGCTTTGTTGGCGAAGCAATTGGAAAAAATGGTGGGTGATCTTGGTGATCAGCCGAAACTGGTCAATGCCTTGGCCTCCATGCGCACAACGTTGATGATAGAAGGAGAACAACGGTTTCGTTCCATCATCAACGCGGCACGGGAGGGACGACCATGCCCCATACCTGCCGTAGAGTGGCACAAATGGGTGAGGTCCGCATTGGACTCGTCCCTCGTCCTTAGGGATGCAGCCTTAGATGTGGCGCATGACCAGAGTTCTAGTTTGTTCCAGGATACAGTGGTAAATTTGGTGTTTGCTTTAACTAGCCTGATTGTAGTTGCCATTGTATTTGCTGGCACCGTATTTCGGGTCAACAAGATGGTGATTCACCCTTTGACTGTCTTGACCGGACTCGTCCGTCGTTTGGCAAATAATGACCTGACCATCAGCATACCTCGAACGACTCGGGAAGATGAAATTGGAGAGCTGACAAAAGCAATTGTTGTGTTCCGCGAGAACGCCATTCAGGTTGAACGACTGGAGGCTGAGCTGCATGCAACGCAGCAGGCGCATATTCTATCCATTACCAATGCACTCCCAGACATTGTTGCCGTGCTTGATACCGATCTTAGATATGTCGTATGCAATCCTGCATATGTAGGCTGTTTTCAGAAAATATTTGGTGAGCATATAGAGCCGGGTATGCTGTTTTTGGAGAAAACCGCAGCGAACCTGCCGCGGAGCGGAGAATTTGAAAATAAATGGCGCAAAGCGCTGAGTGGGGAGAATTTTTCTACTGAGTGGAAATATGACGAAGGTGTAAATGAAATAACTTATGATTCACATTACGGGCCCATATTCAATGCTAATGGTGAATTGATTGGTGCCTTTCATATCGGGAGGGATATAACTCAGAGAAAGAAAGACGAGCTGGAGTTGCGTAAGCTTTCCATGGTAGTGGAACAGGGACCAATGACCGTTGTGGTGACGGATGCGAAAGGGAATATTCAGTACGTAAACAAGGCTTTTACCGAGACAACCGGGTATCAACTGGATGAAGTTCTGGGAAAAAATCCACGGATTTTGAGTAGCGGAATGACGCCTGCTAACGAATATTCTTCTCTATGGACGCAGGTCAGAAGTGGCCGCCCGTGGACAGGTAGGTTCCGTAACAAAAAAAAGAATGGTGGCTTTTATTGGGAAGATGCCGTTATTTTTCCAATTCTTGATGACACTGGGTCCATCGATCATATCGCGGCAATCAAACAGGATGTCACAAAAAGGCTTGAAGCCGAAGAACACATTGCTTTCCTGGCCTCACACGATGAGTTGACTAGACTTCCTAACCGCCTGCTCAGTCGGGACCGTATGGAGCAGTCCATGGCGAACGCTCACCGGGAAAACTGCAAGGTAGCGCTGTTTTTTATAGATCTTGACCGATTCAAATGGGTCAATGATTCCCTTGGGCATTTGGTCGGGGATGCGCTTCTCAGAATGGCGGCGGAACGCATTAAGGATTGTATACGAGAGGCTGATACTCTTGGACGACAGGGGGGGGACGAATTTCTTGTCATCCTTTCCTGTGTAGATGATTTTAATGTGGTTAACCGCGTGGCCACCCGGATTCTGGAACAAATGGCTGATCCGTTTTTCATCGACGGCGTCGAGCTTTTTTTGTCTGTATCAATCGGGGTTTCTGTTTACCCTGATAATGGAAGAGATTTTGATACTCTGCTAAAGCGGGCAGATAGTGCAATGTACCTTGCCAAGGATTCCGGACGAAATACCTATCGGTTTTTTACCGAGCAATCAAATATCGATGCAAATGAATACGTAAGCATTCTTGGCGGGTTGCGGAAAGCTCTGGAGCGTAATGAATTTGTTCTACATTATCAACCACAAATTGATTTGGCAGCGGGCCAGGTCGTCGGTTTTGAGGCGTTGATTCGTTGGAATTCTCCGCAACAAGGTCTGGTTCCACCTCGAGTTTTTATACCCGTGGCTGAAGATAGTGGTTTGATCATCAAAATCGGGGAGTGGGTTTTGCAGGAAGCATGCCTGCAAGCTGCGAAATGGCAATCCATTTGCAGCCATTTGGTGGTAGCGGTCAACCTGTCGGCATTCCAGTTTAAGCGCGGTAATATTCTGCAATGTGTCCAGGATGCGCTAACTAATGCCAATCTGGATCCTTCGCTCCTGGAGCTGGAGTTGACAGAATCCATCCTGATAAAGGATACGGATAATATACTGGCTACAATAAAGGACTTGAAAGCGCTGGGGGTCAGGTTGTCCATTGATGATTTTGGTACCGGATACTCCAGCCTGACTTATTTGCGTCAATTCAATGCGGATAAACTGAAAATTGACCAGTCTTTTGTCCGGGGGGCCCCTCATAATGCCGATGACAATACAATTATTAGGGCAATTGCCCAGATGGCGAGGGAGATGGGTATGAAATCGATTGCAGAGGGGGTAGAGGATGCGGAAACCCTGGATATTGTCCGAAGGCATGGCTGCGATGAGGTTCAGGGATACTACTTTGCCAAACCTATGCCGGCAGATGATGTCACCGATTTCTTGGCCAAGGCAACGCCCTTGATCCGGATTTTGAATGGTGCTTCAGGGGCCGCGGAGGAAGTTCGTCAGTGAAGAACCGGGCTGGGTGCATTCGGTGACGATTTGAACATTGAGGTATTTGGGGCAAGAGCGCCTCTGGTGCAATAAAGGCGGTCTTAGGCATGGTTTCTACTAAAAAGAGGTGGGCCCTAAGTAGGGCATGGACGGGGCTCAAAATGGAATGCCCGGATGCTTACAGATAACTGTGATCTGCACCAGCTGGCTGAAGACGCAAGAAAGAAATGCCAATAAAAGGCAGCACCTCTACTGCACAGCACTGAGGCTGTGCAGTAGGGGGCTATGCCGTACTTCAGCTATTGCTGTTTTCGCCCGCAGCCTCCTCAAAGCACCATATACGACACCCACGGCTCAAACGGAAACCGCCGGATCTCATGCGTACCGATCCCCACGATCTCCTGCAGGGCCCGCGTCTCGCCCGGAAACGACTCGCAGTTGATCTCGTCGAAGGCGACGATGGCGCCTTTCGGCAT
>NZ_QLTJ01000033.1:0-7410 GCF_003269145.1 Microvirgula sp. AG722 | reverse complement strand
AAACGGATCTACAAAACCCGCGATCTGGCCCGCTCAGACGTGTTCGACTACATTGAAGCTTTTTACAACCGCACCCGCCGCCATAGTCACCTGGGCGGCATCAGTCCCGAGGCCTTCGAACGGGCCTCGGCGTGAGGCAGGTATTTGTCTACTGACCCCGGGACAGTCCAGACGTGCGCTCTGACATTCCCAACGTTTCCAGTGCTGGACGCATGAACTGACTGGTCAGCCCCAAGGCCGGCGAACCGACGATGGCGGTTACCGAGAACGTCTTCTCCCGCCCTTTCGGATCGAGGTGTTTCAAGAGCAGCTGCTCATCGCGACGAGTGAGGGGCGATGGATAGCCGTCACACTTCCGGTGCGCCGACAGCGGGTCCTCGGCCGGCGCATCCACGAGGCGCAGCAATTTGTCGGTCGCCTTGTTGCGGTCGCCAATCAGCCGCAGGATGCTCGGATTGCGCAGCGAATACTTGCGGCCATCGAGACTCTTCAGGATACCCAGGCCGATCATCTCATCGAGGAATGCCTCGATGTTTCCCTCGCTGGTGGTACTGAACCATTGTGGCGCCCACTTGCGGGCAACGCCAAGCACGCGGCTGGCCGTGACGCTACGCTCCCCATTGAGTACCCCCTCAGCAATCAGCCCGTACACGATCACGCCATAACGGCGGTCGACGTTCAGAGTGTATTCAAAGCGTGACTGAATCCGATCCTGTACGTCCTCATCCTGGTTCACCCATTCGAGGTGGCTCGAGGTGATTTTCGCGTCGCCGATCTTGAGGCGGCCATCCTTGTGCAGATGCTCAAGCAGCTTGGCGCAATAGACCTGGATCAAGCCCGGATGGCGGTTAGTTACCACCAGTATTTGGTTGATCAGCATCGGATCGGCGAAGTAATAACCAGCAATGGCCAGAGGCTCCTGCACCAGATCGATCGCATCCTGCGTTTCCAGAATCGAGACCTGCAGAGAGTCACCGAGCTGGTTGAGCGGCACATTCGGCACCTGCTCGAAGCGCTTTACGTTTTGCAAGCCGGCGATCACCACCTTCAGCGGACTGTTCGGCGTCTGCACGAAGTTGACGATGGCGCGGAACAGCTTAAAATCCTTCTTGGAATCCAATTCCAGCAGCGGATCGACTTCATCGAGACACAGCAGCACGCGCTTACTATTACCCGGGTTGTTCAAGGCCTGGCGAATCGTGATTTCCTCGTCGTCTGCGTTGGGCAACGTCTCCGAGGAGTGCAGGAATTTCGCCTTGTACAGCAGTTGATGAATCTCGTTGAATAGCCAAGAGCGGCAATTCTCCCAAGCCTCGTCGATCGGGCCGACCATGGTCTGATCAACGCGTGTGTAAGCGGCAACGTCATTGTTCTTCTGCACAAGTCGAACCGCTTCATGCAGGATCGTTGTTTTACCCAGCTGGCGGCCACCGTAAACCACGGCATTGCTATGCGGGCGGGTCAACTCATAGGACTGCTTCAGGCGGCCATAGCGCATCTCCGGCTTGGCAGGCATGAGGGTGTCGCCCTTGTGGTACGGATTGAACCCAGTCCACGGTGCCGTCATCTGCAGCCACGTCTTCAACACCTTGTCTTCGGCTATATTATTCATACCGAGATAAGCAGCCATCACCGGGTCGATATGGTAGATGGCCAGATTGCGCTGCTTGGTCAGTACGGCCAACTCTTCACGCATGGTGGCATCCATGACCTTGGGCGAAATCAGAATATCGCGTTTGCCGTAGGCCTCGCGTTCAACGCACTCGATCAGATCCTTGGTTTGCCAGTCCCCGACTCCAATGAAGACTCGCACATCGTTGTGTTCTGCACTGTTTCCGGTCTCCCCATCGAAATAGGGAAAGCCGCGACCAGTATCGCCACGGAACACCTTGATCGTAAGCGCGCGGAACGCCCCCTCATTACGAATCCCCGACGGAGGGGTTCGAGGAACGACCTGCATGCCAAGGTAACCGAGAATCTCGCGCACATTGGCGATCACGGGGTTGTCAAGGTTGAGTTTGCGATCGAGGTGCCAACTGGTCAGGGTCTCGATAACCTCTTTGGTTTTGGCGCGCGAATGGGAAAAATCAAAGCCCTTCTGCTGCAAATTCACCAGGCTTCGCCAGGCCTCACGCGGGTTTGGATGCGCGCGTAAGGCCGCGTAGATGGTACCCTGTGCCGCCACGAATCCTTCCAGGTTCGTGTTCCGAACCATCGCGATGTCCGAGAGTTTTTCACGCTTATCGATTGAATGCTCAAGCTGGCTGATCATTTCCGTAACCAGCGGCAACATGCGTGATTGCAGGGCCTGCTCTGCCCGTTGACGCCAATCTACCGGTACGGCTTCCTCGCCCATCAGATCGATAGCCTTACCGATCAGCGAGTGCAGCTTGACTTCGTCATCTTCCACACGGCGACCTAGCTTGGCTTCGATCTCGCGCTCTATGCCTTCAACTTCCTCGCGGATATCGGTCAACCCTTCGTAAACTGTACGAGCTTCGATTTCTTCCTTCAGTGCCTCCAGCAGCTGCTGCTTGTTAGTCGGCTCCTCCTCGTCATTAAAGATCTCGGCAAGCAACGCGTTATCGAGCAGGATTTCAGCAAGCCGCAACTTCTTCACGAGGTCCTTGCGCACCTGGGTTTCCAGCGCCTGCACTGCAGAGCGCCGCATCTCCCGACCTGCAAGTTGTGGAAACGTCCTGAGCAACACTTGTGTGGTGACGCTGTCTTGTGCCGCCATCGCTTGGTCGAACAGCGCATTTTTATCCACTGGATGAGAAAGCCAAGTCGTGATGCTACTCAGACTTCCGAGCGAATCAGTTAAGGGCTTGGTCAGAAGAAGGGTCGCATAGGGCAGCTCCTGTACCGCTCGGGTTACCACCGGTTCCACTACCGTTCCACTTTGTCCATCCACGACGGCCAGCACTTGTATGAGCACATTTTGAAACAGGGCGTAGTTGGCTTTTTGTGCAACCCCGACGGCGTGGGCCTTCTTCTCGGCCACGTAAGATGCGGCATTCCTCATCAAACTGATAAGACGCTTAGCTGCGTCGCCAATATCGGCCTGGCGTCCCGATGCGTTGTTCCGCAAGCTAAGCCAAGACAGAAAGATGTCGCGCAGAGCCTGGATGGTCGTGTGGAACTGGTTCATTGGCGTTCTACCAATGACGCTGTTGCTTGCGATGTCCATCATGCGGATTTGCCGGGTGAACAGATCGCGCCGCGCTTCTTCGGACTCATAGGTATCGAGGAAATGCTCGACCGCATAGAGCTTGCTCCAATCTGCCTCATGGACGGCCTCGATGGCCTCTTTAAAATCCGGCAGGTCAAAACAGGCTGACAAAGCCTTGCGCGTTGGGGCCCAACCCACCTGTTTGGAGCGTACTCGGTCGATTACATCGTCCAGCAACGATTGCAGCTCACGAATACGCACCTCCTCTGCCTCAGCCGGCGTGACCATCCGTAGTGCATCAATATCGAAGTAGATGTTGCGATTACTGGATACGACCACTTCATGAATCAGCCGCTGCAATTGTGGGTCCACCATGTCCTCGCAAGAGGCCAGAATTCGCGGTGCCGCCGTGCTGTTGCCGGCGAAAATGGCGGCCTGGAACGACGCCGAGAACAGCAGCCCCGGCACGATCGCCTTGGTCTGCCGACGCAGCAGCATTTCATCGATGCGCTGTGGCGGGATAAAGTTCAGCAGCGAGCGTATCTTGCCAAGCGACGCATCCTGGTTTGGCCAGACATGTAGTCCGGTGTACGAGCTCTGTAGCACATCGCGTTCAATGACGTCCCCCTGCAGAGTGACATCCTGTCGGTTTGCTAGGTCCCAAGTTGCCAAAGCGTTGGGGAGTTCGCTCTTCGCCAGCCAGTGAACGATAGCGCTATCGACCAGAATGGCGGGCAACACTCCATGCTTGGACGTGATGCTCTGAACGTGAGCGACCAATTCCTCAGTGTCTTCCAAAACTTGCAATGTGGAAGGATGCAGTTCTAGTTCTTCGAACCCGGCAAGTGAGTCTTCGGTTTCTTGTGGCGGCGCCACATCCTCCTCGATTTGGTGCTCTGGTGCCGGACTAAAGACCACCTTCATCACGGCAGCCTCCGGGACGAACCCAGCCTCTTCCGTTTCACCTGTGGCCGGCGCCAGCACCTGTCCGGCCTGCGCCGTCACGACTTCAACTAACACAGTAGCTTCGGGGGCATTTTCATCCAACGGGGCCTCAAGAGTCGGCACAGGCTCGACCTCGAGCGTTGGTATCACTGTGACCTCAACCTCCTCTGTTGCTGGGGCTTCGGTCACTCTCTCGGTTGGCATCGTGACGGGCATGCTGTCAAACGACAGCAATGCCTGCACGGACTCAGGATGGACCTTTGCCTGTTCGAGTGAGATGTCCTCGGCCTCTTCCATATAAGCGGGCAGGTCGTCCAAGGTGATGTCGCCCGGCAGCAAGGCAGCAGCAGCGATTTCTTCGACCTCAATCAGATTTTGCTCTGCCTCACGCAAGGTGCTCTCTGCCTGCGTTACCGTGGCCGCAGTCTCGCGTCGAGTCGTAAAATTTGCCCTCGCCTTGGCTGCTTTTGCGGCCTTCAACCCCACCTCGGCTTCGTCCAGGGCAATCCGACAAGTCTGGAGCCGTTGCTCATGGGCCTTGGCCGCCTCTTCGATCTCGAGCAGGCGACCATGAAGGTAATCAGGGCTGACCGGTACTTGTACGGCCTCGTATAGGGAATGAACCCAGGCCTTGGTGAAGGCAACAATGAATGTGTGATCTTCAAACAAGGAGATACCCAGTTGCTTACCTAGCATCACAACTTGATGAGCGAACATCTGAAGCTTTTCAGCCAGTGCCGTCTGATCGATCTGAAGGGTACTACACAAGCGTGGCAAGTTATCGGCGACAAATGCCATTACCATATCGGCATGGGCCATATCGTACGGAGTCCGCGCTCCAGCCTCGGCGAGTTGCAGTAAGCTGGCGTAAAAATCTTGCAGGGTCGTTGGTTGATCGGCTTGGATCGACTCATTATCCACCTGGAGGACAGGGGGCGTCTCGCAGTCGTCGTTCCCCGCATCAACCTTGGGGGTGGAGTCATCCAAGAAGGATAGGCCGGCATTGGCCTTGAGTACGGCCTTGAAGTAATTGAGGAGAATCCCTGGCTGTGATTCTAAAACTGGTTTGATTGTCTCAACGCCAAGCAGAGTGAATATACCGTAAAACACATCCGTCAGTTGTGCTTGCTCCTCCTCTCTCAGCGTACCCCATCGATCAAATTCAACCATCGCCGAGGAGTAAATGCCAATTACTTTGCGGTACAGGCGCTGAATATTTTCAGATTTTTTTGCAATCTGTGGAGATGATTTTCCGCTCGACATGCCCTTGGCTATTTTATTGAAATAATTCTGATTGTCGCCAGCCCACCACTCTAAAAAAAACGATTCAGATGGATGACTATCTGAAGTTTTTTCAAAATTAAGCTCACCATGACTCTCTTCGGCATCTGCGCTAGGCCCTAACTGCCCCAACAACCACCCTGGTTTGAATTTTTCAAAAACGACCGCCTCCCAACTCGGCGCACGCTCACCTTCCAAAAGGACATTTTGCCCATTATCCAAGTAACGACAACATGCGTCTCGGAAAATATAACTCCGTGCCGCTCGGGTCTGTAGGGCTAAATGCATTTTATGCAACTTAGCCTGCCGCCGCATTGATCGGTTCATATTGAGCCGTTCAAGTATATATTCCGGCTCCGAAGAGTCCTTCCCCGGCCGAATCACCCAAGAATCTGGAAGCCCAGTAAGGTTTCTGTTCATCCAGGACAAATCTTTGGAAAATTCATCTAGTCGGGAAAGCATGTCCATTTTCAAGCCCTTATTTTGACCATTTATTAAGAAGCACTTTTTAATTTCCAGTGACTACAAAGTGCCTCACTGACTACAGGTCTCTTAAAAAATCGTTAATAGAAAAAGTGCAACTTCAATTTTATCAATTGCTATGATCTTTCGTATGATAGCCTGGTTTTTGCCAAACCAACCTAAATCCATGCATATTAAACCTATCAAAACTAAAAACATGCTCGGCAGGAGACTCTTCGCCGTGTCCGACCAGTCTATTTGGAAATTGACGCCCTCCTCTTCTCAGCAGAACTCGAGCAGAACAGATTGGCACTGAGCGCTGCAGCGAACAAAACGCATCTCCTTTTTCGCACCAGATGGGTCATCTGAAAGAGTTATCAACTCTAGTTGCGCGTGGTCTACCTCGTTGAATGCTGTAAATAGCAATGGAGCCATCGTGATGCGCCAGTTGACCAACAGAATATAAGGCCCTAGACAAAGAACACCAACGATTCCTACTACAGTAGCGGAGCCAACTAGCTTAATAAAATCAGAAAAGCTATGTTGGCCATAAACTATCGAGAGAAAAGACAGGAAAAGGTAGAAACCGACAGCGATGAAGGTGATCAAGCAGTACGCGAGAAAAAGCCATTTTCTCCAGCCATACAGTTTGAATCCTGACTTGAGGTGCCACCCAACCCACCAAGCGGGTTGAATCTGGGTATCCATGATGTACTGGACAGAGGTGTTCGTGGTGGGCGTTGTGAACTGGTTGGAAGCGGTTTGCTTTTGGGTAACAGCAATGTAGCGGAAGAAATACTTGGAGGTGTTACCTGAGCCGCCTTTGCTAGCCTGCTTGGCCGGCAAGCAGAGGCCCGAATGGCTGTGCTGGACAGCCCAGCTTCTTAATCCCTCACCATGCATCTCATCAAGGCCTTGCAAGACCTTCCAGATCGGAGCCAGCCACCTCGATGCAGACTTGTCACTAGTCTCACCAAAGCAGGCCCGGGGGTTCTCAGCCTCATATGGCGTACTGCCATTCCCCTCCCCAACACGCTGGATTTCATAGTCCAACCACGCCTGCAACACACGATACAGCTTCGTCATCTTTCGCACATGCCGAAGGAAGCCCTGCAGGCATAGCGACCCTGACAGATAGTCTTGCGGACTAGCCAGGTCATCGTCGACTACCATTTCCTTTTGTTTTTCAATCGCTTCCATAACTGTCCAAAACAGTTTTATGACAATTCGTGACTATTCTATCCGCATAACGGGCTCTAGCGTGACTTCTGTGTTCAACACCCGAAGTAAACGCCATGACCAGCGCTAGCCAACCGATGATGACCTTCGCCCTCGCTGACGAGGGGCGAATGGTCCACGTACACTGTCAAGCCCTGTGATAGCTACCTAATCAATCCAAAATTTTTCACCCACATATCACCCACCCGGTAACAGGCAGTGACACCCCGTCACTGCCTTCCTCTGCCTGCCCTGGCTCACCACCAGGGCATTTTCCCGGGAGTCTGATATGTCTCATCTCATCGAAACCATGGCCTATGTCGGCCAAGTCC
>NZ_QLTJ01000032.1:1878-12138 GCF_003269145.1 Microvirgula sp. AG722 | reverse complement strand
TCTTTGAATTCTGGGGTAAAACGCTGCGTACTCACGGACATCCTCCTATGCTCAAATCATAGGGCAGGAATGCCTACTGGAGCCGGGGCAGTCCAATCGCGGTCAGGGCAAGTCCACGCTTGGCGGGGCAGCCCTGAGCTACAAGCGTCTCCAGCAGGACGTGGAAGCCGTAATCCGGCACCTGGGTCTGGACCGCGTCAGCATCATCGGCCACAGCGATGGCGGTATCGCCGCCCTGCGGCTGGCCGCCAGCCGGACAGTCGGGGTCGACAAGCTCGTCACGATCGGCGCGCACTGGGCCCTGGGGGCAGACGACCCGACACGCGATATGTATGCCGGCATCACGGCAGAGATCTGGCGCGAGATGTTCCCGCACAGCTACGACAGCTATCAGAAACTGAACCCGGAGCCGGACTTCGAGCGCTTGACGGCTGCGCTGCAGAGTCTGTGGCTTGACTCGGGCGAAGACGGCTATCCGAATGAAGCCGTGCGCGACATCACCGCTGCCTTGCTGGTGGTTCGTGGCGACGAAGACCAGCTTGTCTCGCGTGCCAATGCGGTTGAACTCGCCGACCGGGTACCGGGTGCAAAGCTGCTGAACATCCCGTTTGCCGATCATTCGACCCATGAGGATCAGCCCGGCTGGCTGCATGCCGTTCTCGATGCGTTCCTGCACGACCGGTAAGCCGGCAGGGTACGGCGCCAGTTGAATGCGGACGGCGCCGTTGTCGCCGGACGTGTTCACTGCGCAATAACCCTTATGGATACATGGAAAAGCGACACCAAGATGCACAAATGAATATATGGCAATGTTCTTCCTGAATGCGGATGCTATGATCCGGCGCGCCACAAGGATGAAGAAACCTGCCTGCTTCAGGATATAAAAATCAGACCAATGGTTTTTATATCCTGGTGAGTGCACCCGGAATTGGTGGATGGGTTTCTGCCAGTAAAAATACCGAATGCATTTTAGCGGAAAAACCGTGTGAAAAAAACACTGCTCCATATTCTGACCTACGGCCTGATTCTGTCTGCAGCGCTGGTCATACTGTTCTTCATTCTCTCCCTTGGTTCCGGGGGAAGTCCGGTTCTCCTGCAAAACAGCAGTGACCAGGGCGGCTGGCTGGATATTGCGCCCCAGGTGCTGATCCAGCATGCGCATCAGCCACTGGTCGGCCTGCTGATTCAAATCCTGTCGATCCTGATCCTGTCCCGCGCCTGCGCCTGGGTGGTCAGGCTGTTCGGGCAGCCGCGCGTGATTGGCGAGATGATTGCCGGCATTCTGCTCGGCAAATCGGTATTGGCATTATTGTGGCCTGCCGGCTATGACTTCCTCTTTCCGGAAGCATCGATGCCGCAGCTGTATTTCTTCAGCCAGATCGGTCTTATCTTCTTCATGTTTATCGTCGGGCTGGAGTTGCGTTTGTCCAGTCTGAAAAGAAGCGCTTCGGCTGCCGTGGTCATTTCGCACGCCAGCATTCTGCTGCCCTTCCTGCTGGGGGTCTTGCTGGCGCTCGGCCTGTACCGGCAATATTGCCCGCCCGGCATCGCGTTTTCTTCCTTTGCCCTGTTCATGGGCATCGCCATGAGCATTACCGCGTTTCCCGTCCTGGCCCGGATCATTCAGGAGAAGCAGCTGTCCGGCACCTCGCTCGGTTCGATGGCGATTGCCTGCGCCGCGATCGATGACGTGACGGCCTGGTGCCTGCTGGCCGCCGTGCTCGGGCTGGTCAAGGCCGGGTCGATGAAATCGGCCGTCGTGGTGCTGATCATGGCTGTCATCTATGTGCTGTTCATGGTCAAAGTCATCCGGCCGCTGGCGCAGCGGGTGCTCCGTCATGCGACGGTGGACGGAAAGACCACCAGCAGTCAGCTGGCCTTCATTTTCGCCATTGGTCTGGGCTCGGCCCTGGTATCGGAAGTGATCGGCATCCACGCCCTGTTCGGGGCGTTCCTGGCCGGCGCCATCATGCCGCACCAGCTGACGCTGCGGATCAACCTGTGCGCCAAGATCGAACACCTGACCACCGTGGTCCTGCTGCCGATCTTCTTTACCTATACCGGCATCCGGGTGCAGATCGGGCTGCTGGACAACTGGCAGGCGTGGCAGCACTGCGCGGCCATCATTGCCGTGGCCACGGTCGGGAAGATGGTCGGCGCGGCGGTTGCGGCGCGAAGCAAGGGCATCAAGTGGCGTGACGCATGGGCGCTGGGCGCCCTGATGAACACTCGTGGCCTGATGGAGCTGGTGGTTTTGAATATCGGCTACGATATCGGCATCCTGTCGCCGCAGATTTTCGCCATGCTGGTGGTGATGGCGCTGGTGACCACCTTCATGACCGGCCCGCTGCTGGCCCTGATCCTGCCCGGCCTGCGCCAGAAGCAGCGCAGCCATCCATACGAGATGCAGGCTTCGTGAGCGGTTTCACCTCGGCAGGAACCGCAGTCCGACTCCCGGCTCGGTCAGGATATAGCGCGGATCGCCCAGCTTCTGCCTGAGCTTGCCGACCAGAATGCGCAGGTAGTGGGCATCGCCCTCGTGTGTGGGGCCCCATAGCGTGCGCAGCAGGCAGGACTGGGTCAGCAGACGGCCGGGCTGTTGCGCCAGCAGGGCCAGCAGGGAGAACTCCTTGCGGGTCAGCGAAACCGGCTGCCCCTGGCGCCGGACCTGATGACGCGAAAAATCAATACTGAGTACGCCATCGTCGTAAACCGCCGTTGCCTCTCCCTCGATGCCGATATCGTCCAGGCAGGCCCGGACCCGGGCCGCGACTTCCGCGATATCGCACGGTGCGCGGGGTGTGCCGGTGACCGTTACCGTCTGCCCGGGGGGAACGGTCACGACAATGCGCAGCGGGGGAGGAAAGGGGTCAGGATCTGGACTCACGTCGGTGGTTCTCCGGGCGGGACACCCGTGTGTATCAAGGGTAAAGGTCGCTGCGCACCATTCTTTCCTGCTGGATATAAAATTGCTGTTCAGATAATGCCGGGAAGTATAAATATGCTGTAAATAAAGAAAGTTATTGTCGCTGACGCCGTACCCTGTCCAGTTAACGGCAGGGTGCCGGTAATAACCAGCGTGGCAGTGCAGAATTTACGTTAATTTTACGCCGCGACATTTTCCTGTGGGCTATGGTGCTGGCATGAGAGTGGCTGAGACGTTCTGATGCACACCATTATCAAGGATGTGGTTTTTATTACCCTGGCTGTGGCGGTTTTTGTGCTGGTGTTTCGCTGTGCGCGACAGGCTGTTGTCAGTCTGACGCAGTGGCACCAGCGGCGAGGCGCCGGCAAACCCGTCGATAACGTGCTGTCGGCGCGCGGGGAGTGAGCCATGGATACCGAACTTCTGCACGCGCTGGCAGCCTTGCTGGTAGTTGTGGTGCCGCTGGCGCTGGTCGGGATTCTTGTCTGCCGGACCGCGGCTGCGGCCAGACCGAAATCGGCACCGGTCATGCCACACGGCAAGCGCAAGCCGCAGACAGACCCAGAAACACCGGGGCCCGGCGTATGATCTGAAGAATCTGGTACTAGCGGACCTTTCCTCATGAGCCTCGTCACCTATCTCGGCAAGCAGATCCTTGGCGTTCTCAGCGCCTACCGGCAGGATGATGTCGTTATTCATATCTGTGGCGTGTACCCGCAGCACGACAATCGCCTGCGGCTGTTCTTTCCGCACGGGCATGCGCTGCAGCAGGGCGATCTGGCCACGATTCACCTGGACAACCGTACCGGGGTCGACGAGTTCGACTCGTCGATTCGCGTCTATCGGGCGTCCTACAAGGGGCGGGTGCAGGCCGTGGATGGCGACTGGGCCGTGCTCGAACCGCGCGAATGCATGCTGCTGCACGGTTTTACCGCCGTCGAGAACCTGCGCGAGCCCGGTTATGACTACCCGGCCGATCTGCGTCCGGAGCGGCCGGTGCCGCTGAGCACGCTGGCCAGCCTGCCGCCGATCGCCGGGCGCGACCGCGAGAACAAGGTCGGGGTGCTCATCACCCTCGCGCCGGAACAGCCGCACACGACCGTGCTTGCCTTCCTGTCTACCGAGAACGATGACGTCTTCCTGATCACTTTCCCGGAAACCTTCAAATCCAGACAGTTGAAGCGCAACCCGCACTGCTTCTTCGTGATGGACGAGCGCGCGACCTTTACCTTCGAGCGCGCGATCGAGTGGAACTACACCATCATCGAGGGCCAGGCCAGCCTGGTACCGAACGGCAGCGCCGTGTTCGAGGAAATCCGCCAGGCGTTTATCGACAAGAACCCGTGGGAGATGCCGTTCTTCATTCGAGAAGACCTCGAGATGTACCACATTCGGTGCGAGCGGCTGCTGTGCCCGGGGCGTCCTGCCGCACAGGCAAAAATTGCCGACGGGCGGTAAAAACCGGTCATGCAGTATGTGATTTTGCTGCGATTCATGCCGGCTGACGGGGAATCCGGGCTGGCATGAATCCTGCTGTTTCAGTGGCTGAAACGTTTACTGACAAAGGGATTCGCATGTCGAATATTCGTGAAGCCAGCCTGAGCAACGTCCTCGATGCCGTCTCGTCGTCGACCAGGAAAAAAACCGACACGGCAGCCGCCGACTGGAACGCGGCGCTGGTAGCCGCCTTCGCCGGCCTGGGCGCGACGGCCCAGAACACCACCACGGCGGCTGCCGGCAGCAGCACGGCCGTCAGCGCCGCCGGAGCAGCCGGGGCCGTGCCGTCGGCGACGACCGGCAAGAGCACCAGCGAGAGCTTCCTTGAGTACATGGCGATGTCGCCGCGCGAAAAGGTCATGGCGCGGATGCTGGCCCAGCTCGGAATTTCCAAGGAAGAGTACGAGGCCATGCCGCCGGAAGAAAAGGCAAAGGTCGCAGCGAAGATCGAAGAGCTGATGAAGAAGCAGGCCGAGCTGCAGGGCGGGGGCGACGATGCCGCCAGCACCGAGGAAGCGGCAGCCAAGCTGAACGCCAGCATGATCAGCAAGTACAACGACGGCGAGAAGCTCTGGCTCAATCTGCAGGCCTGACCCGTTGCGGCTTGACCCGCGTCATGTCGCCAGTCCCGGTCATGACGCTAATCTGAAGGCAGTGCATGGCACTGCCTTCAGACGTTAATGGGGCCGGCATGGCAAAAAAATTCCCGCTTAACCCGAAACACCCGGAGCGAATCTGCTGGGGGTGTGACAAATACTGCCCGGTCGATTCCCTTCAGTGCGGCAACGGCTCCGGCCGTACCCAGCACCCGGCCGAGGTCATCGGCGAAGACTGGTATCTGTGGGGCGACTGGGGGCTGGATATTCCCGACGAGCTGCAAAAGCCCGCCGACGATCCCGCCTGAGCCCTGCGACCGGGGCCGGCTCAGGTCGACGGCGCCAGCACGGCGGTGGCCTCGATCTCGAACAGCATGCCGTCAAGCGCCAGCCGTGGCACCGGGATCAGTGTGCATGCCGGCATTGGCGCGCCATCCCATAGCGCCGTCAACGCCCGGCCGAACACCTGCAGCCGTTCCTGCGAATGGTCGACGATCAGCACAGTCAGCCTGGCCACATCGCGCGGGCCGGCGCCGGCTGCCCGCAATGCCGTTTCCAGATTGGCCAGCGCCTGCCTGACCTGCTGCCCGAAATCGGGGGAGAGCGTGCCCTGCGCGTCTTCGCCGCCCTGACCGGCAACATGGACCAGCCGGGCCGGTCCATCGACGATGGCCAGATGGGAGTAACCGTTCGGGCGCGGATCATACAGCCCTTCCGGGTTGAGGAAAGTCAGTTGCGGAGCGGGGGTTGCAGTCGTCATCGGATGGCACCTGTGAGGGAAGAGTGGTCTACCGTAGCGCCTCAAGCGGACTTGAGGTCAAGACGGCAAGGGCACATTGACCTCCTCCCGAAAAACCGTAGCGGAGAGAAGTAGAGATTTCTGGCAAAGCGGAGTTGGGCACCACGGTCGCGGAGGTCTGCCGCAAGATGGGCATCTCCGAGGCCACCTTCTGCAACTGGAAGAAGAAATACGGCGGCCTCGGCGTCAGCGAACTGCGCCGCTTGAAGCAGCTGGAAGAAGAGAATGCCCGGCTCAAGCGCATGGTGGCTGACCTGAGCCTGGACAAGCAGATGCTGCAGGAAGTCATCCAGAAAAAGCTGTGAAGCCGGCTCGCAAACGCGAGCTGGCCAACTTCCTGATCAACGCGTACCGCGTCAGCATTCGCCGCGCCACCGCTGTCGTTCAGCAGCGGCCGTCTCCTAAGCCGCGGACGTAGTCGCGACGACGCGGCATGTGCAAGCCTTGCGCGGGACGCCGCAGCGGATTCAGGTCGACAACGGCAGTGAATTCATTTCGGTGGCGCTGGATCAATGGGCGTACGAACAAGGCGTCACGCTGGACTTCTCGCGGCCGGGGAAACCCGCGGATAATGTCTTCATCGAGTCGTTCAACGGCAGTCTGCGGGATGAGTGCCTGAACGTGCATTGGTTTTTGCCGCTGGCTGACGCGCGTGACAAGATCGAGCGTTGGCGCAGGATTACAACGAACTCACGCCGCACAGTTCGCTGGGCGACCGGTCTCCCGGCGAGTTCCGGCTAGCCCATCCAGAAGCCGGAAATCTCCAGTTTAGACCGCTCGGTTAGTCGGGGGGAGGTCAAGAAACCAGCAGACAAAAAGAACTATTGCTACGGATTTCCCATTAAAGCATTTCATGAGGTAGATATGCTGAAAATTAATTGCTCATGCAGTATTAGTGGAGAAGCGTTTCATCCTCATTCGATTGTGAGGCATATGCCGCCGACAGATGATTTTTCCATACACTTTGCCGGAGAAATTGCCACTAGAGGACGTTATAAGGGAAAACCTTATCCTTATGGGAGTATATCTTTTAATGCTTCTCCAGAAAGTGTAGCGGAGTTCATTGAAACTATTGGCGATCTGGAAAAAATAGGTATTGAATATATCAATGTGTGTTTAAATGTTGCATACAATAAAGAGTGTGTGTTTGATCTGAGCCCAGATCTTGCGGCAAGATTTTCGCAGTTGGATATTACATTGTGCGTGACGTGTTATGAGTGTGATGAGTAATGTTTGACAGCAAAGAATTTGACGCTTGGTTTTTACGCGCCAGTTATGGCATCAGGAGGCAAAAATGTACATAATGAATTGCATATGCGTGATAAGTGGCGAACAATTATCTCCTGAAGCATTAAATCAATACTTGCATCCAGATGAGCGGGTTGCATTCTATCCTTTTGGTGAAGTTGCTGTTCGTGTGGACTATCCTCTTGCCAGTATTGTTGTTTCAGGCGAATTTGAACGTATTTTTGAAATTGCCAGTCAAATTGAAGTAAATGAGAAACAGAATATGAAATGCACGAGTATTCTGCTAAATGTAGTTTATAAAAATCAGTGCAACATGGAGTTTCGCCCAAATGAACTGAAGCATGTTACTGATATTAAGCTGCCGTTGCGATTTATATGCAGGTCGGATGACGATGCTGAATATGAATGGCCGCCTGAGTACAGTTAAAAATAGCTTGGGATGTCGGCTACGAGGGCGTTAAATGGGTGCATTGAAATTCAATATCTGTTTTGCAAAATATAAAATATGAAAATTTATATGGGTGTTTGTATGAAGTTAAAATTTAATTTTTTGAAAGCGTTGGCGTTAATATGCTGATAGGTAACCCATACACTTTCGCTATTTTGATTGACCCTGTGTCATTATGGTGTGGAAATGGAGGGCATATTAACGGTGTATTCCATTTTTACATCGATGGAGAAATGTTTCCCCCAGGGTTAAGAAATGCAACATTAGGTGGCGATGTGTTTTGCCTGGAGAAAGATAATGCGCTCAAGACTGCTCCGGAAAATGCGAGTCTCTTTTGCATGCCCAAACAGGATGCTTATTTTTATATGCTGGGCAGGATGTTGCCAGAAATGGTCTCCGAAGAAAGCGAGATTAGTGACGATTTTGAAACAGACTATACCTATAATGCGACAACATACAATATGGACGATGATTGTTGCTTTGTCTTTGCTGTCAGAAATGGGGGGCAGCTACGTATTTTAGGGGCTAAAGTCTGCAGGCAGGATTATAATGAGAAAAATGATTGTTTTGAATGGGTAAAAATCCCTGCTCCAGAAATTAAAGAGGTATTTATTGATGTGCTGGTCGCTGGAGATGTTGTTGATAATGTAATAGACTATTATTGGAAAATAAAAAATAATACCTGATTTTATATATTGAAATTAATCTAGTATTGTTATTGTGCTTCTTGCAAAACTGAATAAAATTATTGCGCAGAAATAACGGAAAGCAACCATCCCCGAAACCCTCTGCCTCACCACCGGCCTCATCGCCAGCCTGCTGACCTTCACCCTCAGTCACGGCCGGCGACGGCTGTGGCTGCTGCTGGCGCCGTACCCGGTCGCCGCTGCGCTGTTCGCCGTGCTGACCGTCTGGGGGCCGCCCTATGCCGGGCTGCTGGTGCTGTTCGTCGGCGTTGCCACAGCCGTCGGGCACCTTGCCGGCATGCTGCTGGCCTTGCTGGGTGGCTGGCTGTGGCGTCGTGCCGGTCCGCCGGACGCCCGCTGAGCATTACGGCTGTGCTGTCTGCTTCAGCCGCCGGTACAGCGTGCGTTCGCTGATGCCCAGTGCGCGCGCCTGTTCGCTGCGCTTCAGCCCGGTGGCTGGAGGGGGCGGGGCTGTGGTTGGGGGGAGACGGCGAAGAATGAGGCAGAGAATAATGAGGCAGAGAATAATAGCCTCGCACTTGTAGTACCACCTCCTCCATTGCCAGGAAAAACACCGACTCCTGTGCAGGATGTGCTAGAAGGAAAACCCAACCTGGCCGAGCAGATAGCCAAGGAAGTGAAAGCTTCTATTGCTGGGGCTGGGCAAGCTGTTAGCAACCCTGCAGAATTACTTTTTTTGCTACTAGGAGGCTTTAATATTACGACTCCGATTTATCCAAATTCATATGCCAAGAGTTATGGTGAAAATTTGGCTCAATGGAATGTCGTATGTTTGGCGGAATTTAGTAAACGTTAGAGGGTGTCAAGTTCTGGAGCTGTTCCCGTTGAACTAAAACTGGTTGGTGGGTTTCTCCGGATGGATAAAATAACCCTCGCGGGAGGGAATGCATGGAAACTTTTTGACTCAAAAGAAAACGGAATAGCTACTTTTGACAAAAATGGTAAGGTGCTGCGGAAATGACTTTTTATAGTATTTTGGATGTTTTTGACCGATCAACCCTCTATGGCTTTGAGGGGTTCTGCGTATCTGCGTTTGACCATGTGTTGAGTGAAGAGGAGGCTTTTAATAACGAAATAATATGTTACTCCGTTGCCAATGATAAAGGAAAATTAGACGAATATATGATTTTTGAAAATAAATTTAGAAAGCTATTTTATGTTTTTTTTGAAAAAAATCAGAATAGTTTTATAGCTGTGGATGGGAGTTATGGTGGAGGGCGTGTCAAGAGTATTAATCGTTTTGATAAATTTCTGTCGCTCGCACTTAGAGAGAGAAAAGTGACATCAATAGCATTCCCTTTGATAGGCGTTATTGTTGAATTTGGCTATGACCAAACGCATATCTTTTATTTGGAAAAAGGTGTTGCTAAAAATAGCGATTTTTTATTGGCTGTCAAATGTTGTGGGCTTCATGTTCTGCGTGCTTAAAGGTTTTTATGAAATGTAAATTGAGCTATTGAGCTGTGGAATAAATTGCATGGATATTGGTTTTATTGATAGCAACTGGAAATAAATTTTTTATATGCCTAGTGTAGCTCGTGTGTGAAAGTAAATAAGGGTAAGAATGGCAATAAAGAGAAATTGCAATAATATTAATAAATTAAAATAATAAATATTGAAAATTAACCATCATGCCAAAGTGCCATTGCCAATCGATAGTGGTTTTAATTTGGTTTGTCATTGTCGTTGCGTATCCTGAAAAACTGCACCGAATTATCATGCAATATTTAACGTAAAGAATGGGAAGGCACCATCCCCGAAACCCTCTGCCTCACCACCGGCCTCATCGCCAGCCTGCTGACCTTCACCCTCAGCCACGGACGTCGGCGGTTGTGGCTGCTGCTGGCGCCATACCCGGTCGTCGCTGCGCTGTTCGCCATGTTGACCGTCTGGGGGCCGCCCTATGCCGGACTGCTGGTGCTGTTCGTCGGCGTTGCCACAGCCGTCGGGCACCTTGCCGGCATGCTGCTGGCCTTGCTGGGTGGCTGGCTGTGGCGTCGTGCCGGTCCGCCGGACGCCCGCTGAGCATTACGGCTGCG
>NZ_QLTJ01000032.1:0-1781 GCF_003269145.1 Microvirgula sp. AG722 | reverse complement strand
GCCGTCGGGCACCTTGCCGGCATGCTGCTGGCCTTGCTGGGTGGCTGGCTGTGGCGTCGTGCCGGTCCGCCGGACGCCCGCTGAGCATTACGGCTGCGCTGCCTGCTTCAGCCGCCGGTACAGCGTGCGTTCGCTGATGCCCAGTGCGCGCGCCTGTTCGCTGCGCTTCAGCCCGGCGGCGGGCGGGGGCGGGGTGTCGCTGTCGCGGCGGGGGCCGGGTGCGGATGACAGCGCTTCCTCGATCAGGGCCTCGTCGATCAGCCCGTTGCCGCTCAGCAGACAGCAGCGGGTGGCGATATTGCGCAGTTCGCGGATATTGCCGGGGAAGGCATGGCTGGTCAGCCGTGCCAGTGCCGCCGGGCTGAAGCGGCAGTCCGGGTGGCTGCGGGCGAGCAGGGCTTCCGCCAGCAGCGGGATGTCTTCACGCCGTTCGGACAGGGGCGGCAGGTATAGCGGGAACGTGGACAGCCGGTAGTACAGGTCGGCGCGGAAGCGGCCTTCCTCGACCCGGCGGGCCAGCAGGTGGTGGGTGGCGGATACGATGCGGACATCGGCGCGCCGCCACTCGGTCGAGCCGAGCCGGCGGTAGGTGCCGGTTTCCAGCAGCCGCAGCAGTTTGGACTGCATGGCCAGCGGCATGTCGCCGATTTCGTCGAGGAACAGCGTGCCGCCATTCGCGGCTTCCACCAGCCCGGTCTGGCGCAGCACTGCGCCGGTAAACGCGCCTTTCTCGTGGCCGAACAGCTCGCTGTCGATCAGGTTTTCCGGCAGGCCGGTACAGTCGACGGTGACAAACGGTTTCTCTGCCCGCCGGCTGGCTGCGTGCAGCGCTTTGGCGACCAGCTCCTTGCCGGTGCCGGAGGCGCCCTGCAGCAACACGGTTTCATCGCTCGGTGCGACCCGGGCCAGGCGTTCCAGCATGTGCCGGAAGGCGGGCGAGCGGCCGATCAGGCTGTCGCCCTGGATATCGCGTCCGGCCGCCAGCGGCGACATGCGTTCGACAAAGTAGCGGTAGCCGCCATCGTCGCCCGGGATCGGGGTCAGGGCGATGTCGACGTATTCCTCGCCGCGCGGCGTGTGGTGCAGGTGGACCACGCGTTCGCGCTTGCCGCTGACCAGGCTGTCGGAGAGCGGACAGCTTTCGCCGCAGCGGTTGCAGGGCCGTGGATAGTGGTGGGACACCTCGTAACAGAAACGCCCCCTGACATCGCGACCATCACCGAAGCGGTCGAGATAGGCGCGGTTGGCATGCACGATGCGATAGCCGGCGTCGCACACGATATGCGGATCGGGCAGAGCGTCGATAAAGGCCAGCAGTGCGGTCGGGTCGGGCATGGGCGGCTTTCTGTCAGTGAATCACTGCCATTTTCTGCCATTGCCGCCACTGTGTCATGACACGGTGGCGGGCGGCGCAGCACAGAAATTTGCAAGTTGATGATTTGCAAACGGTTTATGTAATCCGGGCGGCTGGCACGGTTATTGATATGGATGTCATTCGACAAGAAGGAGATCCGGATGACTGCGCCACCCCCGCGCCTGCTGCGCGACATCGTGATCGTGCTCGTGCTGAAGGTCATGGCGATCGTGCTGCTGTGGTACCTGTTCGTTGATGGTCAGCGCGTCGAGGTGGATGCCGCGACCACGGCGCGGCAATTCGCGCCGGTTTCTCCTTCCGGGCACAGACAACAAGGAGAAATACATGCCAATTGATAGTGTGGTCGACCTGTCCCGGCTGCAGTTTGCCGCGACGGCGATGTACCATTTTCTGTTCGTGCCACTGA
>NZ_QLTJ01000031.1:0-15142 GCF_003269145.1 Microvirgula sp. AG722 | reverse complement strand
GGCGTGCTGCGCGACACCATGCGCAGCGTGGCGTCCGGTCAGGGCGACCTGACGGTCAAGCTGCCGGTCAGGAGCCAGGATGAGGTCGGCCAGATCGCGACCGCGTTCAACGAGTTCATGGGAACACTGCATGACATGTTCGTGACCGTGCGCAGCCATGCCGAAGACATGGCGGCCGATGTCCAGAACCTGAATGGCGCGGCCGACCAGATCGCCAGCGATTCGCGCAACCAGACCGAGGAAATTTCGTCGACGGCAGCGACGATCGAGGAAATCACCGTCAGCATCAATCATATCGCCGACCATGCGGAAGAAACCGATGCCCTGGTGCTGCAGTCGAACCAGCGTTCGGTCGAATCGCACGAGCTGATGAACAGCGTGGCGCAGGAAATCGGCATGGTGGTGGAGACGGTCGGCAAACTGCAGGATGCGATGAGCGGGCTGGCCAGCCAGTCCGAAGAGATCCGCGGCATCGTCAACGTGATTCACAGCATTGCCGACCAGACCAATCTGCTGGCGCTGAACGCGGCGATCGAAGCGGCGCGGGCCGGCGAACAGGGCCGCGGCTTCGCCGTGGTGGCCGACGAGGTGCGCAAGCTGGCCGAGCACTCGGCCAATGCCACGGTCGAAATCTCGCGCATGATCGACAAGATGGCGGTGCAGACCCAGCAGGCGATCGACTTTGCACAGGCGACGCACAGCCGGGTCGAATCCAGCGTCGGTTCGTCGCAGGAAGCCGCCGGCAAGATCGAAGAGATCCGGCTCAGCACCGACGAAGTGGTGGCGCGGATCAAGGAAATCACCGCGTCGACCAAGGAGCAGAGCACGGCGACCAGTGACATGGCGCGCAGTGCCGAGCACATCAATGTCGCCGCCCAGCAGACCAGCACTCACGTCGAATCGGTGGTCAGGACCATTCACCAGCTGGCGGAGCGCGGTCGCGAACTGAAGTCGCTGGTCGGGCAGTTCCGCCTGTGAGCGGCCCGCGCCTTGTGACCCTCGCCAGCCTGCTGGCGCTGGTGACGGCGTGCGCGGGCACGCCGGCGCTCCCGGGGGGAAGCCCGGGGGTGCCGGTGTCCTTCGTGCTGATCCAGCCGGAAACCGGAAAACCGGCGGCACGCACGCCATACCGGCTGACCTTTGGCGAACGCCATATCCTGTCCGCCCCGCCGGGGGTGAACCTGATTACCGACAGCGTGGCTGAAGGCACGACCGATGCGCTTGGCCGTACCGATACCCTGCAGCTGGACGCGCCCGACAACGGCGACCATGTGCTGCTGCTGCGCCATGGCGTCGGCAACTTCGGCACCTTCTTCGAGCTGAGCGACAGTGACCGGCCCTCGCGGCCGATCGCCGGTCAGCGTTACCTGATCACCGGCTGCAAGCCGGGCGAGCAGTACGAGGGCGTGACCGATCCGGCCGGGCGCACCGTCTACTACAGCGGGGACGAGCAGTGCGACATCTCGCTGTCGGTGGCGCCGCAGGAACGCATCGCCATCGACTGAGCGCTCAGTCGCGCATGGCCTCCCATACCTTTGCGCTGTCGACCACCTGGACGAATTTGACGATGCGGCCGTCACGCAGCGTATGGATATGCGCAAAGGCCGCGGTGAAGGCCCTGCCTGTCGCGCGATACGTGCCGTGGTAGAAACCGTGGGCGATGATGTGCTCGCCGGCGTCGTGGAACTGGTCGACCCCGGCGCGATAGCCGTCCCATTCGCGGGCCAGACGTTCATGCACGTTGCGCAGGATGTCGTCGGGACCGATATAGGTGCCGGCGTACGGGAAACCGGCGGCCTCGGTCCACTCGGCATCTGCGGCCAGCGCTGCCCGCAGGTGACGGCCGTTGTCGGCCGCGTTGCCAGAATAGGTGGCGCGGACAATGTCGAGGTTGCTCATGCGGTCGTTCATGCCTGTTCTCCTTCGCTGTGGGACAGCGCCGTGACCAGCGTGTTGCGCCAGGCCTGCGGCTGGCCAGGATGGCGGCCGATGTCCAGCAGCGTGATCCGGCCGTCCGTCTGTTCCAGGGCAAAGGTCGGGAAGCCCTGGCCGCCGACCCGCGCCAGCCAGGCGCGGCTGTCGGCGATATGCGCCTGTGTCGCCGGGCCGGCCTGACGCCGGTATTCGGCATCGAACGCCACGCCATCCAGACCGATGTCGATCGCTATGGCCTGCAGGACGTCGGTATCGGCAATCCGCCGTCCTTCCACGTAGTGCGCCTGCTGCAGCCGACGCAGCAGATCCAGCCCGCGGCCGGCCAGTGCCTCGGCGGCGAGGATGGCGGTGGTCGGTGGTTCGGAATCGAGTACCGCCGAGGTGTCGCAGAGCAGTCCGTCCGTGTAGGCGCTGCCGAACGGCTGGCCGGTCAGCGCCGAGATGCGCTGGTCGTGCGGGCGCACGTAATCGCGCCACTGTGGCGTGACCGCGCGCCGGCTGGCCCCGGTCAGCATGCCGCCGGCGTGGAAGACCACGCGCAGGCCGGGCACGGTGCGGGCAGCGTCAACCAGCGGTGCGGCGCCATGGCACCAGCCGCACAGCGGATCGAAAATATAGTGCAGGGTCGCGTTTTGCATGGATGGGACTCCGGTTCCGGGATAACGATTTATTGCGGCCAGGCCATTTCACCCTTGAGCACTTTGGCACCCAGGCTCAGATCCTCGACCCCTTTCAGCTGCGGGTAGTGCTTCTGCATGGCGGCAGTCAGTGCAGCGGCATCCTTTGCCTGCGGCAGTTCGCGTTCCAGCAGTTTCAGATAGTCACTAGTAAATCTGACCGGGGCCAGCGTCTGCGGGCTGCCGGGCAGGAAATGACCGGGCACCACTCTGGCCGGACGCAGGGCGCCGATATCGGCCAGCGCAGTCTGCCAGCTGGCGCGTTCGGCCGGGGTCCGGGTATCGGCCGTCCATACATGCATATTGCCGGACACCAGCACGCCGCCGACCACGGCCTTCAGCGACGGAATCCAGACAAAGGTCCGCTCGGGAGCCGGTCCCTTCAGACCACGGATTTCAAGGCGCTGGCCGTCGACTTTCAGCGTGTCGCCCGGCAGGGCCTCCGGGACCACGAGCGACTTAGGCGCGTTGTCCTTCAGGATCGGACCCCAGTAGGCGAGCTTGCCATCCTTGCTGGCGCGGATCGCGGCGACCGTCTGCGGGGTGGCGACGACTTTCGCGTCCGGAAAAGCCGCATGCAGCACGTCGAGCCCGAAATAGAAGTCCGGGTCGGAATGGCTGATATAGATGGTGGTCAGCTTCTTGCCGCTGGCCTTGATGCGTTCAACCAGTGCCTCGGCGTCATTGCGCTGGAACTGGGCATCGATCAGCACCGCTTCGGTCTTGCCGGTCACCAGTTCGGACGAGACCGGGAACACGCTGCGTTCGCCGGGATTGTAGACCTCGAGCTTCAGCGGCGCGGCGGCCAGGGCAGGGGCGGTCAGGGCGGCGGTGACGGCAGCGGCGGTCAGCTGGCGCAGCGAGAGCTTGAACATGGGGCAAATCCTGTATCGGGTGGGAATGGCTGCAGGATAGGTTGCAATCGGCGCTGGAAAAACCGGCTAAAATGCAATCATTTGTTGCATGGAACGGACGAATGATGGACCGGATCGTCGCTGCCGAAGTCTTTGTGGCCATTGTCGAGCGCGGCAGCATGATTGCCGCCGCCGAGGCGCTGGACATGTCACGGGCCATGGTCACGCGCTATCTGGCGCAGATGGAGCACTGGGCCGGCGCCCGTCTGCTGCACCGGACCACGCGCAAGCTCGGCCTGACCGATGCCGGCAGTGAGACACTGGCACGCTGCCGGCAGATGCTGGACATCGCCGCCGCCATGCCGGCGCCGGGCACGGCCGATACCGGTTCACCGCAGGGGTTGTTGCGGATCGCCTGCTCGCAGTCACTGGCGCAGGCGGCACTGGCGCCGGCAGTCGCCGGTTATCTGCGCCGCTATCCGCGCATGGCCATCGACCTGCAGATCGACAATCGCGCCGTCAATCTGGTCGAGGAACGCATCGATCTGGCGCTGCGCATCACCAATGCGCTGGACCCGAACCTGATCGCCCGGCAACTGGGAACTTGCGCATCAGTGCTGTGCGCGTCGCCGGCCTACCTGGCGGCCCATGGCACGCCGCGCCGGGTCGAGGACCTGGCGCTGCACGACTGCCTGACCTATTCGTACTTCGGCAAAAGCCTGTGGCAGTTCACGCGTGCTGGCGAGACGGTGTCGGTGCCGGTCAGTGGCCGCCTGAGCGCCAACGAATCGGTGGTGCTGCTGGCCGCCGTGCTGGAAGGGGCGGGTGTGGCGTTGCAGCCGCGCTATTCGGCAGCACCCCTGCTCGCCAGCGGCCGGCTGGTCACGCTGTTGCCCGACTCTCTGCCGCAGCCGATGGGCATCCATGGCATCTACACCTCGCGCCAGTACCAGCCGGCCGGGCTGCGCGCGTTGCTGGACTATCTGGTCGACTGGTTTGCCGGCGACAGCCGCTGGCTGGAACTGACGCAGTGAGGCGGTTTGCCGCACGACGCCGGACAGGCAAGCCCCGCAACGGATAGCGGGCGCCGAAGCGAAATATCCCCGCCGTGGCGGGGAGGGAAGCGGACGGGTTCACGCCGGCAGGCGGGTACCGACGCCACGATGACTGTCGATTGCCCGCCTTTGTCCGCCGTCAGTGCTAGACCCGGAACTGGCCGATGGTGGTCAGCATCCGCTGTGCCTGTTCGTTCAGGTTGGCGGCGGTGGCCGAGTTGTTCTGCGAGCTGGAATGGCTTTCTTCGGCCATCTGCGCCACGCGTTCGATCTGCTGGGCGATGCTGGTGCTGGCCAGCGACTGCTCGCGCATCGAGTGCGAGATCTCGGCGATTTCGTCCACCGCGCCGCTGGTGCGTTCGAGGATGCGGTTGATGGCCTCGGTCGCCTGGTTGGCGGATTCCATGCCGTTTTCGACCTGAGTCACAACATTCTGCATCGAGGTCACGGTCTGGTTGGCATCGCTCTGCATTGACGACACGGTGCTGGTGATTTCCTGGGTCGAGATCGCGGTGCGTTCGGCCAGTTTGCGCACCTCGTCGGCGACCACGGCGAAGCCGCGGCCGGTTTCGCCGGCACGGGCGGCCTCGATCGCTGCATTCAGTGCCAGCAGATTGGTCTGTTCGGCGATGTCCTTGATCACGCCGACCACGGTGCCGATCGATGTCGTCTTTTCCTTCAGTTGTTCGATCTGGCCGGCGGCCAGTTTGACGCTGTCCGAGGTCTGGCGAATCATCTGGATGGTGTCGCGAATCACGGCGGCACCGATCGTGGCTTCTTCACCGGCCGCGCGGCCGCTCTGGTCTGCCTGTACCGAACGATCGGCGACGTGGTTGACGCTGACCGTCATCTGCTCGACTGCAGCCGACATGCTGGAGGTCGATTCGCTGACCTGTTCGACCGCCTGCGACATCTGCACCGACGAGTTGGCGACTTCCGACGCATGCCCGCCGACACTCTGGCCGATCTGGGTCAGCTCGACGAAGCTGGTCTGCAGCATTTGCAGCAACTGGTTCAGCCGGTTGGCGATCAGCGCGATTTCGTCCTTGCCGCTGTCATCGACACGCAGGGTCAGGTTGCGTTCGCTGGTGATGGCGGCGATCTTGTGGTCCAGGTTGCCCAGCGTGCGGCGCACACTCATGGCCACCCACAGGCTGGCGCCGGTAATGACCGCCAGCAACACCAGACCGAGCGTCATCAGCACCCACTTGGCATTGCGACCGGCCTGCACCGCTTCGCTGCCGGCCTGCACGCCCAGGGTCTTGTTGAATTCGACCATCTTGTCGATGGCAGCATAGGCTTCCAGCGCCACCGGGCTCATCGTGCTCTTGATGTACTGCAGGGCGGCATTGTTGCCGTCCGCCGTGCCCTTGTCGGACAGCGCAAAGAAGCCGGGCAGCAGTCCTTCCCATTTTTTCACCGCGGCGATGGTGGCCTCGGTGTTGGCACGATCCTCGTCATTGCTGATCAGCGTGGCCTTGTAGTTGTCCAGATCCTTGTACAGCTTGGCAAGATTGTCCTGCATGGCAGCCTGCGCGTCCTTCTTGCCTGCCATGTCCTGGGAAGCGGCATGGATAACGCCCTGGCGGCGTGCTTCGAGGTACCGCCCCTTGGCCTCCTGGGTGGCGATGATTGACGGCAGGGCATTCTCGGCGGCTTCAGAGACGTGGACTTCCACCATGCCCATCTGCACATACAGCGTCCAGAGCATGGCCACCAGGCCGACGAGGCTGATCAGAGCCATTCCATACAGTTTGGTCGAGATTTTCATTTGGGTCACCTTGCGAATCAATATGTAACGATCTACGTGTGGGGCCTGGCATCCCTTTTTATGCAGAGGAGCGATATTGCATAAAAAGGGCGTCCTTTCCGTATTGCCGCTATGGGCGGCTGGCTTCAGAACGGACCCGGAGCAACTATCCGCTAATTAATATATCGGACGGCCCAATCCGGGACGAAGTACAAAATGAATATTTTTTTTCATTGTCTCGTTACTACCCGAATTGCATTAAGCATTAGGACAAACCCCATGCCCTGTTGGGCTTTTTGCGGGGAGACCGGTTTGCGTCGTGGCAATGACAGCAGAATGCATGGCGAAACTTAGGAAAGGAACAGCAGGAAGAAAATGAAATGCAGAAGATATGTATCAAAATTTTCATTCACTAACTGCAGGCGATGAACGGTATGAATCCGGTTTTGTCGCGAATGATTCGCAAACAGGATATCAGCAGGAAGCGGATCTGGATCCGGAGGGGGAATCCGGAAAGGAGGTAATAATGAGCAATAGGAAAATAACGGCCGTTATCAGTTTTCCCGTCTGCCGGACACCAGGTCTGGCAGACGGGAAAAAGGAAAGACGCTACGGAAACCGTAGCGTCTTCTCATATATATCCGGATGGGTTCGCCCTGGGGCGGGACCGGGACCGGTTTGCCTCAATCAGGCAACGGCATCCTTGAATGCCTTGGCCGCGGTGAACTTCGGCGCGCGCTTCGCAGCGATGGTGATGGTTTCGCCGGTGGCCGGGTTGCGGCCCGTGCGCTCGGCGGTTTGCTTGATCGCGAACTTGCCCAGACCCGGCAGGGTCACATCGCCGCCGGCCTTGAGCTGGTCGGCCAGCACGCTGTTGATGGCATCGAGCACGGCGGCCGTTTGGGCCTTGGTCAGGTCGATTTTGGCTGCGCCGATGAGGGCGTCGATCAATTCGGCTTTAGTCATGCAAAGTCCCTTGTTCCGAGTCTGGTGTGAAATGGAGACGAATACTACCTTGTTCTGGCCCGGCGTGTCGTCGATCTTGAGGAGAGTTTGACCCAACCCCGGCGGGATTTTGCGTCAAATTTTCCCGTTGACGGAACGCCCGGATTTCGCCTTGCGCGGAGGGGGGCCGGCCCGGGCAAAAAGGCCGGCCGGCAAGCCGTCCCTCCGGGGAGGCGCTCAGGCGTCGGTCAGGTCCTTGACCGTGTCGGCGGGGCCATTGGTTTTGACCGATTCGATGCCCTTGTCACGACTTGCCTCTGCGGCATACATCTGGCTCGAGCCGATCACCTGGTGATTGGCTGCCTTCAGGTTGAAGAAGAACTTGTCGTTGTTCGACGTCTTGCGCTCATAGCGCTCGTCGTGCGGGCTGTTGGTCCGGACCGAGGCGATGCCGTTTTCGGCCGAGGCCCGGCTCTGGTACATCTCGCTGGTCAGGATCACTTCGCTGTTGCCGGCCTTGAGGACAAAGTAAAACTGGCCGTTCGTGCTTTTCTTGAGTTCGTACCACCCTGCCATGAACCTTCTCCCGCTGCACTGAGGAAAAAGGACGGGAAACCCTGCAGCCCGGGTTGTCCCGACACCTTGTGTTTACCGCCGCAGCATCCTGTGCATTGCGGCACGGCCCGCCGTCATGCCGGGTGCGTTGCCGGAGCATATCCCAACTCGGCCGGGGAGGGGAAAGCGGCGCAAAGCCACTGTGTTCATGACGCCACGGCCGGGGCGGCTATGACATTTCTGCTTCCGCGCCGGGGTGTCGATGACGGGATAGCTGAACTATGCGTCGCTGTTGCTACCCTTATGCATTCCCTGCATGGATATCGGCGAAACTTGCAAACCGTGGCCGGTGGTTGAGGCTAGGATTCGAGCCGTGAGTCCGCATGCATGTTGTCATGCGGCAGATGTCAGCCATACCAATCGCTTCAAGCCAAGGAAGCGGTTCTTCAAAATGCGGATCGGAGTTGTGATGAAGTCGCAGAAATTAACCACCTGGATTGTGGCCGGCATGGTGCTGGGCGTGGTCGTCGGCTACTACTGTCATGCCAGATGGCCCGACCCGGCGGAAGCCAAGGAAGTTGCAGGGTACTTTTCGATCATTACCGACGTCTTCCTGCGTCTGATCAAGATGATCATTGCGCCGCTGGTGTTTGCCGGTCTGGTATCCGGCATCGCCAGCATGGATGACCATCGTCAGGTCGGCCGCATCGGCCTGCGCGCACTCGGCTGGTTCGTGTGCGCCTCGCTGGTCTCGCTGTTGCTCGGCATGGTGCTGGCCAACATGCTGCAACTCGGCCAGTCGCTGAACCTGACGCTGCCGGAAGCCGGCGCCGCGACCAATATCGACGTGTCCGGCTTCAGCCTGAAGAACTTCCTGGTGCACCTGGTGCCGACCAGCTTCTTCGATGCGATGAGCAAGAACGAGATCCTGCAGATCCTGCTGTTCTCGCTGTTCTTCGGCTTCGCCATCTCGTCGATGAAACTCGGCAAGCAGTCGATCATCGTCCGCGGCGTCGACGAGCTGTTCAAGCTGATGCTGCGCGTGACCGACTATGTGATGTGGGCTGCCCCGTTCGGCGTGTTCGCCGCCATCGCCTCGGTGGTCACCACCCAGGGCCTCGGCGTGATCGTCACCTACAGCAAGCTGATCGGCGCGTTCTACGCCGGCCTGATGCTGCTGTGGGCACTGCTGATCTCGGTGGGCATCCTGTTCGTCGGCCGTTCGATCCTGCGCCTGATGGGCATGATCCGCGAACCGATGATCATCGCCTTCTCGACCGCCAGCAGCGAAGCCGCCTATCCGAAGACGCTGGAACAGTTGGAACGCTTTGGCGTCAGCAAGAAGATCTCCGGTTTCGTGCTGCCGCTCGGCTACTCGTTCAACCTTGACGGTTCGATGATGTACCAGTCGTTCGCCGTGCTGTTTATCGCCCAGGCCTACGGTATCCATCTGACCTTCGCCCACCAGGTCATGATGCTGCTGATGATGATGCTGATGAGCAAGGGCATGGCCGGCGTGCCGCGCGCCTCGCTGGTGGTGGTGGCTGCCGCGCTGCCGATGCTTGGCCTGCCGATGGAAGGGCTGCTGCTGGTGATGGGTGTTGACCAGTTCTTCGACATGGGCCGTACCGCCACCAACGTGGTCGGCAACAGCATCGCCTCGGTGGTGGTGGCCAAGTGGGAAGGCGCCCTCAGCGACGGGCCGGAACCCGAGGTCGTCGAAGAAGGCGAACCGGTCCTGGTCGAAGCCAAGGCAGGCGAGGCCGCCTGACGCGCTCCGCTGCCCCTCTCCAAAACCGCGCCCTGAACCGGCGCGGTTTTTTTGTTCCTCGATGACGCACGGCCATTTTTGCTGCCTGCCGCGCCGGACGCTATCCATATCATGGATAGGCTGTATTGATTCCAAGTGTCTGGTTTGATGGCGATGCCCTGCATAGCATGATGTTTTCAACGCCAGGAAACATCATCATGCCCGGAATCAACAAGCGTATTGCGGCGGCCTTGCTGGCCGCCGCCTTCTTCCCGTTCCCCCTCGCGCAGGCACAACCGGTCTCCGTGCCGCAGCATGTCGTGCAGCAGCAGGCCGGGGGCTATGGCGTGCAGGTGGGGGATGTCAGGGTGATGTCGCTGACGGATGGCTCGGTACCCCAGAATCTGTACGAACTGTTCCAGCGGACAAAGCCTGAACACATTGACCGGCTGCTTGCGAGGAGTTTTCAAAGCAATCCCGTTGAAGCCTCGATCAATGCCTTTCTCGTCACGTTGCCCGGACATCTGCTGCTGGTCGACACGGGTTCCGGCCAGCTGTTCGGCCCGGGAAAGGGCGGGCGGCTGATCGAAAGTCTGGCTGCGCAAGGTATCGGGCCTCAGGACATCACGGACATCCTTCTCACCCATGCACACTCCGACCATGCCGGCGGCCTGGTCAGGGAGGGGCAGCGGGTTTTTCCCGATGCCACCGTTTACGTCGGCAAGCCCGACATCGATTTCTTCTTCAATGAAGACAATCAGAAAAAGACCGGGTATGACCAGGCGTATTTCGATATTGCCCGGCTGACCCTCCCGCCTTACCTGAAAGCCGGCAAAGTCAGGACTTTCTCGGGAACGCAGGAGATCCTTCCCGGCATGACCGCAACGGTGCATCCCGGTCATACGCCAGGCTCGGCCTTTTATCGGCTGACCAGTCAAGGCGAGAGCATCACCTTTGTCGGCGACATCATCCACGTCGCGGCAGTGCAGTTTCCCGATCCGGATGTGACCATTGCCTACGACGAAGACCAGGCCCGGGCCGCTGCCGTCAGGAAAGCCGGGTTTGCGTCATTCGCCCGGGAGCGCACGCTCATTGCTGCGCCGCACCTGCCGTTTCCGGGAATCGGTCATGTGCGGGCCACTGGCGGAAATGGCTATGATTGGGTTCCTGTCACCTATACGAACCGCGAAGGGAATCAGCACCCGTGACCCATGTCCCTCTGCTGCCTTTGCCGAATGAGGAACCGGCATGAAGCTGCCTTCAGGCATCGGCATGGATCTGCTGCTGGCCCTTGATGCCTTGCTGGTCGAGCAGAACATCACCCATGCTGCCTTGCGGCTGGGCATCAGCCAGCCTGCCATGTCTGCCCGGCTGATGCGGTTGCGGCAGCTATTCGGAGAGCGGCTGTTCGTGGCCGCGCCCAATGGGCGCGGTATTCTGCCGACCCCTCGCGCGCTGGCTCTGCGGCCGGGGCTTCAGCGTGTCCTGAACGGCATTTCAACCCTGCTGGAGCCCGTGGTTTTCGAGCCGGGTACCAGTCAGCGGACCTTTGTCATTGCCCTGCATGAGAACCCGGCCCTGGTGCTGGGCGCCGATCTCGTCAACCGGATTCGCGAGCAGGCACCGCAAGTGCGCCTGCGATTCGCGCTGCCGGACCTCGACGATCTGCCCCGGCAGATGGAGCATGGCGAGATCGACGTTTTCATCGGTCCCGGCGATGTGGCTGAACCTGGCTGGGTGGGGCGCAAACTGTTTGCCGATGATTTCGTTACCGCCCAGCGGAAGGGGCACCCTCGCGGGCTGCGCAAGCTGGAGCTGCCCGCGTTCTGTGCCGCTCCCCATTTGCTTGTGTCTGCCGAGGGCGATCCGTTCTCCGGATTTGTGGATCATGCACTGGCCAGGCTCGGCCACAGCCGGCAGGTGGCGATGTCTGTCCAGAGCTATGCCATGGCACCGCCGCTGGTTGCGGGCACGGATCTCCTGTGCACCCTGCCGCGACGGCTGCTGCAGCGTTTTGCCTCATCGCTGGATCTTTTTGAACCACCGCTTGCCTTGCCGCACCTGTCCATCCACGCGTATTGGCCTCCTCGCCATCACGAAGATGCGGCAAGTGTCTGGTTTCGCGAAAACCTGTTCCAGGCGGCCGGGCTGGAAAACCTGCCGGGGGCATCGTCACCCGGGCGTGACGGCCATGCGGCGGGGTGAAGGCCCCCGGGGCCGGGGGCCGGCTGCATTATTTCGTTGCCGGTTCCACTGCCACGGCGACTGACTCCACATAAGTGGCCACGACCTGGTCGCCCTTGCGGATCTTGTGGAACACGTCCGGGTCATCGACCCGGACATCGACGGTACGGCCACGCGTCCCCTTCAGCGTCACCTGCTGCAGGCTGGCGTCGACGGCAATCACATTGGCGGTGACGGTAATGCGGCGCGCTTCGGTCATGCCCGGCTTGGCACCTGCCGGCGCAATCGAGCCGCTCTCGACCACATCGCGTTCGGCGATCTTGTCGCCCTTCTTGACCAGCGCCACGGCCACGGCTACCCGGTAGTGCACATTGACGTGATCGCCGACCCGGATCTGGGCAAAGTTCTTCACGTCATCGCTGATGGCGAAATCCTGCACCCGGCCGGCCGGTCCCTTGATGGTCACGATGCGGTTTTTGGTATCGACCCGGGTGATGGTGCCGGTGATCCGGATATGGGTGCCCTGCGCATCGGCTTCGACCACCTGGGCGGGGGACGGGTCGGCGGCATGGGCGACGTTCAGCAGGGACAGGGCCAGCAAGCCGGCGGCAGCGTGGCGGATCAGCGGGGACGGTTTCATCAGGTGCTCCAGTGTGAGGGGGTAACGCTCGGCTTTGGCGTCGTTCTGACGCCATTCAGGCACTGTAGTTCATGGTGTGATGGACGGTGGCGCATCCAGTGTGAAAACATGCTTAACTGCGACATCCTGGACTATATTATCGACATATTCGCGTTTCATTATTGACGATGTAATATGATGGGAGCGAAACCAGAATTTAATAAGTAATGTCTTGATCCGTTATGGATTTTAGCCCATTGGCATCACCCGAAAGGTTTGGCATGAGAACGCTGAAAAGCAGACTGATTCTGCTCAATGTGCTGTTTATCGCCCTGTTCGGACTCGTCCTGGTCACGCAGTCCTTCCTTCAGTTGCGCACCGAGGTTCGTGACGGCCTGAACCTGGAGTTCTCAGCCACCTTGCGTGGTCAGAGCACCGTCATTCAAAACTGGTTTGGCGAGAAAAAACAACAGTTATCGGCACTGACCGGCGTAGCGGCGGGTCCGAATGCGCTGGCCAACCTGAAGCAGGGGGCCGTGGCAGGGAATTTCTTCATCAATTACGTCGGCTTCCCGGACGGACGCAGCATTTTCTCTGACGACTGGGTGGCGACACCGGATTACATCGTCACCGAAAAGCCGTGGTACGTGCAGGCGAAGACGACCGGCAAGCCGACGATCACCGAACCGTATGTCGACCAGGTGTCGAAGCGGCTGGTGCTGACCGTCGCCGTGCCGATGCTGGAAGGGGGGCAGTTCCATGGCGTGGTGGCCGGGGACGTGTTCGTCGACGAACTGGTCAAGTCGGTGCTGTCGCTGAAACCGCGTGGTGATGGCTACACCTTCATCGTCAACAAGCAGGGGACAGTCATTGCCCACCCGGACAATGCGCTGACGCTGAAGTCGATCTCGAGCATCGCGCCGTCGCTCGTGCCGGAGCGGCTGGCGGCCATCGCCGAATCGCATGCGCTGAATGAAGTCGACATCAATGGCAAGACCATGCTGGTGGCGATCGAGCAGATTCCGGGGACCGACTGGTACATGGGCATCACCGCCGACAAGGACCTGATCTTTGCGCCGTTGAATGCCGAGCTGTTCAAGACGGTCGGCATGAGCATGCTGCTGTTCATCCTGGTCGGCGTGGTGTCCAGCGTCGTGATCGGCCGGATGCTCAGCGGGCTGACCCGCCTGCGCGACGCGATGGCCGGCATTGCCAGCGGTGAAGGCGAAGGCGACCTGACCATCCGGCTCGATGCCCGCGGCCGGGATGAAATTGCCGATACCGGACGGGCGTTCAACCAGTTTGTTGCCAAGCTTGCCCACCTGTTCGGCGAGTTGCAGGGCGAGGCGCAGTCGCTGATCGGCGGCGTCAAGGATGCCAGCGGCCATGTGGCCGGGCTGGCCGACGGCGCCCGGCAGATGGCCGACGTGTCGTCGAACAATGCCGCCACGCTGGAAGAAATCTCGGTCAGCATCTCGCATATCGCCGATACGGCAACCCAGGCCGATGCCCTGATCCGCGATACCAACGGCGATCTGTCGAACTGCTCCAGCAATATGCATCAGCTGTCGGTCAGCATCGAAGAGACGGTCAAGGCGGTGCACGGGATGGAGGACATGCTGACCTCGCTCGACAACAGCACCCAGGACATCTCCAGCATTACCGAAGTGATTCGCGACATCGCCGACCAGACCAACCTGCTGGCGCTGAATGCTGCCATCGAGGCGGCCCGCGCCGGCGAGCAGGGCAGGGGCTTTGCCGTGGTGGCCGATGAAGTGCGCAAGCTGGCTGAGCGCACCGCGCAGGCCACGCTGGAAATCTCGCACCGGGTGGATTCGATCCGCCAGGAAACCGGCAATGTGGTCAGTGACATGAAGCGGACCGTCGAGGCCGTCGACGCCGGTGTGGTGCTGACGCAGACTGCAGCCGGCGAAATCTCTGCCGTTCGCGAGTCGATGGATGAAGTGGTCAGCAAGATGAACGACATCGCACTGTCGACCACCGAGCAGCACAAGGCATCGACCCTGATCGCCCAGAGTACCGAAGCGATCAACAACCAGGTCATCGGCAACGACGATGCGCTGCACAGTGTCAGCGGGGCGCTGACCGAGCTGAGCGGCACCGCAGAGCGGATGCAGGGGGTGTTCGGGCGCTTCAAACTGTAATCAGGCCAACGGGCAGACATCTTCCCGTCCATTGACAAAGGCGTTATCCGCATTGGCGGGTAACGCCTTTTTCTGTTTGTGGCGGGTCCCTGTATTCCATTCATCAGGCCGGAGTGGCAGCGCAGCTGGCACCCCTTATAAATCATTCAAATACCTGATGTGCCAGAGGAAACCATGCCGGTTTCGGTTCTCGAAACGGCCTGTTCCTCCATGTGATTCCTCGTGTTTTTTCACTCTTGCATTTTTAAATGCAGGCCCTGCTGTTGCCCGCATTCAGCCCATGCCATGCATGGAATTCTTCATGCAGATCAGGAGTTGTCATGCCTGCCGAACATTCCCTCGCGTCATCTGCCGTTTCCGTCGCCCCGCCGACCCTGCCCACCATCCACGACGCCCTTCCCGGCCCCGGTGACGGCAGCGGGCCCACCCTCTCCGCCGGCCTGGTCTCGTTCGACATCCCGCTGTTTCTCCCCGTCGCCCGCGAATCCACCCCCGCCCTGACCCTCGGCTACCGCGCCGGCGCCGGCAACGGCCCCTGCGGCACCGGCTGGCGGCTCACCCTGCCGACCATCCAGCGTCGCACCCGCCTCGGCGTCCCGCAGTACAACGACGACGACGTGTTTGTCGGCCCCGATGGCGAACCGCTGGTTCCC
>NZ_QLTJ01000030.1:0-15339 GCF_003269145.1 Microvirgula sp. AG722 | reverse complement strand
GGACTTGGCCGACATAGGCCATGGTTTCGATGAGATGAGACATATCAGACTCCCGGGAAAATGCCCTGGTGGTGAGCCAGGGCAGGCAGAGGAAGCAGTGACGGAGTGTCACTGCCAGTTACCGGGGAGGTGATATGTGGGTAAAAAAATTTGGGATAGCTGCTTCTGCTACCCAAATGCCAGTTGCCAGTGAGTGCCAGGGGCAAGAGTCACATTCTGACTCATTGCTTCTCTGGGCCAATCAGTTCACTTTTTTCCACCGGGGTCGCGTCCATATGTTTCATCCCCCCGCCCAGCGCCTTGTAGAGCGCGACGGCATTGCCGAACTCGCTGCGTCGCAGATCCAGCAGTGTCTGCCGCGCCGAGTAGAGTTGCCGCTCCGAATCCAATAGTTCCAGCCTCCCATCGAGGCCAGCTTGATAGCGCAGCCTAGATAGCGCGGTGCGGCGTTCGGTGCTGGCAACCGCCTGGGTCTGTGCCTCAATCTGACGGCCAAAGGTTTCCTGACCAGCCAGGCCATCAGCTACTTCGCGGAACGCCGTCTGGATGGTTTTTTCGTACTCGGCGATTGCGCTGGATTTGCGCACTTCGGCCAGTTTCAGCTCGGCGCGCAATTTTCCGCCATGGAAGATCGGGAGGGTGATCTGCGGCGCGAAGATCCATAAGCGGTTGCTGCCCTCGAACAGGCTGCTCATGCCCGGGCTTGCATAGCCCAGCGAAGCGGTCAGGGCCAGGAGTGGAAAGAACGCCGCCCGCGCAGCGCCGATATCGGCGTTTGCAGCCTTGAGGTTCTGCTCGGCCTGCAAGATGTCCGGTCGACGGAACAATAAATCGGAAGGCAAGCCAGCAGGCAGAACCGTCATGACCGGCTGTCCATCCAGGGGGAGCGGCGCGGGCAGATTTCCCGGCAACTCTGTGCCGATCAGCAAACGAAGCGCGTTGCGGGCCTGCGCCACGGCTCTTGCGCGGGCCTCCAGGTCTGCTTCGGCGCTGGCGACCTGGCCTTCCGCCTGAGCCACGTCCAGGCCGCTGTTCTGGCTGGCCTCCTTCAGCCTGCGTGCCAGGTCGAGCGACTGGCGCCAATCGGCGAGCGTGCGTTCGGCCAGGCCTTGCTGCTCTTGCGCCAGTCGTTCGGCGAAATAGGCATCGGCCACTGCGCCGATCAGCGAGATTTGCGTGGCTCGGCGCCCCTGTTCGCTCGCCAGGTAGCGAGCGAGCGCCGCATCGGACAATGAACGGATACGGCCGAACAGATCCACCTCGAAAGCGCTTGTGCCGACGTTCAGACCGTACTGCTTCTGGATGGTTGCAGGTGTAGTGGGACTGGCCGCCGTGCGCTGGCGTGTCACACTGGCCGTTGAGTCAATTGATGGCAGACGCACTGCACGCTGAATACCATACTGGGCCTGGACCCCCTCTACGTTAAGCGCGGCCAGACGCAGGTCGCGGTTGTTGTCTAGCGCCAGCTTGATCAGTCGCTGCAGGCGCGGGTCGCCGAACATCGTGCGCCAGCCGAGCTCTGACGCGTGCGTTTGCATATCGGTAAGGGGATGGCCCGGAAACATCGCGGGTACCGGCAGTTCCGGTTTGGCAAGTTCGGGCGCCAGCGTGCAAGCCGACAGGGCCAGCACAAGTGGAAGAATGAGCGCTCGCATGAAATCAGCCTTGTTGTTGATGACGGGAGGCTGCCCGCCAGGTCACGAAGCGTTCCTGCAGCCCCATCACGGAAACGAAGAACACGGGAACGAAGAAGATCGCCAGCAGGGTTGCGGTTACGATGCCGCCCAGCACACCGGTGCCGATGGCGTGCTGCGTTTCGGCACTGGCGCCACGGGCGATCACCAGCGGTACCACGCCCAGACCAAAGGCCAGCGAGGTCATCAGGATGGGCCGCAGGCGCAGTCGCGCCGCTTCCACCGCAGACGCGGCCAGGCCTTTGCCCTGCTCGCGCAGTTGCTTGGCGAACTCGACGATCAGGATGGCGTTTTTGGCAGACAGACCGATCACGGTGATCAGGCCAACCTTGAAGAACACGTCATTGGGCAGGCCGCGCAGCAGCACCGCCATGACCGCACCGAGCAAGCCCAGCGGCACCACCAGCATCACTGACAGCGGAATCGACCAGCTCTCGTACAGCGCGGCCAGCACCAGAAACACCACCAGCATTGATAGCACCATCAGCATTGGCGCCTGTGCGACGGACTGGCGTTCTTGCAGCGACTGGCCGGTCCAGGCCACTGCAAATCCAGGCGGCAGCTTTCCGGCCAGCCGTTCCATCTCGGCCATGGCCTCGCCGCTGGAAGCGCCGGGTGCAGCGTTGCCGGCGATGCGCGCCGAAGGGAAGCCCAGATAGCGCACCATCTGCTGCGGGGTTTCACCCCATGCCGGCCGGACCACTTCCGACAGTGGCACCATGCCGCCGCTGGTGTTGCGCACGTACAGCTTGAGCACATCGTCGATCTGCATGCGCGTGGGCGCGTCGGCCTGAATAATGACCTGCTGCATGCGACCGGCATTGGGGAAGTCGTTGACGTAGTTCGATCCCATTGCGCTGGACAGCGTTTCGCTAATGGCCGGGAACGGCACACCCAGCGCCTCGGCCTTCTGCCTGTCAATATCCAGGCGGATGCTGGTGCCGACAGGCAGTCCATCGGGATAAACGCTGCTGACGATCTTGCTCTGCGCCGCCAGCGCCAGCAGTTGAGCCTCCGCCGCCTTGAGCGCGGCATACCCCTGGTTGGCACGATCCTGCAGGTGCATCGTGAAACCGGAGCTGTTGCCCAGCTCCTCGATCGCTGGAGGAAGCAGATTCATCACCGAGCCTTCGGTAATACCGGCCATGGCCTGTTTGGCCTGCGCCAGTTCACTGCGCGCCGTGGCGCCACCGCGCTGTGTCCAGTCCTTGAGCATGGTGAAAATCATGGCCGCGTTTGGGCCGGAGCCCGAGAAACCGAAGCCCACGACCGACATGTTGGACTCGATACCCGGGCGCGAAGCCGTGTGTTTCTCGAAAGTCTTCACCACCTCAACCGTGCGCTCCATCGTGGCATCTGCAGGCAACTGGATGGAGGTCATGAAGTAGCCCTGATCCTCTTCGGGCAGGAACGATGACGGCAACACCCGCAGTGCCAGCACCAGCACCGCTGCAATGGCAATGAACACCAGCATCACCCGCCCGGTGCGTGCGACCAGCCAGCTCACGCGTGCGCCGTAGCCTTCAGTCATATGCTCGACTCGCCGGTTGAACCAGCCGAAGAAACCGCGCTTCTCATGGTGGCCCGGATCGACCGGCTTGAGCAGGGTGGCGCACAGCGCCGGCGTCAGCGTCAGTGCCAGAAAAGCCGAGAACAGGATCGACACTGCCATCGACAGCGTGAACTGCTTGTAGATGACACCTACCGAGCCGCCTGCCAGCGCCATCGGGATAAACACCGCAGTCAGCACCAGGGTGATGCCGACGACGGCGCCGGTGATTTCCTTCATCGCCTTGAGGGTGGCGTCCTTCGGCCCCAGCCCCTCGCTGGCCATGATGCGCTCGACGTTTTCCACGACCACGATGGCGTCATCGACAATGATGCCGATCGCCAGCACCATGCCGAACATGGTCAGCACATTGATCGAGAAGCCACAGGCCAGCATCACGGCGAAGGTACCCAGCAGGGCTATCGGCGCCACGATGGCGGGGATCAGCGTGTAGCGGATGTTCTGCAGGAACAGGAACATCACCAGGAAGACCAGCACCATTGCCTCGGCCAGTGTCTGGATTACTTTCTCGATCGATACCTTGACGAATGGCGCGGTATTGAACGGCATCGAGTAGCTCATGCCGGCCGGCATCGTCCGGCTCAATTCGCTCATGCGCGCTTTCACGCTGTCAGCAGTGCGCACCGCATTGGCGCCGGGCGCAAGCTGAATGGCTGCGGCGGTGGCCGTTTTGCCGTTCTCGCGATTGATGAAGCCATAGGATTGCGCGCCAAGTTCGACCCGGGCAACGTCGCCGAGCACGACCCTGGAGCCGTCGGCTGCGGCTCGCAGTACCACGCCAGCGAACTCCTCCGGCGTGCTCAACTGCCCCTGCACGGTCAGCGGTACTGTTACCCGCTGCCCCGGCAAGGCCGGCGAGGCGCCGACGCTGCCTGGCGCGATCTGCACGTTCTGCTGGCCGATCGCCGTGGTCAGGTCATTGATTGACAGACCATACGCATTCAGCTTGGCCGGATCGACCCAGATCCGCATGGCCTGCTCGGCACCGAACAACTGCACCTTGCCTACACCTTCGATCCGACGCAGTTCTTCGACGATGTTACGCGCCATGTAGTCGCCGAGTGCGGTTTCGTCGAAACGGCCGTCTTCTGATTTCAGACCGACAATCATCAGGAAGCCGGACGCGGCGGACTCCACGGTCAGGCCGTTCTGGCGCACTACCTGCGGCAAACGCGCCTCGATGGCCTTGAGCTGGTTCTGCACATCGACTTGTGCCAGCTCAGGGTCAGTGCCCGGCTTGAAGGTGGCGGTGATCGACGCCGCCCCCGATGTATCGGCTGAGGACTCGAAGTACAACAGGTTTTTCACACTGGACAGCTCGCGTTCGATGAGACTGAGCACGGCATCATTCATGGTCTGCGGTGTGGCACCCGGGTAGCTGACGTTGATGCTGACCGATGGTGGCGCCACGGAGGGATAACGTGCGATCGGCAGTTGGGGAATGGCGATCAGGCCAAGCAGAATGATGAACAGGGCGATGACCCAGGCAAAGACCGGGCGCTGGATGAAAAATCCGGGCATGGCAAATTCTCCTCGTCACTCAGCGTGTGGATGCGGCCAGGGCGGGATCAAAGGCTTTCCACGCTTGCTGATTTACCTTGATGCCGTCGGAAAGTCGTTCCATGCCCTCGACGACGATCGTCTGCCCCGCGCTCAATCCAGAGCGGATGCGGTAGCGTCTGTCCATCAGTTCGCCCAGTTCCACGGTAGTGCGCTTGACGTGCTTGCTCGCATCGAGCACCCAGACCTGCGGCTGCCCGCCCGCGCGCACCACCGCTTGCTGCGGTATGGTCAGCGCTGCCTCGTAGCTGGCTTGCGGTACGCGCACGCGCACGAACATGCCCGGCAGCAGTTGCCGCCGGGGGTTGTCCACCAGGACGCGCAGCAGCACGTCGCCGGTTCCGGCATCGACGGTTACGCCTGAGAACAGGATCCGGCCCTTGACGTCATAAGGGTCGCCATTGCTGCGCAGCACCTTCACCGGCAAACCTTCCGCGCCAGCTTTCGCATCCTGCGTCGTCAGCGCCTCGCGCAGCGTGTCGAGCGAGGAGGCGGGTTGACGCACGTCCACATAAACCTGGTCGATCTGCTGGATGCGCGCCATCGGGGTACTGTCGCTACTGGCCACCAGCGCGCCTTCAGTAATGAGCGCCTGGTCGATGTGCCCAGGGATAGGGGCTTCCACCGTGGCGAATTTCAGGTCGAGCTGGCGGCGTGCCAGCGTGGCGCGGGCCTGCGCCACATCGGCTGCGGACTGGTCACGCTGGGACACCGCGTCGTCGTAGACTTGGCGGCTGATCGCATCGGCCTCGACCAGCGGCTGCAAGCGGGCGGTCTGCACGCGTGCGCGCGCCAGCGCGGCCTCGGCCCGCTGCAGGGCTGCGGCGGCAGTGTCCACGTCGGCCCGGAACGGCGCCGGATTAATCTGGAAGAGTGGCTGGTTCGCGCGAACCTCGGTGCCTTGCTCGAATAGCCGGCGCTGCACGATGCCGCTGACTTGCGGCCGAATTTCAGCGATGCGCACGGCGGCGACACGGCCGGGCAGTTCTTCGGTCAGTTCCAGGCGGGTCGGCGTCAGGGGCATCGTGGACACCAGGGGAGCGGGGAGTATGCTTTCCTGTGGGGCAGAGGGACTGCAAGCCGTCAGCGCTGCCATAGCCAAGACACAGAGGCCTGCAATGCTTTTTGGTACGGTCTTCATGGGTTCCTTGATAAACAGGCCGTCAATTGCCGGCAAAACAGACCAGATTCTGCATTTGGACAGTCGGGGTTTGTCCGAGCAGCGATGGAGATCCGATGGAGAAAAAAAAATAAATCTGTAAGATGCAGATCTGTTAAATGCAGAAATGCTGAATTCGATGTTGCAAGCCAATAGCGACCCGGCTGTACAAGCCCTGATCCTGATTGCCGAGGACGAGCCAGAAATTGCCGATATCCTCTCGGCCTACCTGACGCACGCGGGGATGCGCAGCGCGCATGCACCTGATGGCCAGCGGGCGATCGAACTTCACCAGTCGTTAAGGCCTGACCTTGTCTTGCTGGACGTGCAGATGCCTCGGGTGGATGGCTGGAAAGTACTCACCGAAATTCGCCACAGCAGTGATACGCCCGTCATCATGCTGACAGCGATGGATCAGGACATCGACAAGCTGATGGGACTGCGTATTGGAGCCGACGACTATGTCGTCAAGCCGTTCAATCCAGCTGAAGTCGTTGCGCGCACGCAGGCAGTGCTGCGCCGCTCCATGCCACGTGGCGACCGTGAGAATCAGCGTGTACTGCGCGCGGCCCCTTTCGAGATCGACCTGATCACGCATGAAGCGACCGTCCAGCTGGGAAAGCAGCGCCATGTCCTGGCATTGACGCTGACCGAATTCAAACTGCTAACACAACTGTTGCGTGCGCCCAGGCGGGTGTTCAGCCGCGCGGAACTGCTGGCTGCCTGCTTGCCGGAAGGCGACACCCTGGAGCGCACGGTGGATAGCCATATCAGCAAGTTGCGCAAGAAGCTTGAAGATCTGGGCGTTATGGGCATTCCAGTTGGCATTCGCGGTGTCGGCTACCGACTCTGGAGTGTCGAGTGAAACTGGTCGGCTTGAGCCGTCAAATCGCCCAGTCCATGGTGGCGATGGCCTTCGGCGTTATATTGTTGTTCCAGTTGACGTCGTATGCCTTCTACTACTTCTGGGTGACATACTGGCCGGAGGAATCCTCCTCGGAGGGCCTGATACCAACGGCACCGGAATGGGGGTGGATGGTTGGCACTACCCTGGCCGCATTGGCCCTGGCCATTGCCGTGGCTGTCAATCTGTCGCGTCGCATTCTGGTTCCGCTGAATTCCGTCACGGATGGTATCCGCCGCGTCGCTCAGGGCGAGCTTGGTGTCAGGGTAGAGGCCAGCGATCATTCTCTGGGAGAAGCCGCACTGCTGGCTGATGACTTCAACGCCCTGGCCGACAAACTGCAACGCACGACCGAGGAGCAAATCTTCTGGAATGCCGCGATCGCCCACGAACTGCGCACCCCCGTCACTATTCTGCGCGGGCGGCTGCAAGGCTTGGCCGATGGCGTATTCATGCCGGATGCATTGCAGTTCCGCAGCCTGCTGGTCCAGGTCGAAGGTCTGTCCCGGTTGATCGAGGACTTGCGTGTCGTGAGCCTGATGCATAGCGGTCACCTCAACCTTCAGTGGCAGGAGACAGACCTCGCCGCCGAGATCAGGTCCGTTGTGGAATTGTGTTCCGATTCCTTGCTGGCAGCGGGCCAGCATCCCGTCTTGAACCTTGATGAGAGCCGCGTATCTTGTGATCCGGGCCGAATTCGGCAAGCGCTGCTGGCGCTGCTGGAGAACGCCCGGCAGCACGCGGTTCCGGGGGCAATCCGGATTCGGACCTGCCAGGAGAATGGACGGTGCAGCTTGTGTGTCGAAGATGAGGGGCCGGGCATTTCAAGTGATATTGCACCGCATGTCTTTCAGGCCTTCCGACGCGCAGAGGCAACACGCTCAAATGCAGGGGGCAGTGGCCTGGGGCTGGCGGTCGTCGCTGCCATCGCGCAAGCCCATGGTGGGCAGGCCTGTTGCTGTGCAACCGCAAGCGGAGGGACACAGTTCATGCTGACGTGGCCGAATAATATACAGCAGAATTGAAAATGGGTTGGCAGCACTGCCTGCCGGCTGGCCGCCAGTACGTTCAAGGTGCAATGCGAGACTTTGCGGCACGTAAGCTGTGTCATTTTAACCTGAGTAGGTTTTGCCCAGTTATTGTGGGAAGCTTCGGCTAGATAATAGGGCAATAACTATATTGGTTTTATGTGAAATTCATATAGGGGGCCGAGTAGGTGAACCTGGCTCAGGCCTTTGGGTGTCACTGTAAATTCTGCTTGCATGGTGTGCTTGATCTTTATAGCCTCTGGTTATCTTGCTAACCGTAAAATGAGAATGGTTATCCTGAAGTATATGAAGAAATGTGTGCTTATGTGGCGAAATGAAATTCATCAATTTTTTTACCATCCAGCCAATTCCACGTCGATTTTGAATGATGTCAGCACCAAGCTTCTTGCGAATGGAGTGGATCAGAAAGTCGATAGCATTGCTGTCCACTTCCTGATCCCAACTGTAAAGACGCCGTTCAATATCACTTCGGGAAAGGAGGGTGCCAGGGCGTTGCATCAGAGCCTGAAGTAGCGCGAACTCGCGGCTGGTCATGCGCAGCGTCTGCCTGCGATAACAGACCTCATGGGTCGCTGGATCAAGACTGATTTCGCCATTTGAGAGGATAGGAGTAGCCGAGCCGGCCCGGCGCCTAGCTACAGCACGCATACGCGCCAGTAGTTCGCGAAATTCGACTGGTTTGCGGACATAGTCGTCGGCACCAAGGTCTAGCCCTTTTTCAATATCGTCGGGCTTACTGCTGACTGAAATTACCAGAATTGGCATCTGGGGATTGCGCTGCCGCAAGCTACGTAGCACGTTATGACCATCCTGTTTAGGTAAATCGAGGTCGACCAGTACCATTTCGTATAATTGGAGGCTGAACAGCGTCAGACCCGTATTTCCATCACACGCTCGGTCCACCGCATAACTGGCTTCCTGCAGCTCCCGCATGATGGTACCCCCATTCGTCTGGCTATCATCGATTAACAATACACGCATGTCCCACAGGCCCTTTCCGTCAGTGTCATAACAGTTTTTTTGGGATGCAGATAACCGGTGCCACCCCTGAACTTTTTTACGCTGTACTGCGTTTTTATTACATTTAGTTAATGCAGTGAAATAAAGTTAAGGTGCACTCCAAATTCAGTGAAATCAATATGAACATGGCGCTATTGACGAATGGTTAGTTCTTCCTCGATGCAGCGCTGCTGCTCTGGATATGCTTGTGCGATAACGTATCGTCTAAAAGCCTCATCACCCAGCGCCCACTCTTCGTGAAGCTTATTCATATCCATGCAGAAGGGCGTCCAGCAACCATAATCGCCAGTCTGAATGGATCAGTTGGAGATTGGTGTGCGTTATTGTGAATATTTGATGGAGGTGGTCAGGCGAGTGCTACCAGATTTATCGCGAGATGTATGCTGACTTTGTACGCGGAGGTCCCCCCAATCTTTGCGCCTGCTTCTACCTGGATGAGCCCCCCGAACGACAGGACACCGCATCCCGCCTAGACTAAACAGTTGATCCGCCGCTTTGCCCGGGAGATCGGAGTGGAGCCGGTGACGACCCCGGTATGCAGTCCGCAGAGCAACGGGATGGCGAAGAGCTTCGTCCGGACGATGAAGCGGGATTACATCGCCTTCATGCTAAAGCCGGACGGGGAAACCGCACTGGCGAACCTGGCGCAGGCCTTTGTCCATTACAACGAGCACCACCCGCACAGCGCGCTGGGCTACCGGTCCCCCCGGGAGTTCCGACGGCTGGCGATTTCTTCAACCTGAGGCGGGAACGGGTGTCATGAGGTACGGGGGCAAGTCCACCCTCAACCCCGGCACCGGCAAGACGCAGCGCGCCTACCTGTGGGCGTATACCCCGACCGCGTATGCTGCCCTGCGCGCTGTGGTCTACGACTTCACCCCCGGTCGCGCCGGCGAATACAGCCGCAGCTTCCTGCAGGACTGGCGCGGCAAACTGGTGACCGACGACTATGCCGGCTACAAGGCCGGATTTGCAGCCGGCATCACCGAACTGGGCTGCATGGCGCACGCCCGACGCAAATTCCACGACCTGCACCAGCAGCACCAGAGCCAGATCGCCGGGCAGGCTCTGGAACTGTTCGGCGCTCTGTATGGCATCGAGTGCGAAGCCGCTGACTTGTCGCCAGACGACCGACAGACCCTGCGCCCGCAACAGGCGCGACCGCTGGCCGACACCCTGCATCGCTGGCTGCTGACGCAGCGTCAACGCGTACCCGACGACTGCGGGACCGCACGTGCGATCGGTTACAGCCTCAGGCGCTGGGAAGCGCTAACGCGCTACCTCGAAGACGGCGACGTGCCGATTGACAACAACTGGGCCGAGAGCCAGATCCGGCCGTGGGCGGTCGGATGCTCGAACTGGCTGTTTGCCGGCTTCCTGCACAGCGGCCAACGGGCGGCCGCAATCATGAGCCTGATCCAGTCGGCCCGGCTGAACGGGCATGGCCCGTATGCGTATTTGCGGGATGTGATCACGCGCCTGCCGAGCTGGAAGCAGAGTCGGATAGCGGAACTGATGCCGCATCGCTGGTCGGCTGCGGGGTAAGGGCGTGCGTCAACAGGGGTTGACCGGGCGTTTACGCTGATCGGATCAATTAGCATTGAATAGTTGATTGTCCACAGTTTGGTGGGCGTAGGCAGTCTGATGCCAGCATTAGTGTTAGCCAGGCTTGATTTTTCTGGTTGTCTATTGGGCCCTGATGGTTGCCGAAAACAAAAGCTTACGCTGCGTGGGCCGGCTTCTTTGACGAGTCTGGCGTAGGCTTTTACACCTGCTTTTTTCATGCTGGTGCGGTAATCTGTCGCATTGCTCAAACCTGTCTGCAGGCTGTCTAATCACGGCTTTGTTTGATTAGGACAAAGGCATGAAACGTGAATTTCTTCCGCTGGCAGTCCTGCCTTTTTCTTTTCTTTGCGCATTGCAGGCCCGGGCTGCGGAGCTGGCTACTGGTGAAGTGACAGAACTGGCGCCTTTTGTCGTCTCGGCGACACGTACTCCCAATCGCCTCGATCACCTGCCGGCATCGGTTAGCCAAGTGACGGCACAGGATTTTGAAGCGTCGCAAGCCTATGCCGTGTCCGACGTCATGAAGCGTCTGCCGAATGTCGACTTTGGCGGGGGGCCAAGGTCTGCAGCACAGATTCCGACTATTCGCGGCTATTCGGGTAGAGAGATCACGATGCTGGTCGATGGCGCCCGGATCAATGATGCATCGTCACTGAGCTCACCTATCTATATCGATCCTTACCAGCTCGCAGCAGCGGAAGTGGTGCGTGGTTCGACCTCGTCACTGTACGGCAGTGGTGGCCTGGGCGGGGTCATGGCGTTCAGGACCGTATCGGCGCGCGACCTGCTGGCGGACGGGCAGAGTACCGGTGCGGATGTGCGGGCAGGCTTTGCTTCAGCCGACCTCTCGCAGCATTACAATGCACGGGCCTATGGGCAAAGCGGGGCATTCGACGCACTGGTTTCCATTGGTTACGCCGACTGGGGACGCATCCGTCAGGGCGGCGGGGATTACCTCAAGCCCAATGACGGCCATGCCGACAATGGACTGCTCAAGTTCGGTTACCAGCCGAACGACTGGCTGCGTTTGCAGTTGTCGTATCAAAGCTATGAAGAGAACAGCCTGCGACCGAATAATCCGCAGACGGACAGCTCCCTCGGTACACCATCGAGTATCCCGGTCCAGGCCAACCGGACTCGGCAGGATCAGGCGATTTTCAAGCTCACTTCGCTGGATGAGACCGGGGCGAACGACATTGATGTCACGCTTTACCAGACCCGGCTGAAGCGCAGTGCGCAAAGAAATCCGACATTTCCGGCACTGGCGGCAACGAACAGTGAAACCGAAACCCTGGGCGCAAGCATTCAGGACACGCTGCGCTTCGAGGGAGCCGGGATCGGCCATCGGTTGACTTACGGTGTCGACTACTACGAAGACAAGCAATCTGCTGCCAGCTCCGGCTCGCCGAATCCAGTCATCCCGAATGGCCGGCAGGAGGTTTATGGTCTCTTCATGCAGGATGAAATCGCTCTGGGCGAGGCCTGGCGACTGACGCCGAGCCTGCGGGCGGACCGTTATCGCACCTCGGCCGACAACAGCAATAGCGACAGCAGTGACAGTCATGTGTCGCCGAAACTCTCTCTCGCTTGGCAGGCCAGTCCGTCGACCCGTATCTATGCCAGCTATGGCGAGGCGTTCCGTGCACCATCGCTGACCGAGATGTACACCAGCCTGTCCGGGCGAAATTACCTGTTCAACTTTGCGCCGAATACCAACCTCAAGCCGGAAACCGACCGGACCTTTGAAATGGGGGCGGCCTATACGCAGGGCAGTGTCCTGGCCGCCGAGGATTCGCTGCGCATCAAGATCTCCGCCTTTGTCTCCCGGGTGTCGGATCTGATCTCCAATACTGTCATTGGTTCCTATATCCGTACCGCCCCCTTTGCCGGGCGCGGGGTGATTCAGCAGGCTCAGAATATTCAGGATGCCAGGCGGACCGGGGGCGAGATTGAATTGCGCTACAAGAAGGGCCTGCTTGAGTTCAATGCTGCCTATAGCCGGATCCGGGTGGTAGATGCCAATAGTGATGCCAACCTGTTCTCCCCGCCGGACAGCCTGAATATTCAGCTAAAACAAGTGCTTGGCAGCACCGGCGTGACCCTGATGTGGAATGGCCGCTTCGTTGCTGCCCAGGATTACGATGCCACCGCCCTGAGGCGTACCGCAGGCTACGGTGTCAACGATGTTTATCTGAGCTGGTCGCCGGAATGGGCCAGGAAATCGCGCATCGATTTCAGCATCGGCAACGTCTTTGACCAGCGCTACATCTCCTACCAGTCGAGCAACGTGTATGCGAAGACGGTGGAGACCGGGCGCAACGTCAAAATTGCATTCAGCTCCGCATTCTGAAGAACATCATGAAACGACTATCCGCCATCATGGCCCTTGTTGTACTGCTGGCCACGGCCTGCTCCAGTCTTGCTCCGGTCAAACCCCGGCAGCGGGTGGCGCTGCATTTTGATGCTCGCATCGGTGAGCAACCGTTTGCCTGTGGCAAGAGTTATGACAATCAGGGGGCAAACCACTCGCGCATCACGCCGTCCGATCTGCGCTTCTATGTCACGGCCATTGAGCTGCTCGATGCAAGCGGCCGGGCTACACCGCTGCAACTCGACCAGGATGGCCTGTGGCAATACCGTGATGTGGTGCTGCTCGATTTCGAGAACGGCAGCGGCCCGTGTCGCAACGGGAATCCCGGCATGCATACCGTGGTGGGGGGCACGGTGCCGCCGGGGGACTACCGGGCGCTGCGGTTTACTGTCGGGTTGCCATTCGACCTCAACCATGCCGATACCACACTGGCGCCGTCACCATTGAATCTGACCGCCATGTTCTGGAGCTGGCAGGCAGGTTACAAGTTCTTCAAGCTCGACATGATCACCGACGGGCCGGCACGCGACCGCCGCAATGCGAGTCCGGCGCCGGCGGGCTTCCCGGTCCATCTGGGCAGCACGGAATGCAAGGCGGTGTCACGCACCTCGCCGGCGACCTCCTGCGCCAATTCCAACCGGGTGGCGGTGTTCCTGTCGCCCTTCGATGTCGAACGCCATGTCGTCAGCCTTGATCTGGCCAGCCTGCTGGCAGACAGCGATATCGTCAAGCAGACGGCAGGCACCGCGCCCGGCTGCATGGCGGCGCCGGACGATGCCGACTGCACCGGGGTGATGGGGGCATTCGGTTTGCCATTTGCCGGCCGTCCCGCTGGCACACAGCGCGTGTTCAGTGCGAGGTAAGGGATGAAAAAGCCAGGCTGGAAAATGGCGGCTGCAATCCTGGGCGTGGCCGGAACCGTCATGATGCTGACGGGTGCGGCAAGTCCCTCCCCGTATGACTGGCACTTGCCAGCCTGGGTGCCAACCCCGGTTGTGCCGGCGGACAATCCGATGAGCGTGGCCAAGGTCGAGCTGGGCCGCTATCTGTTCTATGACAAGCGTCTTTCTGCTGATGGTTCGATGGCCTGTGCCAGTTGCCATGAGCAGAAGCGGGCGTTTACCGATGGCAAGGTCGTGCCGACCGGCGTGAATGGCGAGCCGGGCTTCAAGAATGCCATGGCGCTGGCCAATGTCGCATATCTGCCGGTACTGACCTGGGCAAATCCGAACCTGAAGCGACTGGAAACCCAGGCGCTGGTGCCGATATTCGGAGACCATCCGGTCGAAATGGGCATGGCGGGGCGTGAAGAACTGCTGCTGAAACTGCTGCGGGAAGACAAGGACTATCCGGCCCTGTTCAGGTCAGCCTTTCCGGAGTCCACAGGCGAGATCAGCCTGTCCACCATCACCAGGGCGATTGCGGCATTCGAGCGGACCTTGCTGTCGTTCAATGCGCCATATGACCGCTACAAATATGCCGGAGAGGCGAACGCCATTTCGGATTCCGCAAAACGGGGCGAGGCGCTGTTCTTCGGTGAGCGGCTCGAATGTTATCACTGCCACGGCGGGCTGAACTTTACCGACAATATCCAGCATGCGCGGTCCGGATTTCCCGAGATCGGTTTTCACAACGATGGGTTGTACAACCTGGATGGCAATGGCGCTTATCCCGCCAACGGGCATGGGTTGCGTGAATTTACCGGTGAGGCCGGGGATGAGGGAAAGTTCCGGACCCCCTCGCTGCGCAACATCACCCTGACGGCCCCCTATATGCACGATGGGTCCATTCCAACGCTGGCAGCAGTCATTAAAAGCCATTATGCGAAAAAGGGAAGGGCCGTTTATGACGGGAAACCGCCCAATCCTCTGCGCAGCCAGTTTATTGAAGGGTTCGCCATTGATGACGACGAAGTCATGGATTTGCTTGCCTTTCTTGAAACACTGACCGATCGTAACTTTATTACAGATCCCCGCTTTGCCGATCCATTCAAGTAAAATATTACCGCTGCGACAAATTATCTCATGTGACGTTTTGACACTTTACAAACCCGGGGTATCGGGATATGTCCCAGGTTTTATGCACATTGCGTCAATGTGTCACATTTTCAATTCTCTTTGATGCGAGGAAAATTTAACCATATGAACGGTATGGTTAAATCATCAGGAAGATATTGAAGGGGGGAGGCTATGGCTGATCGGAAATTGTTGCGTGAGCTGATTGCTGTCGTCGTTATCAAATTGATCTTCCTCTATATCCTTTGGTCGGGTTTTATGGAACCGCTCTCCATTGATATCTCGCCAGAGGGGATGAATGATCAATTTCATACCCCTTTCAATGCTGCCCGCAATCAAGGAGAAATACATGCCAATTGATAGTGTGGTCGACCTGTCCCGGCTGCAGTTTGCCGCGACGGCGATGTACCATTTTCTGTTCGTGCCACTGA
>NZ_QLTJ01000029.1:0-17989 GCF_003269145.1 Microvirgula sp. AG722 | reverse complement strand
CTGGTGGCGACGCTGATCTTCATGCCGACCATCATCGTCTATACGCGCTGGGCCTACAGCGTGATGCGCGGCAAGGTCACCGCCGCCTATGTGCGCGAGCACGATCACAGTGCCTACTGAGGAGGCGGAATGCACATTGCCCTGACCTGCCAGAACCGCCGGACGCTCAGCGCCCATGCCGGCCGCTGCCGTCACTTTCTGCTCACTGACGGAGAGCGCTTCCGGTCGGTGGAACTGGATATCAGCCAGACCCTGCGCGAGAGCATGCAGGGCGGGGACTGGTCATCGCATCCGCTCGCGGGCATCGAGGTGCTGATCACGGCCGGAGTGGGGGCCGGGCTGGTGCAGGGCCTGGCCCGCCACGGCATCCGGACCGTGATCAGTGCGCAGTCGCTGCCTGCCAGTGCGCTGGCCGAGTGGCTTGCCGACCCGCAGGGCCGGGCGGCAGGCCATCCCGAATCCATCGGCGGTGGCGGTAGCCACTGCCACTTCTGAAGGAGAATTCGTCATGTGGTATTTCGCCTGGACACTTGGCATCGGTTTTGCCGTGCTGCTCGCCATTCTCAATGCGATGTGGGGGGAGTACGAGGACGCACGCCAGGCGTCGCTGGCCCCGGCTTCGGCAAGTGACGATGACTGAACATGCCGATGCGCCGTCGGCGCCGGAACCCGGCATGCAGCTGCCGCTGTTGCTGCTGGCCGTGTCGATCATGCTGGTGACGGTGGCTTGTCCCGCCCTGCTGGCCGATCACGACGGCCGCGCCGACCATGTGGCCGCGCTGCTGGTGTTCTGGTCGATGAGCGCGGGGTTTGTGCGCGGCGTCGGTTTCGTCCCCCAGGCGAGACTGCCGCGCTGGCTGCTGGGCACGACGGCGTCGATCACGGCGCTGCTGTTGGCAGTATGGCGTCTGCTGTAGCGGACTGCTCCGAGGTTGGCCCGGCCATGATTCCATCTGGCCGGGCTTTTTTTGCCCGCTACGCCGCCGATGGCTGACGGGCCGCTGTCAGGGCTTCCCGTTCGCTGATCCACGCTTCCAGCTGTTCCGGCGGCAGCGGGCGGGCCAGCAGGTAGCCCTGCACGATCTGGCAGCCGTGTTCTTCGAGAAAGCGGCGCTGGTACTCGGTTTCCACCCCTTCGGCGACCAGGGTCAGGTTCAGACCGGTGCCGATGCGGATCACGCCGGATGCCAGCGTGCGGGCGCGCGCGCTTTCTTCCAGCTGGTGAATAAAGCCCCGGTCGATCTTCAGCTCGTCGATGGCCAGCTGACCGAGCTGGCTGAGACTGGAATAGCCGGTCCCGAAATCATCCATGGCCAGCTGGATGCCCAGCGCACGGATGGCGGCCAGGGTGGCCCGGGTTTCCGAGCGGGTATCCAGCATGGCCCCTTCGGTCAGTTCCAGCCGCAGGTCGCAGGCCGACAGTCCGTGGCGGCGCAGGGTGTCGCTGACCAGCTCGACCAGCTTGATGCTGCGGAAGTGCCGTGGCGACAGATTGACCGAGACCGACGGCACGGGCAGACGCAGGCGACGCCAGTGCGACAACTGGCTGCAGGCCTCGTCCAGCGCCCATTCGCCCAGTGCGTCGCCGAGCCCGCATTCCTCTGCCAGCGGCACGAATTGCGCCGGCGAAATGGTCCCGTGGGCCGGATGCTGCCAGCGCGCCAGCGCTTCCACCCCGTACAGCGAGCCATCGCCGAGCCGGACCTGGGGCTGGTAGTGCAGGGTCAGCTGGCGGGTGCTGATGGCCACGCGCAGTGCGGTTTCCAGCGTCAGCCGGTCCTGGGCACGGCGGTTCAGGTCATGACTGAAGAAGCGGAAGGTGCCGCGTCCGGCCGATTTGGCCTGGTACATGGCCATGTCGGCATGCTTGAACAGGGTGTCGATATCGTCGCCATCATGCGGAAACAGGCTGATGCCGATGCTGACCGACGTCGTGATGGTATGGTCGTCGATACGGACCGGTTCGACCATGCAGGCCAGCAGGCGCTCAACCTCGCTGCCGGCCCGTTCGGCGCCGCAGTCGGGCAGGACCAGCACGAACTCGTCACCGCCGAAGCGGCCGAGGATCCAGTCCTGTTGCGCGTGCTGTTTCAGCCGCTGGGCGACGACCTGCAGCAGGCGATCGCCGATCGGGTGGCCCAGCGAGTCGTTGATGTGCTTGAAGCGGTCCAGATCGAGAAACAGGAACGCCATCTGCGAGCCGCGTTCACGGGTCCGGGCAATGGCCTGATCCAGTTTCTCGCGCAGGAACCAGCGGTTCGGCAGGCCGGTCAGTTCGTCGTACAGCGCCAGGGTCAGGATGCGTGCATTGGCTTCCTCGCGCTCCAGCGCCAGCGCGTACAGGTAGACGCAGGCATCGATGATGCGATGCTGGAACTGCGAAGGCCGCGCCTGCTTGCGGTAGTACAGGGCGAAGGTGCCGACCACCCGTCCGTCGCGCGCCTTGATCGGAATCGACCAGCATGCCTGCAGCCCCAGCGGCAGGGCCAGGTGCTTGTAATCGGCCCACAGCGGATCGGTGTCGATCTGCGACACGATGACCGGGGTGCCACGAAAGGCGGCCGTGCCGCAGGAGCCGACATTCGGGCCGATCGGCAGACCGTCGAGCAGTTGTATATAGCTGTCCGGCAGGCTGGGTGCGGCCAGCGGGCGGATACAGCCTTCCTTGTCGATGCGTACCACCGAGGCGATCACGTCCGGTGCAATGCGCTCGACCTGCAGGCAGATGCGCTCGGCCACTTCGCTGACCGGCAGCCCGCAGGCCACGGCTTCCAGGATGCTGTCCTGCAGCAGCTGCAGTTGCTTGGTTTCCGAAATATTGGTCAGTACCGAGATCGAATGCTGCAGACGGCCATCCTTGCCGATGGTCGGATTGACCACGGTCGAGACCCAGGTGGCATCGCCCTGCTTGCCGTACAGCAGCAGTTCTTCATAGATGCTCTCCGGGCGCAGGGCAGCCTGACTGACCCGTTCCAGCGTTTCCCGGTCGGTTTCCGGGCCGGCGAGCAGATGGGCCGGCCGCTTGCCGCGCACTTCTTCCAGCTGGTAGCCGAACAGCGTGGTGAAACCACGGTTCACGAACTGGATCTGCATGTTCCCGTCGCAGATGATGACCGCGTTGTCGGTTTCATGGGCAACCAGGGACAGCAGGTGACGTTCTTCGCGCAGTTGCACGTCGGCACTGACGTCGCGGATGAAAGCGGTATAGGTGATTTTCTTGCCGAGCCGGACCTTGGACAGCGACATGCTGCCCCAGAACGTGGAGCCGTCCTTGCGTTCGATGCGGATTTCGCGCCGGGTGCCGACAATGCGGTCGACACCGGTATCCCGGTTGCGGTTGATCAGCGAATCGTGGACCGGGCGGATGTCGGACGGTACCAGCAGACTGACGTTCCGGCCCAGCACCTCGTCGCGACGGTAACCCCAAAGCTTTTCAGCCGCCGCGTTGAAGAAGGTGATCCGGTTTCGGCTGTCAATGCTGACCACGGCATCGATGGCCTGCGCCAGCGCCTGCAGTTCGGCCGAGGCCAGGGCGCCGCGCCTGAGCTTGCCTGCCAGTTTGACTAAGGGGGTGAACACGTTTGCGTCTCCGGGACCGAGCTTGTCTGTTCGTTATTTCGGCCTGCGCGACAGGCCCCGTGTCGAAGGGGAGGGCGTTCCTTCGCGATCGGGCCTGCTGTCCGGGCCGGTGCGTCTCTGCCCATGCACATCATATCGACATTTGCTATCTGGGTATTTAGCGATATTTGTTATTTCAGCCGAATTCCGCCTGGCGGAAAAAACCGGGCCGGCCAGCATGAAAGCGCTCATTGAGCACTAATTGCTGTCGGGCAAAATGACACGAATACTGTTGTTTGCGACCTGCCCAGCCATGAGCTCGAGCCCGACTGTTTTCCGCTCCCCCATTGCCGCCATCCCTTCCCCCGTCCGCGACACATGGCGGACGGGCGGCTGGCTCACGCTGTCCTGGCCGCTGGCCATCGGGCTGCTGTGCGCCCTGCTGGTCTGCCTGTTGCCCGGCACGCTTGGCCATACCCCCTGGAAACAGGACGAGGCCTACAGCTTCGGCATCATTCAGCATATGGTCGAAAGCGGGCAATTGCTGGTGCCAACCAATGCCGGCCAGCCGTTTCTGGAAAAACCGCCACTGTATTACTGGACGGCAACGCTGTTTGCCCACTGGCTTCAGCCTGTCCTGCCGCTGCATGACGCTGCGCGGCTGGCCAGTGCCTTTTACACCGGGCTGGCAGCGGTCTTTGTCGTGCTGTTTGCCCGGGCCTCGTTTGCCGCCGCACGACTGACTGACCGGCGGGTGCTGATGACGCTGGCGCTGTACCTTGGCTCGGTCGGCATGATCAAGCACGTGCACGACCTGTTTACCGACGTTGCGCTGTGCGCCGGCGTGATGCGGTCTGGCTGGGGCTGGGGGTCGGCATGGCCGCGATGAGCAAGGGGCTGTTCATTCCGGCGATCTTTGCCCTGAGCAGCGTGCTGCTGCCGGTGCTGCTGCCCGCTTGCCGGACACGGCGCTATCTGAACCGATTGCTGCCAGACTGGTAGTACTGCCGCTAGCTGCTGGCCGAAACCCGGGGCGCGCCGATGCCGCTACCATCGGGCTGGGCGCTGTTCTGGCGAGGCAGTCAGGAGGGTGACACGTCGGAACACCTGACCCTGTTCGAGCGCGCCGCGCACTGACTGCAGGCGCCGCGCGCAGGTCAGGCCCGGCTGCCATCTATGATGATCTGACAGCGTCTTCCCGTGCGTAACCGCCGTGCTGGCACGGCATTTGCGTCTGCGTGGAGCGTACGCCGCACCCCTGCGGCGAATCAGACACGGGAGCAGCCATGCACGCGCTTACCTTGCCGGCACCGGCGCATTACGACGAAATGCTGCTTGCCTCGGGCGCCGTGCGCCCGCACTACCAGCCGTTTGCCGACTGGCTGCATGCGCATACGCCGCAGTGGCTGGCGGACAAGCATGCCGAAGCCGATCTGTTGTTCCACAAGGCCGGGATCACCTTTGCCGTTTACGGCGACGAAGCCGGCGCCGAGCGGCTGATCCCGTTCGACACCGTGCCGCGTATCGTGCCGGCCGACGAGTGGCGGATGCTGGAAGCCGGCCTGCGCCAGCGGGTCAGTGCGCTGAACCGCTTTCTGTACGACATCTATCACGACCATGACATCGTTCGCGCCGGGCTGATTCCGGCCGAGCAGGTGTTTGCCAATGCCCAGTACCAGCCGGCGATGCAGGGGCTGGACCTGCCGCACGACATCTATACCCATATCGCCGGGGTGGACCTGATCCGTCACGCCGACGGTGGCTACTACGTGCTGGAAGACAATCTGCGCGTGCCGTCCGGCGTCAGCTACATGCTGGAAAACCGCAAGATGATGATGCGGCTGTTCCCGGAGCTGTTCGCCCGCTATCCGGTCGCCCCGGTCGAGCACTATCCGACCCTGCTGCTGAACACGCTGCGCCATGCAAGCCAGGTCGAGGCGCCGACGGTGGTGGTGCTGACGCCGGGGCCGTACAACTCGGCCTACTTCGAGCATGCGTTCCTGGCCCAGCAGATGGGGGTTGAGCTGGTCGAGGGCCAGGACCTGTTCGTCAACGACGACGGCGTGTTCATGCGCACCACGGCGGGGCCGCAGCGGGTCGACGTGATCTACCGTCGCATCGACGACGCCTTTCTCGACCCGCTGGCCTTCCGCAGTGACTCGATGCTTGGCGTGCCGGGACTGCTGTCCGCCTATCGTCAGGGCACGGTGATCCTGGCCAATGCGATCGGCACCGGGGTGGCCGACGACAAGTCGATCTATCCGTTCGTGCCGGACATGATCCGCTTCTACCTTGGCGAGGAGCCGATTCTGTACAACGTGCCGACCTGGCAGTGCCGGCGTGCAGAAGACCTGTCACACGTGCTGGCCCACCTGCCCGAGCTGGTGGTGAAGGAAGTCCATGGTGCCGGCGGCTACGGCATGCTGGTCGGCCCGGCGGCCTCCCGGCAGGAAATCGACGATTTCCGCCGCCGGATAGAAGCCGCACCGGCCAATTACATTGCCCAGCCGACGCTGTGCCTGTCGAGTTGCCCGACCTTTGTCGACAGCGGCATCGCGCCACGCCATATCGACCTGCGACCGTTCGTGCTGACCGGCCGCGAGATTTCGATGGTGGCCGGCGGGCTGACCCGGGTCGCGCTGAAGGCCGGTTCGCTGGTGGTGAACTCGTCACAGGGCGGCGGCACCAAGGACACCTGGGTGCTGGAATCCGGCCCCTCCCTCTAAAGACTACGGAACCGATCCCATGCTCTCGCGCACTGCTGCCCAGCTCTACTGGATGAGCCGATACCTGGAGCGCGCCGAAAATCTGGTGCGCATGCTTGATGTCACCCACTCGCTGTCGCTGCTGCCGCAATCGCGCGGCAGCGGCATCGAACTGAATGCGCCGCTGGTGGTGACCGGCTCGCTGCAGGCCTTCGAGGCCAAGCAGGTTCAACTGGACGTCGAACGGCTGTTCGACTTCATGGCGCTGGATCTGGACAACCCGTCCTCGGTGCTCAGCTGCATCAAGGCCGCGCGCGAAAACGCCCATGCGGTGCGTGGCCAGATCACGGCGGAAATGTGGGAGGCGATCAATGCCACCTGGCTCGAAGGCCGTACGCTGCCCGCGCGCGGCGTGCCGAACGTGTCGTCGTTTTTCGACTGGGTGAAGGAGCGCTCGCACCTGTTCCGCGGCGCGACGCACGGCACCCTGCAGCGCAATGACGCCTTCTGCTTTATCCGTCTCGGCATCTTTATCGAGCGAGCCGACAATACTGCGCGGCTGCTGGACGTGAAGTCGCATCTGGTGGCCGAAGCCGCCGAGGACAGCGCACCGGACTTCTACGCCTGGAGTGCGCTGCTGCGTTCGCTGTCGGCGTTCGAGGCCTATCACGCTGCCTATCGCGACAGCCTGGATGCACGGCGGGTGACCGAACTGCTGATCCTGCGTCCGGACGTGCCGCGTTCGCTGCGCGCCTGCTATGCCGAAATCTGGTCCAACCTGGCCGAGGTCAGGGGCGGGCAGGGCGGGGAAGATGCCGGCCGCATTGCCAAGCAACTGGCCGGGCAACTGGCGATCAGCCTCGAGTACGGGGCGGTTGACGAGATCCTGGCCGAGGGACTGCACGAATGGCTGACCGGTTTCCTGGCGCGTTCGGCCGAACTCGGCGAAGCGATCCAGACCGCCTATCTGGAAGCCGGCTGATGCGCGGCCGCGCACGCCGCTCCGATTCCTTTTCTGCCGGGAGCCCGTCATGAAGCTGGCCATCGAACACGACACGATTTACCGCTACGACCACCCGGTCCGGCGCAGCATCCAGTATCTGCGGCTGACGCCGCGCTCCTCGGCGCGCGTGCGCGTACTCGACTGGCGGCTGGAGCTGCCGGCGCGGGCGAAAGCGGGGACCGATGCCTACGGCAATACGCTGCATGTGCTGACGCTCGACGTGCCGCATGTCGACATCCACCTGCGCGCGGTCGGCACGGTGGAGACCGACGATCGCGAGGCGGATGTCGAAACCGACAACCGGTTGCCGCCCGAGGTGTTCCTGCGCGATACGCCGCTGAGCCTTGCCGATGCCGCGCTGTCCGGTTTCGCCGCCGGATTTGCCGGTGCGGTGATGGCCGATCGCCGCCGGGGCTTCGAGCACCTGATGGTGGCGCTGGCGGAGCACATGCCGTATACGCCGGGCGTGACCCATGCGGCCACTTCGGCGGCAGAAGCGTTCGCCGGCCGGCTGGGCGTGTGCCAGGACCACAGCCACGCGATGATTGCCTGCGCGCGCCGGCTCGGCGTGCCGGCGCGTTACGTCAGCGGCTATCTGGCCACCGATATCGAGCATGTCGCCAGCCATGCCTGGGCCGAGCTGTGGATGGACGGCGGCTGGCTGGGCTACGACGCCAGCAATCTGTGCCTGGCTGCCGGCCGGCATGTGAAGCTGGCGGTCGGGCTCGACTATCTCGATGCCTGCCCGGTGCGCGGCATGCGGGTCGGCGGCGGCGATGAAATCATGCATATCGCGGCCCGGGTGGTGTCGTCGGCAGCAGATCAGTAAAAGCGCGTGGCAGACCGGAGCCGACAGGCTACAGTGATGCCCTCCAAACGATTTTCCTGTACACGATCGCCATGACTTATTGCGTAGCCATGCGGCTGGAAGCCGGCCTGCTGTTTGCCTCGGATTCGCGGACCAATGCGGGTATCGACCACATTTCCACCTTCCGCAAGATGACCGTGTTCGAGGCGCCCGGCGAGCGCCTGCTGGTGCTGCTGAACTCGGGCAATCTGGCGACTACCCAGAGCGTGATCAGCCTGCTGCGCCAGCGGCTGGGCCATGACGGGCCGAACCTGATGAACGTGGCATCGATGTATGACGCGGCCAGCCTGCTGGGCAGCACCATCCGGGAGGTCATGGCGCGCGACAGTACCGGGCATGCCACGCTGGACCAGGGCGTCGACTATGGTGGCAGTTTCCTGATCGGCGGGCAGATCCGGGGTGAGGTCACGCGCCTGTTTCAGGTTTACCCGCAGGGCAATTTCATCGAGGCCAGCGAGGACACGCCCTATTTCCAGATTGGCGAGGCCAAGTACGGCAAGCCGATCATCGACCGGGTGCTGCACTACCGCACGCCGCTGGCAGAAGCCGCCAAATGTACGCTGATCTCGTTCGATTCGACCGTGCGCAGCAACCTGTCGGTCGGGCTGCCGATCGACATGCTGATCTACCGCACCGACTCGTTCGCGCCGGCGGTTCCCCATCGCATCGGCGAAGACGACCCGTATTTCCACCAGTTGAGCCGGGGCTGGGGAGAAGGCCTGCGCCAGGTGTTTGGCGGCCTGCCGGATGCGGACTGGTTCGACTGAGCCGGCCACCTGGCCCGGATGAAAAAACCGCCGCGAGGGCTGCTCGCGGCGGTTTTTTCATTGTTGTACCGTCATTCCCACGGCGGTACCGACGCGTCTCCGGCCGGGGCCGCTGCCGGCGTGACGACCGGCGCCGGCCGTGCCGGTGCTGGCGCCGGTGACGATTCGCCATCGACCGGCAGTTCACCGCCGAGCGCCTCGATCAGCTCGCCGATCAGGCCGCGCAGCTCGCCGACCATCAGCAGCAGGGTGGCGTCGAACAGCGCTTCGGCGTCGTCGCCGGCCTGGCTGGCCTCGTCCTCGATCACGTCGAGGAACTGGACCCGTTTCAGTTCCAGCTTGTCGGTCAGCACGAAGCGGATGCGTTCCTGCCAGATCAGCCCGAGGCGGGTGACCTGCTTGCCGGTATCGACGTGCTGGCGGACTTCCTGCGCGGTCAGATCCTGGCGCGCGCAGCGGATGGTGGCGCCATCATCGCCGGGCGATTTCAGTTCGCAGTCGCTGTCGAGCTCGAAACCGTCCGGTGCGCCTTCGGCCAGCCACATGGTCATGGCCGTGGCCGGCGACAGCGCCGTGCGCGGCAGGCGGGCCGGGAACGGCGGCAGTTGTTCGCGGATGGCGCTGACCAGGTTCTCGGCCTTGGTCCCGCCGGCATCGGCGACCAGCCAGCCGGATTGCGGATCGATATAGCAGCGGCTGCGACCGCTCTTGGTGAACGCGCGCGGCAGCAGATCGTCCTCGACCGTCTCGCGCAGTTCCTTCTTTTCCTTGCGACCGACCTGGCGCAGTTCCTTTTCCTCGATCTCGGCCACGCGGCGTTCGACGAAGTCACGCACCACGGCGGCCGGCAGCACCTTGTCCTCGCGCTTCAGCGTCACCAGCGCGGCACCGCCGGCGCGGGCCAGCATCTGGTCCGGCTTGTGCGGTGCGGCGGGGACGAAACCGTCGCTGTACCAGTCCAGCCCGCCGCACGTGGCGAACGGATGCCGGGCCAGGGCGGTTTCGAGCTTGTCGAAATCGGGCAGCTGTCTGGGGTCGAGGCGGAAGAGGGCAAGCTGGCGGAACCACATCGCGTAGCGCTCCTGAGTTGATGGCAAGGCGGCGATTGTAAGCGCTGGACGCCGGCCGGGCACGGCCGATTGCAGGCTGCCGCGTGCCGCCGCAACTGATCCGGCACATAAGCCGCTGTTTTTGGATGATTTGCGCCGCAAAGCCGCATGCCGGCGCTAAAAACTGCTTGCCATTGCCGGTCCGGCTGCTTAATATTGCGACCTCTCGACGCCACTGGCGGTGCTATTTGCCGCGAACGTCGGGGAAAGATCGGGGTGTAGCTTAGCCTGGTAGAGCGCTACGTTCGGGACGTAGAGGCCGGAGGTTCGAATCCTCTCACCCCGACCAGTCTTTCCAACCATGACGAAAACCCGTTTCGTCTGGTCGAGCCGGTACCATTCGGGGTGTAGCTTAGCCTGGTAGAGCGCTACGTTCGGGACGTAGAGGCCGGAGGTTCGAATCCTCTCACCCCGACCAGAATTTGCAGTCAATGAAAACGCCGCACAGTCTGCCTGTGCGGCTTTTTGTTTTTCCGTCAGACCATGTTTTCCGGCCGGACCCAGGCATCGAAATCGTCGGCGCTGGTTGCGCCAAGGGCGATCGCCGCGTCGCGCAGCGTCAGCCCGTGATGGTGGGCATGCTTGGCGATGGCGGCGGCACGGTCGTAGCCGATATGCGGCGCCAGTGCGGTGACCAGCATCAGTGAGCGCGACATCAGTTCGGCAATGCGTTCTTCGCGGGCGACGATGCCGCGCGCGCAGTGGTGATCGAACGAACGCGAGGCATCGGCCAGCAGTCGCACGCTCTGCATGAACGCATCAATGATGACCGGCTTGTACACATTCAGCTCGAAGTTGCCGCTGGCGCCGGCGAGGTTCACCGTCGTGTCGTTGCCGAGTACGCGCACGCAGGCCATGGTCAGCGCTTCGGCCTGGGTCGGATTGACCTTGCCCGGCATGATCGAACTGCCCGGTTCGTTTTCCGGCAGGGACAGCTCGCCGAGCCCTGAGCGCGGACCGCTCGCCAGCCAGCGAATGTCGTTGGCGATCTTGAACAGCGCGGCGGCCAGCGTCTTCAGTGCACCATGGGCATGGACCAGCGGTTCGTGCCCGGCCAGCGCGGCGAACTTGTTCGGCGCACTCTCGAATGGCAGCCCGGTGTCGCGCGCCAGTTCCGCCGCCATGTGTCCGGCAAAGTCCGGGTGCGCATTCAGGCCGGTCCCGACCGCCGTGCCCCCGATGGCGAGCTGGTACAGCGTCGGCAGCGCGGCTTCGACATAGCCGATGGCCAGATCGAGCTGGGCGACATAGCCGGAGAACTCCTGGCCCAGCGTCAGCGGTGTTGCATCCTGCAGATGCGTGCGACCGATCTTGATGATGTGGGCGAAGGTGCGCGCTTTTTCTGCCAGTGTGTCGCGCAGTGCACGCACCGCCGGCAGCAACTGGTCGTGCAGGCCTTCGGCGGCGGCAACGTGCATGGCGGTCGGGAACACGTCATTCGACGACTGGCCGTGGTTGACGTCATCGTTCGGATGGATCAGCCGTGCCTCGCCGCGCGTGCCGCCGAGTTTTTCCGAGGCCAGGTTGGCCAGCACCTCGTTCATGTTCATGTTGCTCTGCGTGCCCGAGCCGGTCTGCCAGACCGACAGCGGAAACTCGCCCGGATGGCGGCCATGGATCACATCGTCGGCGGCATCCATGATGGCTTTTGCCTTGTGCGAATCAAGCTGGCCCAGCGTGGTATTGACCCCGGCCGCCGCGCGCTTGATCCGTGCCAGCGCCCGGATCAGCCCCTCGGGCATCCGTTCGGTGGAAATGGCGAAGTGTTCCAGCGAACGCTGGGTCTGTGCCCCCCACAGGCGGTCGGCCGGCACGTCGATGGGGCCGAAACTGTCGTGTTCGGAACGGGTAGCACTCATGGGGAGGACTCCTTTGACTGACTGTGTGGGGGAGGGGCCGGACGATGAAGAAAGGCGCTGCCAGTATGGCACAGCCGATACGGGTGGGCGGCGCATGGCGCGATGCATATCGGGCACAAACAGAATTTGGAAATCGTAATTGGTTTCTTTTGCTTATATGCTGACTCCATTACAGTCCCCCCATGTGACCGGGAAGCCGGGCCGACAGACTGCAACGGAAGCGCTATGAGCATCGCCGACTTCGACATCGTGATTCAACCTGGCTGGCAGGATTCCTCGGCCGAACACTGGCAAAGCCGCTGGCAACTGGCATGGCCTGACGCCGTGCGGGTGGCCCATGGCAACTGGGATACGCCGGAGCTGCCGCGCTGGCTCGACGGGCTGGATGCGGCCCTGGCCGCATGCCGCAAGCCGGCGCTGGTGGTCGCCCACAGCCTGGGTTGCGTGACCGTTGCTCATCATGTGCGCCGGGGAGGCCGGCCGATTGCCGGTGCGCTGCTGGTGGCGCCGGCCGATGTCGAGCGCAGCGGCGTGCCGGCGGCGCTGGCCGGATTTGCCCCGATCCCGGCGGCAGCATTGCCGTTTCCCGCCATACTGGTAGCCAGCGACGATGACCCGTATTGCCCGCTGGACCGGGCGGAAGCGCTGGCTGGCGCCTGGCGCACCGACCTGGTGCGAATTGGCAAGGCCGGGCATATCAACGCGGCATCGGGTCTGGGTGACTGGGCACAGGGGCGGGTGCTGCTCGAACTGCTGGCGAGGACGGTGGGCGGCGCCGGCCCTGCCCGGTCAGGAAAAATCCGGTAGTTGTGTCAGGAGAACGTTCGGGTGATAGAAGCTGGATCCGAGATCGAAAGTCATCCCGTATGGATTCTGCCCACGGATACGGAAATCATAACAGCTGTATTCTGTATCGACTCTGTAGTTGTACACCTGATCGTGGAGAATCGCCTTGATATGCCCTTCCACAATGGGCGTTCGATAGGGACCATTGAAACAGGGCCTGACTTCGACAAGCCCGTTTGCATGTGCTTCGGTGGTGCAGGCAATTTCGCCATTGACTTGATGGTTAATGCGGAATGACTGTTGCGATGCAGGCAGAACCAATTCTTCTTGCTCAATTTGCAGGCAATGACCAGCGTGGATGATGGCAATGTTTTTCCGCGTGTCGGCACCCTGTATGGAGGTCCATATTTTTTTCCCTGCCGCATTATAAAAATAAGAATGCGTTTGTGTTTTTCCCTGCTCTGTAGTGGTTAATTTCGTAATATTGTTTGCCGCGCCATAAAGAAACTTCTTCTGTGTGGTGGTGTTGAATCGGGTGCAGGTATTGCTGATGATGTTGCCTTCCGTGTCGTAGGCCAGGTCAACCTGGGTGCGAGTCAGGGAGCCAGACTGTGTCGTCAATATTTTTTCAAGCCGGAAGGCGGTGTTGTAGGTATACAGGGACTCCGTTTCTTCTCTGCCTGATTCCCCTCTGATTCGATAAATATTGTTCAGGCTATCGTACTCGAAACGCTGATAATTTTGTATTTGATCATACTCGTTACGGTAAACGACATTGCCTGCTCTCCTCCATTTCCAGAGGGAGCCACGGCTGTTGTACTCATACGTTTCGGACCACTTGTGGGTATTTGTGGCGCTGAATGTGTAGGAGACATCGCTGAGCTGCAAATGCCTGTTGTATTGCATGACGGTTTGCAGAATGTTGTGATTGTAAAAAATGTAATTGTTGCAAACAACCAGATTATAATTTCCGTAGTGAAAATTTTTCCTGATGCCATTGTAAACACTGTTTCTGGACAGATGCTTTGCATAATTGTCGATGCCGGTGATATTCCCCGTCGCTGCTGAACGATGGATATGGGAAAGCCAGATAATGGAATTGTTCAATTCTCCATGCGTAAGGTAAAAGATAACGAATTTTTCGTTGCCGTTGCCGTCGTATTTGTATACTGCTCTGATGATGGATGCGTTTTTATTGAAAGAGACCTGGACCTGCTCTGGCTTCCCACAAACGGTAGGAAGAATTTCTGTCGAGTATCTTCCCAATGCGCTAAAGCCCCAGCTTCCAGTTTCCTTTACCAGTTTATTAAACTGGTTGTAGGCCAGTGTTCTGGTGAACGTTCCTTCATTTTGAACGACTTTATCCTCTACCAGCAAACCGGTTTTTTCATCGTAGCTGAATGAGAAAACCGATATTGTGATGCGAGACTCATCCAGGATTTTTTGCTTTGTGACCTGACCAAGTGCCGAGTTGTATTCATAATCCCATGCACGCCCGCCGGATATGGAAATGCGGTTTGGGCATGTAAAAATATTGGTTTTTGAATAGTCGTAATCGGATTTTGCCGACAATGTTGTCGAAGTGGTAACCCTGTCCAGCCCATCGTATGTTGATTCTCCGATAACAACAGAGTCAACGGATATTCTGGATATCAGTGTGTCGCTGCTATGCGGTGCATAGGCATAAAGGGTTGTGCCGCTCGATGTGCCGGTCTCGGAAATTTTTCTGTCGAATGCATCGTACAGAAAATATTTTTCTTCTCTTTCCGTTCGGGCATGCAAACGCAGTCTCATGAAATCATCATAAGAGAACGTCTCTGTAACGTCGGGCGTGCTCGCTTTGCTCGATGGGTAAGTTTCCTCCTTTGAAACCTGATGGGTGTCATTCCAGTATGCTATTGTTTTTTTGTCGCCAGGTGTCGAGATGGTAGTAACGGTTTTCTGGTTTGCATTGCCCTGGACTGTGTCGTATTCATAGACATCCTTTGACAGGGTTGTATCGTATTTTGACAGAAGCTCATTATAAATATTCCATTTGTAATAAGTAATGAGTGTTACCAATGGGGCGACAGGCGTCACCGTGCTTGCTGGATTTGGGTAATCGAAACGGGTTTCTGTCGAAAGCTGGTTGAGGTCATTGAACTCATTGCGAATGATTTCATAGCTGATGCCGGGTGCCTCCGGAGAGGAAGAACGGCTGGAGGGGGCGAGCCAGGAGGTACTGATCAGATTGCCTGAGCCATCGAATATCTCTATTTCAGCGTAAGGAAGGGATGACCTTGTCGTGGTGGTGCTATTGGAAAGTGCATCGAACACGACATCTGTCGTCATGGAGCCGGGATAGCCTTTGGCGTATGTGCTTCTTGTAATTCTTCCCAGTTGATCATATTCAAAATCGGTAATATTGTTGTTGTTGTCGGTGGAAGAAATGACATCTGCTGTGATATAGCGCTGGGTGATGGATTCTGTTTTTTTTATTTCTGAATTATCATGGCCTGTTGTTTCTTTTTTTATGGTAACGGTATTGTCCGCCGAATTGTCGGCATAGGTGAAAGTGACCGTTGTTGCAAAATAGGCTGGTGCGGCTGCTTCTCCCTGTGTTGCGATACCGCCAGTTTCACTGACTGCTTTTGTCATGCGGCCTGGATCATCATAAGTGTAGGCTGTTTTTTTTAATGGGCTTATGCTGGATGGTGAATTTTTGTCTTTAAAGAAGAATTGTTCGTTGTTGCTCTGGATCAGGTCGGTGTTCGTGGATTTTGCATAGGTGTATTGCCATGTTTTTTGGGGGAGCTCATCGGGCGCTGTTTTGGATGAACGTGTTTTTGATTTAAGAAAGCGAATGAATCCATTTTGCTCGGGGGGGCAGAGTACGGTGCCATCCTCTGCCGTCTCTCCTGCCGCCGGATAATAAACATACCACTCTCTCATTCCATCCATGTTTCTGAAATTTATCAAATTTGAATAATCATCATATTCTAAAGTCGTATAAAAATTCGTGTACACCTTGTTGCTGCCTGTTCCAGTGACCGACTTGATGTCAGTTCGTACCGGAAGCATGAAACTTGGAGACTGGCCATCAATCCCTGCAGAATATTTTAATTGATAGGAAAAACTGGTAAAGCAGATGCGATCGCTGGATTTTTCTTGCGGTAGTATTTTTGAGAGCAGATAGAATTTGTTGTAGGTGTGTGTCACCGTCTTTGACGGGGTGTCCTTGTTTCCCACCGTTTCAATGACTCTGTATGAATAGGACTCGGGTAAATTTTCCAGATTGTCCGTGTTGTCTACCCAGGTTGTAATATCGGGATAGCCCAGATAATTCCTGCGAGGATATTCGTACCGGATATCGACAGTTTTCTTGGGGGCGACGGAAAAGGCAGTTCGGGTGATAAATACGGCTGACACAGCCGATATGGCCGCTTGCAGCCCGGAGGGAGCGGGCAGGGTCGTGTACTCTATCGCCTGCTCCTGAAAATAATTAATAAGTGATTTCCAGTTTTTGATAAGAAAATAATTGGTGTTGTGTCTGATGTAACTGAATGCATACAGGATCGGGTTGCCTGTGCCCGGTATGGAGATGGCACGCAACTGATAGGGCTGGGGACCCAGCAGTGTAAAAGCGAATTTGCCTCGCTGTGATGTGACCAAATGCTCTCTGACGTTGTCGGTTTGCGTCATGCTGCTGGACAGCAGCACGGTTGCGCTATCATCACTGATGGTGAAGGTGTTATCGCTGTTCCAGCTGATGTACAAATGCTTCTTGCTGGGGATGGTAATACAGGTCGTCCTCCCCGATGAAATCGTTTCAATACGACCATCGATATGGACTATCGTGCAGCTGCCATCTGTTTCCTGCTTGAAGGTAAAAGTATTGGTTTTCTTGTATTGCAGACTGACAGCGCCGGACGCCTCCGTGTTCATCCGGTATCGGCTTCCATCTGACAATACCAGCGTGCGCAGCGGGGAAGAAGCATCGTCCGGGTCGGGATCCTCATCGATTCTTGCCAGGCTCAGTTCCCAGCCCGTTCCGAAACCATAGTCATTGGCATTGAACTGATTGAAGCGCAGGGCCAGGTCCAGATCCGGCCCTTGCAGCTGGTTGGCGGAAATGTCTGCCAGCGGGATATTCAGAATATACATGCCAGAGGCTGGATTGACCCCATCCTGCTTCCAGTTCATCAAACTGAAGATATTGGAATAAAACAGCATGAATTTTCTCCCTGAGTGCACCAATAAAAGCAGGGCGTTTTTTGATCATTGATCAGGGTAATTTTATAAATGAATGCAATGTCATTGAAAGCGAGTCAGCAATCGATGATTTGGCCGAATGGTAGATTGAATTTTCGGAAATGTTTTTGACTGGCGCAAAGGGTGTTCTTGGCAGGCTGGAATATAATTTTGGACATGCCGACACAGACAGGTTTCCCAGCTCCGGATAGGAGCTGGACAGGGATCGGACCAGATGAGGGCGTGGTGAAGTTAACGATAAACCCGGGATGTCATCGGTTAATGTCTTGACGGAATGGCTCGCATTGTTGCGCCAGCGTTGCGTGATGCTCCATGTAAAATTCTTTATTCTAAGCAAACCGCTCCAGGTTGAACCTGCGGCAGGAATGAGCAGGATGGCACCGCTAATGCCATACAGAATATTCGAGGCATCACCCAGCTGGCCCCCATATTCCGGGTCAGCGTCAATGATGACGCCGGATGCGATCTGCATTGACGCGGCTACGACCAGAATAATGCCACCCACCAGTGTTGCCAATATGAGAAGCATGCTTGTCATGGTCAGGATGCTCAGAATGGCAAAGACTCCAGCTATCAAGCCGGTGGCACCCGCAGCGATGGCGGTGGATGCCGAGTAACTGTAAGAGCCTGCCTGGTAGGAAACATAGCCCGTCGTATCCAGGCGATTGACGGGATCACTGGAACAGAACAGGTATGGATTCATGCCACCGATGGAAAAAGGACTGAAAGGGTCGAGTGTCAGAAAGCGTTGAATGCCCGGGTCGTAGCTGCGTGCACCGTCACCCAGATCGTACAGCTGCATTTTCATGCCGACCCAGTTAATCGGTTCACCGTGCATGCCTATCTGGGGGCGGTGGGCGCTGTCGAATGAACGCTGCAGGTTTTCTGTTGGCCGGGCGGTACCAGGGTATGTGTCATTTTCGTCCAGTGCACAGGCGTACCAGGGTGTAAAACGCCGCCTTTGCTCATCACTGTCTGCTTTGCGGACCAGCACCGGCTTCAATGTCGCATCCCGGTACTGCTGCGCAAACGGCAGCGGCGGCGCCTCGCGTGCCGGCCGGCTGCGGTCCACGCAGTAGCCCG
>NZ_QLTJ01000028.1:0-18586 GCF_003269145.1 Microvirgula sp. AG722 | reverse complement strand
ATGCCGAAAGGCGCCATCGTCGCCTTCGACGAGATCAACTGCGAGTCGTTTCCGGGCGAGACGCGGGCCCTGCAGGAGATCGTGGGGATCGGTACCCATGAGATCCGGCGGTTTCCGTTTGAGCCGTGGGTGTCGTATATGGTGCTTTGAGGAAAGCCGCAGGCAAGGACAGCAATAGCTGAAGCATGGCATAGCCCCCCTACTGGACAGCCTCGGTGCTGTGCAGTAGGGGGGCTGTCGTTTATTGGCAGTTTTTTCTTGCGGTACCACCCAGCAGGTGCAGACCACGGTTGTCTGGCATGACCGACACGTAAAGGCTGCTACTCGGCCATAGCGGTCTTTCACCCCGCTTGCCTTGAACGACCGCTCAAGGCCACAGACCTGCTATTTTCTAGTCATAATGGATAACGATAGCATTGATGCATGATGCCGCAGTTGCAGCGGACGGCAGGGACACTGGCATGGCGGCCCGCAGATTGTTGGTTGTTATACGGATTAGCTCATGACTAATGACTTGAGAAATATAGTGTTTGGGCAAGATAATGCTGTCGGCAATATCAATTGATATACGGGCCATCGTGTCTGTATAAGCACTGTTAGGCACAGAGAGTCGTCGCGCATGGTTGATGTGCATACCGTCAGCGCCGTCACAAACAAAGGAGGAAGCAATGGCACGATGCACAGCACCAGTTCGAGGTCACAGTTCCGCAGCCGCCCGAGCAAACTGCCCTGCATGCAGTTCCAGCTATGGCGGCTACCACAGCAGCTACAGTTCGTCCTACCCGTCGGGCAGCAGCTACAGCGGCGGCGGAGGATCAATCGGGAGCGGTAGTTCAAGGCCGCGCTGGTCGCGCGCCGGTTCGTCCGTCTCGTACACCCCAGCTCAGGTGGCGTCGCTCACGCCGGTCCGTGAGGCTGTTGAGATCCAAACGGCAGCTAAGCCAGATCTTCGAGATTGCTTCCTGTGCCACGCTTGGGACGACCGGCAAGGCGCCGCCAAGGAACTGCACGATTTGCTTGAGGCGGCTGGTGTCAAGGTTTGGTTCAGCGAAAAGGATCTTGGTCTTGGCGTGCCAATGATGCGCGCGATCGACAAGGGCCTGGCCGCCTCGAAAATCGGGCTCGTCCTGGTGACCCCCGCATTACTCGCACGCCTACCGAAAGAGGGCGTTGCAGATAAAGAGCTCTCGACGCTCCTGCAGGGTAACCGGCTGGTACCTATCGTGCACGGTACGACGTACACAGCGCTCCGCGATGTCAGCCCCATGCTCGCTTCGCGAAGCGGCCTGGACACATCGGAAGACACAATGACGGTGATCGCAACCAAGATTGCCGAGCTAGTCGCCATCTGGAGCTGACAGGATCGAGGACGAGTTGGTGCATCGCCTGCTCCTTGCGCTCGTGCTCTTCCTTGACCTTCTTAAGTGTCTCGGTCGCCCCGTTCGAAAACTGTGCGCTGATGCCTAACCATTCCGTCGAGAGGGACGGCCCAAAACTGCGCTTTGGGTTCCCTCCGCCTGCGGCTCAGGCCGCCCCTCACGTCAAACGTTAGGCGTCAGGATGGGCTTGTGCAGGCCTTCGGCAAATTGGGAGTTAACTGGCGCTCACTACCTCGTTGGCGGGCGTCTCAGTGTCACTCGCCGAACTTATGCAGAAACGCGCAATACTCGTAGAGCAGTTCAAACAGCGACTCCCGGCCAAGAGCTGCCGATCGTCTTGCGGCTGCGACCGTCGGCTTAAGACTGATCTATGTCGTGCGGCGGGGCCGTAAGCAAACTAGACACACAGAACTAGAATTGCCGATTGACTGCGAACCATCGGAGGAGATGTGTGATGAGCGATGAACTTTTTCCAAAAGCAAGGAGCGCCGAGATATTGGGTGAGCTCTCTGCCTGGACGTCCGTAGCCGACGTCATGGCCGCAGCGCGCATTCTTGAGGAGCGAACCGTTCCGGGCGACCAACCCGAAAACCTGTTGCTGATGCCTCTTGAGCATACAGAGCCCGCGTTCGAGCAGATCTTCGTAGTCCTACTTGGGTACTTGATGGATGGATATGTGGTGCCTTCCCAGAAGGTCGCCGTTTGTCGCGCCTTGGATCCACAGATCACTGAGGCGACTGAAACTGCCTTGCAAGCTCTGAGATTCAGACCGACCGTTCTAGTGGGCAGGATTCACGCAATGCACGACAAGCGAGCGTTCTTCATCCAGGACCAACCTGCCGCGATTGAGCTTATACGAGCCCCCTTGAACTGCCTCATGGGTCTCTATTTGGATAAGTACGAATACACCAAGTCTTTGTGCGACATGGTTGCCGAAGCTGAAGAGAAGACGGGGGGGCGCCCCACGATTTTTCATAGGCCCTATGCCGACGCTTGCCTGCCCAGCTTTATTGAAGCAGCTTGTTTCTATTCACTTGGCTTGGAGGTCGGAACACGATTTGCATCGCCGGGTCTGGCCAACATCGACAACGCGTACCGGGCCGTGAATGTTCAAACGCTCCCTCCAGTAGACCCGGCCGTACTGGGAGCCGCAATTCAGGACGGCCAGAGGATGCTCGATGCGCTCCGTTAACCAGCTCTTCGCCCACTTGCATAACGTCAACCCGATTGCAGATCGGGTCTCCCCTGCCTGTGACATCGGACACGTCAACAAGAGCGCAGGGACTCCGGGATACGTAGATCCTCTCTACGGAAACTGTTGGAGCTGGACTCCAGCCCACGGCGCAGCCGTCTACGGGCGCACGGACGATCTGCCAGTTGGCCCCCTGGACGAACTGGCCAATGGAGCATTCTTACGAGTACCGTTCCGCCGAGTACCTGTCATTGAGGTCAGTTCCATTGAGGAAGTTCGCGCTTTCGCGGGGAGCGTGAAATCAGGTACCCCAAACTTCAACGGTGTATGGCGCGGGCAGTCCAGCCACTACACGACGGAGAAAAAGGGGCGCACGAAGGAGGAACTGCTCCGCCTGTATGGAGCAGAGGACGTCGATGAGCCCTCATTGCTGCCTTCCGCAGCGAGAACTGATCTGTACTTCCCAGACAGCTTCAGTGGATGGTCCGCACTGCTGGATCTCTATGTTCACGAGCGGGTGAGAGCACAGGGGGGGCAGCGGGAGCTACTGAATTTCGTAAATTCCTATCGCTATCGGATGTGGGGCTTCGCGACAGCACAGCACTATGGCCTTCCAAGCGTAGGCTTGGACGTCACGCATGACATCGATGTGGCCTTATTTTTTGCTCTTCACACATTCAAGACGAGCGCCGAAGGAATCACCACGGCCACACGCGCAATTTCCACTGCGGCTCCAATCATCTATGGCCTCGGTGGCTTCCTCCATCATGAGCTGTTCAAAGATGAGAAGTTGGCACCGACACGCCTTTTGTGCACCCGGCCGGCCGCGCAATCAGCCATGTTTTTTTCGACGGGCTGGGGTCACGCGCCGAACAACGCCGCCCAGCGGATTTATGTCGCGCTGAAACTGGTAGGGCACGAGGCGTGGAAGTTCGACTTGCAGCCTTCGCACTATTTTCCTAAGCCGCAGGACGACGAATTCCTTCGGTTCCTTCTGGAACGCAAGAGCGAGCTCAAGCTGCCTGTCATCCAAGACTTGCTCTCGAAGATTTACTACGTCCCTTGAGCGGCCGAGGGTGCTTCCAATGACAGTGGCCATGGTACAGCGGCGGCCTGCATCGGCTCGGCTATAGGGTCTAGTCGACGCGCGAAGCAGTCGTTTAAGCGGATAGAGCGACTGGCCGCAACGGGTCGAAAGTGAGCATTCCCCAAGTCAGGAAGCCGCCCTTCGGCTACGGCACAAGGGAAATGGCTGGAATGTGGCCCTGAACGGACGCTCAAGGCAGATAAGGTGGAAGACCGCTTCGGCCGACAACCAGTCATATTGCAGTGACACCGGCTTTCAGGGCAGCTTTTCGGCCGAAGCAGCCATTCAGCAGTAGAGAAAATCAGTCGGCTAGCTGACCAAGACCAGTCACTCTTACAGCTGCTTGGTTGTATCTAGAAAACCCGGGGTGGTTCATCTTGCCACAACCAGAATTTCACTTTGGTAGGGCTTTCCGGAAGGCTGCAATAGAAAACCCCTCTGGCACAGGTTTGTACGGATCATCCTCGTACGGCCAGCGCTTTTCACGACTTTGGAAAGCCCTGAGGTTCCCGATATCCAGTTCTACGACAACTACATGCTCGTTCTGACCGCCGCGAAGTCTGCATGCATCTCGTCTGAAGGCTTCTTTGGCCGGACTCCTAACTCGACTGTCGCCATAACGCCGATTGTTGACGAGGGCGATGTGTGCGTGAACATCCAGGCTTGCTGATTCGACAAGCGCGGAGAATGTCTCCAAGTCCTGGTTCCAGGAAAGCACCATCATACAATCTACGTCGCCCTGGAAATGCTGGCGATGTGCAATGTTCTGCAACTCAGAGCAAACCAGCACACCAAAGCAAAAATCGCGGTGGATGTACACGGGCTTGCATTCGACAGCCAAATGCGCCGGCCATTGCAGTCCGAACAGCCGTAATAAGATTTCTTCTTCGCCCGCCGCAGGTAGAGACTTTGCCTGCCGTATTTGAACAGATGATGGGAACCCCAGCCTGTCATCCGCCAAAACAAGAACCGCTTCGCTGTGGACCTCCGAAGTAAGCCCACGGTGGTAATCAAGGCCAGCAATCAGACTGATCCCCGCCTCTTGAAGCAGACGGGATACGGTGTCGATCCACCGCTCAGGAAGTGACAGTTCGGGCAACAGCAAATGTGTTGGTCTCGGATAAGCATCGATAGCCTGATTGATCAGGCGCTCGATACGCTGGTATCTGCCTCGTGAAAGATCCGAACGGCCGCTGGCGGCAGCGCTGAAACTCTCGTCAGTAGTCAGTAGACTGCTGATTCCCAGCCTTACCTTCGGCGTTGTTTTGGCGCCCCCAATTCGTACAATGCGCTGAGCAGCCGGCTTAGCTTCATTCGTACTCTCGCCCTTGTCATTGTGGATGGTGTCGGCCTGCACCGACATGCCCCACACCCATACCCCGCGCACCGCACGAACGTACCGCGCCCAGTTTCGTGCAGGGGCACTACCCAGACCATCGAAGATACACTCCTCTGGTAGGAACAAAGATACTTCTTGTGTGGTGTACGGCCTAGTAGGCAGCAGGTATGGCAACAACGATGCCGGCAATACATCGCTGGAAGCATCGATACAACGCAAAGGGACGCGAGCAGCCCCTCTCCCATTGCCAGATGTGACAGACTTGCTCAAGAAATCGCACAAGTCGAGTTCGTGCGGATAGAGACCATGCAGTTGCAGCTCTTGCTCAATGGCTGGACGCTGGCGAGCCGCATGCCAGCGTAGGTGATCCTTGTAGGCTGTTTTCGCCCAGTCAGTCTCACGCAAGCTGAGTGCCTGACCCGCAATGGCAGCAACATCATTCCCAAGGCCGACCATCTCGCAAACGGCAAGCGCGGTGTCTCCGAATGGGCGTATAGCCCCCTTGCTGTGGCTCCAGCGCACGGATCGGAGCACTGCATCGCTAGCCAGTTCCAATGTCGTCTTTATAAGACCGTGCCACAAGTTGCTAGTGTCATTCTTGGCGTTGAAGCCGTTCACCTTGACCTGAGAAGATGTGGTCTTAGCCTGGAGCTCGTAGAGGGCACGTAAGGTTGATTCGATAAGCCGGCGGGCATCGGGCCAATCCATCAATGCGACCGCCAAAGATAGCAAACGTGGTAGGTAATCCAGGTGATCAAGGATCTTGTCTGGCCGCAGAATATGACTGTGCGCAAACTCATAGAACTGCTTGCGTTCCTGCTGCCAATCCCCTTCACGCAGGTCGCGTGCCAATGTCTCCACCGCTCGTAGCTGAATGGCCCAACCGAGACGACGCACGGACAAACCGTCTGCACGTCTCAGGGTGTCGGCTTCTTCCGATGAATGCCCCGCCGCAGTAAGAACCTTGGCTGAAGCCATCGACTCAAGTCGGTCCGGTGACGGCATCAATCGGCGCTCGCTAGAGACACTACGAATCTGCGACTCGATGTTGCTCAGCAGATCGATGCCTCCTTCTCCCTGAAGGAAAAAGGCTTTTTGCTTACTCTGTTGCAGTAGTAGTTTTGTTTTTCCCTGGAATCCCCCGGGCAAGGTCAAATAGGTTTCATCAGTTTTTGGCTTGGCTGCAGCAGGGAAACAATGTGTGCGCGCTGATAGATACGCCAGCAATGCTTCCGCAGAGGCCAGATCACCTGGGTCACGCAATACCAGGAACAGGTCATCGACATAGCGGCCGTAATAAACCGGCGTCAGACCCTGTTCGATGTCGCGATCGAGGCCGACCAACAAAGCATTGGCTACTACCCGCGAAAGTGACAAACCGATTGGCAATCCACCAACGGTGACGTCTCGTTTGCTGCAGCCCAGCTTATGCATCTCTTTTGCAACACGCTCGGACCACTTACCCAGCGCATCGGCAAAGCCTTGGGTGAAGCACCGCTCCCAGTCGGAAAGAGGAATGCCAGCCTCTTCGAGGAATCGGCTATCTGCCATGAAGGCAGGATCAACTCGATGGTAATAGCTGGTCAGGTCCATCGAAATCGCGACTATCGCATGCCCCGCTTCTAGCTCCGTGCGAATGGCTTTTAGGCCACGATTTCGCCATTCCTTGTATGGCCCAAAGTACGGCTGGAAAGACCCTATCGATTCCAAGTGATAATTCCCCACGCTGCCTTTCGGGGCGCCAGGCTCCGGCCGATAGCGGCGTAGACGTGAACCGTAGGCTGATTTAGAAAGCACTGCGTCAAACTTGTGGCCGACCAGGTTGATCCAAAGCGCTGACAAAACGTGCATCTCGACCGGAAAATCTCCGATCAGCCGAAACTCTGGCGTCAGGTCGTGTGAGGCGCACAAGTGTTCAAAAGCACGGGTAGGATCAGAGAAGAATCCATGGCCATCTGGCGTAGAGCCCTCCTTGAGCCGTTTGGAAGTTCCCAACTTCTTGGCAGCCACGCGGGTCTGGCCGAGGTTCTCTGCAAGCACGGCGTCCACTTGGCCCGTATGCAAGCGAGAGAGTAAGGCCATCAGCTTGCGAGCCAGGTCTTGCTCATAATTGGCAAATTGGCGGGCAATACAGATGGAACGCTCGAAAAAGCAGTCAGCCTTGGCCTTTCTGAACGCAAAGAAAAGATCTGTCAGGGTCACATCCTGCCAATCGCCAATTGCCTCACGTTTCATCTCCAGTCTTCCTTTGATCTTGTTGTACGTAAGCCTGAACAGCCGGTTGCGTCAGTTCACCCGTATCGCCCGTACCGTATTCAGCTTGCGGTGCGGTATAGAGAGCTGGCTGAAGTAGTCTGCGACATTATCCTTGCGGAGCCAGAGGAGGAAGTGTCTGAGCTTCTGTGCATGCCCGCCGCTCCAAGATATCCTGTTCAATGCCAGCATTTACCGCTCCTGCTCGACAGCAGTTATGTTAGCACAATGGCATGGCCAGCTGCTTTGGCCGACCTGCAGCCCCCAGGTAGGATCCACGGCAGTACGTCGGCCTTTGCTGACGCTAAGCCATTTCATGACACTGGCAGTTCAGGGAAGTAAAGCTGGACTGTCCCGGGGTCAGTCCACTTTATTTATCGGAAAGCAGCCATTCGCTATAGAAGGGATGAACGTCCGCTTTGGCCAAAAAGCAGTCGTAGCAACAAGTAGCACCGGCCGGCCGCTTCTGGTCGTAAGCATTCATGCTACAACGTTGTCATGAATGGCTGCAATGGCCGACTTGCAGTCAAACACGAAGCCACTAAGATCAGGTTGCAGACCAAGGCGGATGCCCCTACGCGGAACGCAATGATGTCCGCTTTGTACAGAGCCAGAGCATTCTGATGCCCGTAGCAGGATGTTCCCCTCAGTACCTACCAGAGTCGTCCTTGGACACATGTCCAACAGCATCCAGCCACAGCCAACGAGAATGGCACACTCAATGGCATACCACATGACAGGAAAAACAAAAAAGCCCTGAAAAATCAGGGCTTTTTTGACAATACGTGGCGGAGAGAGGGGGATTCGAACCCCCGTCAGGGTATTACCCTGAACACGCTTTCCAGGCGTGCGACTTAAACCACTCATCCACCTCTCCGCGAGATGAGGCGCGGATTATAAGCAGGTCGCGACCGCTTCGGCAAGCCATCTTTGCCGCCTGTCGCGCATCACGACGCGACGGCAACGGTCGAAAGGCCTAGCCAAGCGCTGGCAAGTGGATAGAATCACATGTTCCGCTGATACCACTTAAAGATTGCAATGCGTCTCGCACTTGCCCAATTCAACCCCATCGTCGGCGATATCGCCGGCAATGCAGAAAAGATTGCCGGCCTGGCCCGCACCGCCCGCGACGCCGGCGCCGATGTACTGGTTACGCCGGAACTGGCGCTGACCGGCTACAGCCCCGAGGACCTGCTGCTGCGTCCCGCGTTCTACCAGGCGGTGCATGTGGCGCTCGACAAGCTGATGGAAATCGACGGCATCACGCTGGTGATCGGCCATCCGGTCCAGCATGGCAACGAGCGTTTCAATGCCGCCACGGTGATCCGCGACGGCAACATCCTCGGCGAATACCACAAGATGCGGCTGCCGAACGAGGAAGTGTTCGATGAAGTGCGCTACTTCTCGCCCGGTGCGGCGCCGCTGGTGTTCACCCAGGGCGACAGCAAGGTCGGCGTGCTGATCTGCGAGGATATCTGGGGGCCGGAGCCGGCCGCCGCCGCGCAGGATGCCGGTGCCGACGTGCTGGTGGTGCTGAATGCGTCGCCGTTCCATCGCGAGAAAACGGTGGTCCGCACACAGGAATGCCGCTGGCGGGTCGAGGAAACCGGCCTGCCGGTCGCCTATGTGAACCTGATCGGCGGACAGGACGAACTGATTTTCGACGGCGGCTCGTTCGCCGTCGCCCGCGATGGCACCATCGCCGCGCAACTGCCGCAATTTGCCGAACGGCTCGCCTATCTCGATGTCGAGAACGGCGACTTCCGGCCGGCCGACATCACGCCGCTGCCGGACCCGGTCGAGGCCGCCTACCGTGCGCTGGTGCTCGGCGTGCGCGACTATATCGGCAAGAACGGTTTCCCCGGCGTGCTGCTGGGCCTGTCCGGCGGCATCGACTCGGCACTCACGCTGGCGATTGCCGTCGATGCACTTGGCGCCGACCGCGTGCACGCGGTGATGATGCCGTCGCGCTACACCGCCGACATCAGCGTCGACGACAGCCGCGACATGGTCAGACGCCTCGGCATCAAGTATGACGAGATCGCCATCTGGCCGATGTACGAGTCGTTCATGGCCGCCCTGACGCCGCTGTTCGGCGACCGCCCGGCCGACGCCACCGAGGAAAACCTGCAGTCGCGCATTCGCGGCGTGCTGCTGATGGCACTGTCGAACAAGAGCGGCAAGCTGGTGCTGACCACCGGCAACAAGTCGGAGATGACCACTGGCTACGCCACGCTGTATGGCGACATGGCCGGCGGTTTTGCCGTGCTGCGCGACGTCGCCAAGACGCTGGTGTACGAACTGGCCGAGTGGCGCAACCTGCAGGGCGAAGTCATTCCGCGCCGCATTATCGACCGCGCCCCGTCGGCCGAACTGCGGCCCGACCAGCTCGACCAGGACAGCCTGCCGCCGTATGACGTGCTCGACGCCATCATGGCCGAATATGTGGAAATGAACCGCAGCCTCGAGGACATCGTCGATCTCGGCTACCAGGCCACCGATGTGGACAAGGTGACCCGGCTGCTGAAGATCAACGAGTACAAGCGCCGCCAGGCACCGATCGGTCCGCGCATCACCCACCGCGCCTTCGGCAAGGACTGGCGCTACCCGATCACCAACCGCTTCAGTTGATGAAGCACGGGCCGGCGGGAAGACAATCCGCCGGCCCGCTTCCCTTTTATCTGTCCCCGTGATCCGGCGCCCTGCCCGCCCTGTGACAGGCAGGCACAAAGCCGATCCGTTGCCATGGCGTTCGTCGCGCGGGCCCGACCCGCGCCCCGACTTGTCAGGAGAATCGCCCTCATGAAAAAACTGCTCGTCACCGCGCTGATCGCGCTCGCCCCGCTGGCTGCTCACGCCGACGGCATCGCCCAGCTCAAACGCTTTGTCGGTGAAACCCGCTCGATGAAAGCCAGCTTCAGCCAGGTTGTCACCGGTCGCCAGACCCAGACCGCGAGCGGCAGCATGGAACTGTCCCGCCCGGGCAAGTTCCGCTGGAGCTACACCAGGCCCTATGCCCAGCTGATCGTCGGCGACGGCAAGCGCCTGTGGGTGTATGACCAGGACCTGGCCCAGGTCACCACCAAGAAACTCGACGACGCACTCGGTTCGAGCCCGGCCGCCCTGCTGGCCGGCAGCAACGAGATCGAACGCGATTACACGCTCAAGAACCTCGGCGTGGAAAACGGCCTTGACTGGCTGTCGGCCACGCCGAAGCGCGAAGGCACCTTCAACGCGGTACGCATGGGCTTCCGGGACGGCAATCTGGTGCGGATGGTGCTCGCCGACAGCTTCGGCCAGACCACCACGCTGGAATTCTCCAACCTGCAGAAAAATCCCAAGCTCGATCCGTCGCACTTCCGCTTCACCCCGCCCAAGGGCGTGGATGTGGTCGGCGACTGATGTGCCCAATGCGATGCCCGCGCCGATACAGCCGGCATCGCCCTTACCAGACCATTCATGATCCAACTTAAAAACCTGACCCTCCGCCGCGGCCTCAAAGAGCTGTTCTCCAACGTCAACCTGACCATCCACCCCGGCTGGCGTGTCGGCGTGGTCGGCAGCAACGGCACCGGCAAATCCAGCCTGTTCGGGCTGATGCTGAAACAACTGCATCAGGAACAGGGCGACTGCGACTACCCGCGCGGCTGGACCGTCGCCCATGTGGCACAGGAAACCCCGGCCCTGACCAGCTCGGCGCTCGAATACACGCTGGACGGCGACCGCGAGCTGCGCGAACTCGAAGCGGCGCTGCGCCAGGCCGAGGACGCCCACGACGGCACGAAAATCGGCCATCTGCACGGCGAACTGGCGCGTATCGATGCCTATTCGGCACCGGCACGCGCCGCCAAACTGCTGGCCGGCCTCGGCTTCTCGGAAGAAAAGCAGGCACGCCCGGTCTCGTCGTTCTCCGGCGGCTGGCGCATGCGGCTGAACCTGGCCCAGGCACTGATGTGCCGTTCCGACCTGCTGCTGCTCGACGAACCGACCAACCACCTGGACCTCGAAGCCGTGCTGTGGCTCGAACAGTGGCTGGCAGCCTATCCGGGCACGCTGCTGCTGATCTCGCACGACCGCGAATTCCTCGATGCCGTGGTCAGCCATATCGCCGAAGTCGCCCGCGGCAGCATCACGCTGTACACCGGCGGCTATACCGACTTCGAAACCCAGCGCGCCGAGCAACTGGCCCAGCAGCAGGTCGCCTTCGACAAGCAGCAGGCCACCATTGCCCACCTGGAAAACTTCATTCGCCGTTTCAAGGCCAAGGCCAGCAAGGCCAAGCAGGCGCAGAGCCGGGTCAAGGCACTGGAGAAGCTGGAACGCGTCGCGGCCGCGCATGCCGATTCGCCGTTCAACTTCACGTTCGATTCGCCGACCCACAGCCCGAATCCGCTGCTGGTGACCGAGCGCGCCTCGGCCGGCTATGGCGACACCGCCATCCTGTCCCATCTGAACCTGAACATTCAGGCTGGGGCCCGTATCGGCCTGCTCGGCCCGAACGGCGCCGGCAAGTCGACGCTGATCAAGCTGCTGGCCGGTGAACATGCGCCGCTGAGCGGCACGCTGACCCCGGCCCGCGACCTGCGCATCGGCTACTTTGCCCAGCACCAGCTGGAAACGCTGCGTGCTGACGAATCGCCGATCTGGCATGTGCAGCGGCTGTCGCCAACGGTGCGCGAACAGGAGCTGCGCGACTTCCTCGGCGGCTTCGACTTCCGTGGCGACGCGGCCCTGGCCCCGGTCGGACCGATGTCCGGCGGGGAAAAGTCCCGTCTGGCGCTGGCGCTGATCGTCTGGCAAAAACCCAACCTGTTGCTGCTCGACGAACCGACCAACCACCTGGACCTGGACATGCGCGCCGCGCTGACGCTGGCGATGCAGGACTATAACGGTGCCGTGATCGTGGTGTCGCACGATCGCTCGCTGCTGTCGTCGACGACTGACCAGTACTGGCTGGTGGAGCATGGCAGCGTGTCGCCGTTCGATGGCGATCTCGACGACTACCGGCGTTACCGGCTGACCCAGCAGCAGGACAGTGTCACCGATCGCGCGGCAGCCAGTGACATGCCGGAAGTCGACCGCAAGACCCAGAAGCGCCAGGAGGCCGAATCGCGCCAGCGCAAATCGGCACAGAAAAAGCCGCTGCTGTCGCGGCTGGGCAAGCTGGAACAGGAACTCGACCGCCTGCATGCAGAAAAGGCCATACTGGACGCGCTGATCGCCGACGAATCCATGTACGGTGCCGACAAGCGCAACGAGCTGGCGGCGGCGATCAAGCGCCAGGGCGAACTGGCCACCCGGCTGGAGCAGGTCGAAGAGGACTGGCTGGCCGTGCAGTCCGACATCGAGGCCATCGACGCCGCCGACTGAGCGGACGCCGCATTTGGCAAGTCGCCCGGGAAGGACTACCACGAAGGAGTAGGCCGGCTGCGCAGCCTGCAGCCGGCCCGCCCAGTTTGTCCATCACGGAGGTATCGGCATGAAAAGAACAACCCTTGCGGCGATTGCAACCGGCGTGGCATTCAGCGTCGCCGGCTGCGCGACCCAGCCCGGCCAGCAGAATCCGGGCGGCATGAGCAATACCGGCATGGGCGCCATCATCGGCACCCTCGGCGGCGCGGCGGCCGGCGTCCTGATCGGCGACAGCACCAAGGGTGCGCTGATCGGCGCTGCTGCCGGTGCGGCGATCGGTGCCGGCACCGGCTACTACATGGACCGGCAAAAGGCCAAGATGGAAGAGTCCATGCGCCAGGAAATCTCCAGCGGCCAGATGGAACTCCAGCAGCGCCCGGACAAGAGCCTGGTCGTGACCATGAACGAGGAAGCCACTTTTGCCTTCAACTCGTCGAAAGTGAAGCCGGCGTTCTATCCGGCCATGAACAAGGTGGCGCAGGTACTCGGCGAGTATGACAAGACCACGCTGAAAATCACCGGCTACACCGACAACGTCGGCAGCGACGCCTACAACCTGAAGCTGTCGCAGCAACGCGCCAGTGCGGTGAAAAGCTATCTGACCGGCAAGGGTATCGCCGCCAGCCGGATCAGCACGGTGGGCATGGGCAAGGCCAATCCGCGCGCCGGCAACGACACGGCCCAGGGCCGGGCCATGAACCGCCGGGTCGACATCCTGATCCAGCCGACCGCAGACGCAAAGTAAGCTTCAGACGGCGGGCCTCGCCCGCCGTGCACCGACAACAACGCAAACCTGTGCCTAATGGTCCGGTAACACCTTTTGCGGCTTGATGCCTGGCGCTATGGGTGATGCGCCACGCAGGGTCAGGATATTTTTCTTCAAGCGGTACGCCAAACCGTATGCATTCTGCCCATTGATATCCATCTCGTAATAGGCATGATATATCGGTTTGTTGCTTTTTTTGTCGCGACCAGCCAGGCTGATAAACGGCGTTCCCTGCACAATCAGATTACCATTCGGCATGTCGAAACAAGGACATACTTTTATTTCCTCACGACTGCCAGTATAAACAGTCAGAAACATGACCTGGCCTTCTATTCGGTGAAAAAGGGTAAAGCCGGAGAAATTTTTATCAGAATAAGATGGTGCCCTCAGTGACAGCATGACCTCTTCACCATGAAAAAGGTAGAAAATTTCTCCGACAAACCCCTCGCTTTCCTGGGCATGGCGTACCTGCCTCCCTGTGGGGTCATAGAAATAATGGCGTTGACTCACTTTGTTTCCGACGATCACTCTTGTTCTGAACGCCTCATCTTCGCCATCATAGAAATATTCTGTCAATTTTTGTTTACCCTTGATTTTATAACGCTGACTCAAGGTATTGCCATCCAGATCTGAAGTGAAATCAATAGTTTCAGGAATACCCAACTCTTCTAGCGCATTAACATTTTTTATTTGCTTTAACTGATAGGTATTTTCATGCGTATATGTGCTGGTATTTGTGACACCTTCTATATTCGATATGACTTGAGAAATATTGTCGAATGCATCATAAGTAAATTTCTGATCCGTAACTTTCTTATCATATTGATCATAATAAACCATATCCCCCACTCTTTTCCAACGCCGGAGAGTAGAAGCAAATGGCGTATAGCTATATCTTTCATTCCATGAGTATGTGCTTGTTGCCGAGTATGTGAAATCCATCCTTTCCAATCTGCGCTGTTTGTCATATACGCTTTTACAAACCAGCACCGGGAAATTTTTCTTTTCGAATTTCTCACCATACCCAATTTCCCTGACAAGATTATATTTCTTATAATATTCTTTATATTGATACAAATCGGTATAGATATCACCACCCAGCAATACGGAGCTGTTTATTCTCGCAATGTCATGATAGTTATTTCTTTCAATGGAAGAGCGAGACAACATCACGTCATTCAAATGATAGTAAACCGACGCCAACTCTCCGTCCTGGTTGTACACATTATATTTAATAATCACATTTCCGTCGTATAGCTTAATCATTACATAATAGGGCAGTCCACGGGGCGATGATTTAATTGTTTCCTGGTATCCCCCATATATGGAATCTCCCCATTCTGCTTTTTCTCCAGCCACATTATTAAATTTGTCATATGAAAATTCTTGCGAAAACACCGTTTGCTTTACTACACCAATGTTTTTGTACAAGGTGTTAGTCGATTTTTCCAAAAGCCAGCTGGAAGCATTGTAACTGAAGGTCCGCATAGTGCGTATTGGACTGCCAGGTGCATTCCTGCGTTTTGTACGACGGCTTGTTTTTCCAATTTCAGCAATGTATTCATAAGCAGTAATCCAGCCACCTTGAGTCACAATACTGCCTGGTTTGTCATAAAGGGCCGAACCAGCATAGGTATAGTCGGAGACCGCCGCCCCGATTTTTGTACGCACAATCCTGTCCAGCCCATCGTAAGTTTTCTCGCCAGTCACGACACCATTGATTTCCACGCGGCAGACCAGCAAGGATCGACTATGAGCTGCATATGTAGTGACTTTAGTCTGGACAGTAGATTTTTTTTGAGTGATCTGCCGATCAAATCCATCGTACGTATATTCAACAGGCAGTTTGTCGCTCTGCTCATGCCTTCTGACGTTCCAGAATGCATCATAAGAAAATACGTCCGTAGCATCTGGCGTTTTTTCCCCAATACAATACTGGACTTTCTTTAAAAGTTTTCCGAATTCATTTGAAAAATCTATCGTTTTAACATCGCCAGGCTGGTGACTGACCGCAATTGTCCCACTTGACTCCAGATCAAGGTCCTCATCATAAACGTAAGTGTCAACACGCTGCCCCGGATAGGTTCGGCTGGTTAATTCATCATACACATTCCACAAGGAAGACGTTTTTTTTACAATAAAGCCATTATCATCCGTGTAATCATACTCAATGCTGCTTGCCAGCTGCCCCAGCATGTTATAATGATAGGCTGCCAATAAAAATATTTTCTCTTCCTGAACAGCATCCGTTATGGATACCTGTTCCCGTATCACATTTCCTGCCGCGTTGAATTTTCTTATCTCCTTGTACTTCTTCCCTGTCGAGGCCACGACTATCGTTGAATCATCCGGGTCATAAACTACTACTTCGGTAATTTCATACAGAGAACCCGCAGCATAGACCGACTTGACAACATCACCGATTGAGTTATAAGCGTAGACTGTTTTTACGCCATTCTCATCACTCGACTCTAAAATATCTGCTGTTTTCCCGTTTCTCTTGATAGAGCGCGTCGTTGCGTTCCCATCAAATCCGGTTAAATTTCTTGAGATGATTTCCGTATTGCTTTCGTTGTCGACCAGATAAGTAAAATTTTCCGTGGTAGGGATATAAGTCAAGACGGGCAAGCCATAACATGTTGTCTTCAGCGTCGCCATATTGGAAATAACTTTTTTTACCCGACCAGGGCAATCAGTAGCAGCATCAAGATACTCAAAGTCCATTTTATGCAAAACAGAAGATGACGGCTTCCGATCACCATCATGATTTATTGAGAATTTTTCACTTGAAACAAGCACCAGGCTACAGCCCGTAATCTGTGCATAGGTATACTGCCATGTTTTTTTGGCTGGCCCATTGGAGACAGCACAGGATGAGAGTGTTTTACTTTTTATATAATTAACAAAACCATCCGGGTCAGCAGGGCAAAGAAGGACATCGCCATCGCTTTCGCCTTGTGCATCAAAGTAGACAATATCCAGCAGCTGTCCCTCTGCATTGGCTACATGGGTCTCATTGGAAAAGGCATCATAACGGTGCGTTGATACTTTACGAATGGTTTTTATTACACCGTCCTCGCCTTCAATAGTTACAACCTGAGAAACCTTTACAGGTAGCATGAAGGTACTGGCTTGCTCTGCAATGCCTTCACCAAGATTTAGCTGGTACTCATACTCATCATGCTTTCTACGTTTCTTGGGTGCAGGGGTGCGTTCTGTTTTTGTCTCAAGGTAAAATTTATTATAATATCTCCATATTTTTCTTCTATTTTTTATTTCAGCGGAACTGATAAATGTCATTGCGGCATCCATTTTTTCCATATTATCCGCATCAGGGTTCCATTGCGCGACAACTCCGTAACCGAGATAATTGCTTCTTTCAAAACGGTATATTGTATTCAAATACATGGGAGTCCGAATAAATTGACAAAAAAACGAATTGACGGAAGTGACCCCCAGGACGTTCACGTTCAACCCGGGCGGGCATTTCAAGTTTTCATAACTAATATTCTCACATTGGTAAAAGCTCAATGACGATATGAATTTTTTGATTGCCAGATATTTATCATTATGAGATAAATATTCCATTGAAAACAACCGCCGATCTGGATTGGTATCATTGACTTCTGCTAAAGCCATTAAATTGCCATCCAGCGGCTGAACCACGTAATCAATCGTCCCTCTGGGAGTGGTTACGCTATGCGTTGTTTTATTTTCATCACTAAGGATAGACGTTTTGACAAGTGCCGAGCCATCATCGTTATTGATTGAAAATGAGCCATCCTCATTCCACACAATAGAAATACTGGTACCATTTCTGTCTGTTATCTTGACTGTTCTGCCATTATCAACAGTTTCAACCAGTCCATTTTTGTTATATATCGTATAGACATCTCCTTTTTTCACCACTTTGAAAACAAGCGTTTGCTTGTACTGCAAGCTCACGTCACCGTCTGCACTGGATGTTATTCGATAGCGTTCACCATTTAACAGAACCAGGGTTTTAATTACACTACCATCCTCGCCCGTTTCTTCGTCAACGCGGGAAAGTCCAAGCTCCCAACCAATGCCAAACCCATAATCAACAGCACTAAATTGATTAAATCTGATATATAAATCCACATTCGGGCCGTTCAGAAAATTTGCGTGGATTTTCGCCAGCATTATATTTTGGATATACATCAGGGTACTGGAATCGACACCGTTTTCAAACCAGTTAATCAAATTGAATGCATTCGAATAAAAAAGCATATCGCCCCCGACGTGATCACTGAGCTATTCTGAAAATACCTTTCAGCACTACCACTTGTGGATCAGGCAAAAATCCACGGCCAGGAGCAAGAGAAATATCCAGGCGTTGTGCCCCTGTGCTACTGTGTGCAGCCCCCGCTGATTGCGTCAACGCAGGCGACAGACTTTTTTGGGAAATTTTAGCCACGAGAGGAGAGGCCCCCGAGCCTGTTTTAGTCAACTTTGCACCTCTGAACCGCATATTGAATTTCGCACGCAGGGGAGAAATTCCTCCCCCGCCAGTAGGCGGAACCAGCAAGACCCCCGCAATATACGCCAGTGCCATTGTCGCTTCGGAAAGCCGGGCGGATGCTTTCGGATCGCTATCCATCAGCGCAGTCGCTGCAATCTGGGTCGCACCAGAAGCAATCGACAATAGTCCCCCCATGATGCTCGCACCAATCATGAAAACCCCGGCAATACCTGCGGTACCAATCAATACGGCAATGCCCGTAATAATCATCAGAAACCCGCCGAAATAGTTCCAGAAACGGGCGCTCGCAGAGATGCGTTCATTAACAGGGTCATTTTTGCAAAACGTATAAGGGTTATCCCAGCCAGCCCGCACAGGACTATATGGATCCATATTCAGAAAGCGCTGCCACGCCGGGTGATAGCTGCGCCGATCACCACTTAAGTGATATTGCTGACTGCGGGGGCCAGTCCATTCTATACATTCCCCCCACATGCCGATCTCCGGACGAGTATCCCCGTTCCCCGCTGGCGCCTGCAGGCCGTCGCTGTCCGGTTCGGGCTCAGGATCCGGCTCCGGCTCGCTCTCCCCCTGATAACTGTCGTTCTCGTCCTGCCCGACCACATACCACGGGCACGGCCGCTGCAGCCGGTAGTTGCCGTCGCCACGCTGGGT
>NZ_QLTJ01000027.1:0-20147 GCF_003269145.1 Microvirgula sp. AG722 | reverse complement strand
GGGAACCAGCGGTTCGCCATCGGGGCCGACGAACACGTCGTCGTCGTTGTACTGCGGGACGCCGAGGCGGGTGCGGCGCTGGATGGTCGGCAGGGCGAGCCGCCAGCCGGTGCCGCAGGGGCCGTTGCCGGCGCCGGCGCTGTAGCCGAGGGTCAGGGCGGGGGTGGATTCGCGGGCGACGGGGAGAGACAGCGGGATGTCGAACGAGACCAGGCCGGCGGAGAGGGTGGGCCCGCTGCCGTCACCGGGGCCGGGAAGGGCGTCGTGGATGGTGGGCAGGGTCGGCGGGGCGACGGAAACAGGCTCGGTGGACATGGCGTGGCTCCACGGATTGACAGGCAGGTGCAGCGGCATGCCTGGCGGATTGAGCCTGACGCAGGAACCTGCGACGGCATCGGGAGGCGCGGCGGGCAAGGGGTTGCCGGCGCTGATAAGACTGCTATAGCGAACTCTCTTCGCTGCCGCTCCCGCTGTCAGACAAGTGGTCGCGCGCTCAGTCCCCCGGCCGGACGTCCTGTTGCTGTCGGGTACGGCGCCATGCGTCAAGCTTGAAACCCTGCTCCCCGGCAATGGCCAGCGCCGTGTCGATATCGGTCTGCGACAGCTGCGGTGTGCGTGACAGCAGCCACAGATAGCGGTGATTCGGCGTACCGACCAGTGCCCAGCGGTAGTCCGGTGCCAGGCCGATTACCCAGTAGTCGCCACGGAACGGCCACATGAAAGTGACCTTCAGTTGTGCATTGCCGTGCCCGTCGACGACCACGGCGCTGCCCTCGGCCTGTTCGACACCGCCTTTTTCGTTCAGGCAGCGGTTCAGCACGCCAATCTTGCCATTGTCCAGCCGCCGGTATTCGGCCGTCGTATTGGCCACGCAGTGACGCTGAAAGAACATCGGCAGGCTGCCTATTTCATACCAGCGCCCCAGATAGCGGTCGAGATCCACGGCCGGCACACTGCGAACCGGCGCGGGATCGGCGGCCTGCGCCGGCGTGGCGCCCAGCGCCAGTAGCAGCAGGCAGGGAAGGGCAAGGTGTTTCATGCTGGTCTCCTGAGCGTGTCCGGCCTGTATCGTGGCAGAAAGCGCGCCATCCGGGCGCTTAATCGAGCTGGATGTTTCGCCCGGCCAGAAAACCGGAAGCCGCCTGCAGCAGTGAAACCAGCATGCACAGCAGCAGGGTGACCGTCCAGCCACCGCTCAGGTCGCGCAGCAGGCCGACCAGCATCGGCCCCGCGGCGGCCAGCAGATAACCGACCGCCTGCGCCATGCCGGACAGGGCTGCCGCCTGGCGCACGCTGCACGCTCGCAGACTGACGAAAGCCAGCCCCAGGATGATGGTTGCGCCGGCGCCCATGCCGTACATCAGCGTCCACAGCACACTCCAGTGCGGTGCCAGCAGCAGTCCGAGCAGACCGACTGTCGACAGTGTCGAGGTGGCGACTGCCAGCAGGCGCTGGTCGTGCAGGCGGCGGATGACCGGCACCAGCAGCAGCCCGGGCAGGGCCGAGGCCACCTGCAGCAGGCCATGCATCGAGCCGGCAGTGGCGGGCGGCAGCCCGGCATCGCGCAGCATCGACGGCAGCCAGCCGACGACGACGTAATACACCAGCGAGTTCAGTCCCAGGAACAGCGTGACCTGCCAGGCCAGCGCATTGCGCCACAGCGGGGTCTCCTGCACCGCTGTCGCCGCGGCCGGCACCGGCGCGGTATGCCGTTGCCACTGCGGCAGCCATGCCAGCAAACCGGCAAGGGCCAGTACGACCGGAAACAGCAGCGACAGTGCCCAGCCGGATGACCATTGCGCCAGCGGCACGGCCAGCACCGAACCCAGCCCGGCCGCGATGCCCATCACCAGCACATAAGCCGAGGTCAGCGAGGCGATGCGGTCCGGAAAATCGCGTTTCAGCAGGCTGGGCAGCAGAACATTGCCGATGGCAATGGCGGCACCGATCAGCAGGGTGCCGGCGAACAGCGCCCACTCGGCGCCAGCGGAACGGATCAGCAGACCGGCGATCAGCGCCAGCAGTGACAGCAGCAGCGTGCGTTCCAGCCCGCAGCGTCGCGCCAGTGGGCCGGCCAGTGGTGACAGGGCGGCAAACGCCAGCAGCGGCAGGGTGGTCAGCAGTCCGGCGGCGGTCGCGCTGAAGGCGAAGTCGGCCCGGATCAGGTCCAGTACCGGCGCCACGCTGGTCACCGGGGCGCGCAGATTGCTCGCGATCAGCAGGATGCCAAGAACCAGCAATCCGGCACGTGCAGGCGGAAGGGAGGGGGTGTTTGCAGTCATGGAGGGTCCGGGAAAAGAGGAACGGCCACTTTACGGCGAGCCCTTTTTGACTGTCTTTGGTTAAAATGACTTTTAATTGTCAAAAACAGCCATCTGGCCCGGAGTGCGGCATGTCCGACCTGTTTGCCTTCCCGCTGACCTTCGACCCGGATGCGTGGCCGGCTTCGGCAATCGCCCTGCGGCTCGATGTCCGCGACAACGGCCGCGAGCAGCCGTTCCACTGCCACCGCAAGGGTCAGCTGGTGCTGGCCCTGCGCGGGGCGGTGACCTGCACGGTAGAGGACGGCATCTGGCTGGTGCCGCCGCAGTGCGGGGTCTGGATTCCTCCCGGTCTGCCGCACAGCAACCGGGTCTCGGACAATGGCCGCATCGGCCTGCTGTTCGTCGAGCCCGGTGCCGCGGCGCTGCCGGCGCACTGCTGCACACTGGCCATCAGTCCGCTGCTGCGCGAGCTGATCGAGTATCTGGCCGGCCAGGCGCCGGATTATCCGGCCGATGGTCCGACCGGACGGCTGGCGCGGGTGCTGCTGGAGCAACTGGCGTCGATGCCGGCCGAGCGGCTGTACCTGCCGGTCGCGACAAGCAGCCGGTTGCGGCGGATTGCCGATGCACTGATCGCCGATCCGTCTGACCGGCGTACGATGGCGCAATGGGCCGCGTGGGTGGCGCTGAGCGAGCGCAGCCTGGCCCGGCTGGCCCTGGCCGAAACCGGCATGACCTTTGGCCGCTGGCGGCGGCAGCTGCACCTGATCGTGGCGCTGCAGCGGCTGTCGGTCGGTACGCCGGTGCAGATCGTGTCGCAGGATCTCGGCTATGAATCGGTCAGCGCGTTCATCACCATGTTCCGCAAGGCACTGGGCCAGGCGCCGACCCGCTACATGGCTGACAGAAACCTGGCTGAAAACCGGTATTGAGCGGGCCGTGCAGCATACGCGACGGGTGCCCATCCCGTGCCAGCCCTGTATCCTTGAGGTCTTGCTGGAGACATGAACAAATGCATGACATTGCCGCGCTCGCCCGGGCGCTTCCCAAAGCCGAACTTCACCTGCACATCGAAGGCACCCTCGAACCCGAACTGGCTTTCGAGCTGGCTGACCGCCATGGCGTGACCCTGGCCTATCCCGATGTCGCGGCGCTGCGTGCCGCCTACGATTTCGACAGCCTGCAGTCCTTTCTCGACCTGTACTATGCCGGCGCCGACGTGCTGCGTGACGAAGCGGACTTCTATGCGCTGACCCGCGCCTATCTCGAACGCGCGCACGCCGACAATGTCCGCCATGTGGAAATCTTCTTCGACCCGCAAACGCATACCGCGCGTGGCGTCAGCCTGCCGACCATGCTGGCCGGCATGCGCCGCGCGCTGCTCGAAGCCGAGGCGCGCGACGGTATCAGCTTCCGCCTGATCCTGTCCTTCCTGCGCCACCTGTCCGAAGCCGACGCGATCGCCACGCTGGAACTGGCCAGACCGTTCCTGCACCGCATCGACGGCATCGGCCTCGATTCGAGCGAACGTGACCATCCGCCGTCCAAATTCCAGCGCGTCTTTGCCTACTGTCGCGAGCTCGGCCTGCCGGTGGTGGCCCATGCCGGCGAGGAAGGCCCGCCCGACTATATCCGCGAAGCGCTGGATCTGCTGAATGTCAGCCGCATCGACCATGGCGTGCGCTGTGCCGAAGATCCGGCACTGATGGCGCGTCTGGCGCGCGAGCAGACGCCGCTGACGGTCTGTCCGCTGTCGAACCTGAAGCTGCGCGTGGTCGATGACCTGCGCGAGCACAACCTGGCCCGTCTGCTGGATGCCGGGCTGAAAGTCACCATCAACTCGGACGATCCGGCCTACTTCGGTGGCTATGTGAACGACAACTATGTGGCCTGTATCGAGGCACTGAAGCTCAGTGCCGGGCAGGTGGTCCGGCTGGCGAAGAACAGCATCGAGGCCAGCTGGCTGGATGTCGACGCCCAGGCACGCCTGCTGGCCGATATCGACCGCGTGTACGCCGACTGGCAGGCCGCGTAGCAGCGCATTGACGCCGGCGGCCGGTGGCCGCGCGGCACAGGCAGCACCAGACCGGGAGAGCGTCGCATGCACCTGTCGCGACTGGAAGTGGCGCATTTCCGTGGCATTCGCCACGGCGTGCTGGATTTTGACCCGGCCAGCACCGTGCTGATCGGCGAGAACGACAGTGGTCGTTCCAGCCTGTTCGATCTGCTGACGGCAGTACTGAAAGCGCCGGAGGACGGCGCCGGCCCCTTCGCCTTTTCGCGCTGGGACGTGCGCTGCCCCGAGGAAGGCCTGTGCGAAGTGCCGCAGCCGATCCGTGCCCGGCTGTGCTTCGTCGAGCGCGAGCCCGGCGAGTGGGATGTGCCGGCGTTCGAGCCGGTGCGTGAACTGTTGGGCGGCATGCCGTGGCCGCGCGAGCTGTGCTTCGAGCTGGCGGCCAGCAACGAGCGGCACGGCCGCGAGGTCGATACCTGGCGCTTCACCGGCCCGGCCGGCAGCCGTGACAACGATGCTGCCCAGCTGGCCTGGCTGCGGGCGCTGAATCCGCTGATCCGCATCGATGCCAGTGCCTCGCCGGCCCGCCGGCTGCCGCTGGCGGCGCACCTGGCCACGCTGGCCGGCACCCCGGACCAGGCTGACCAGCTGGCGGCGCGCGTGCATCGCCATTACCAGCAACTGGTCGAAGGCATCAGCGTCGACCTGCCGGAAGAACTCAGTGCCGGTTTCGACGCGGCGCTCGATCTGCTTGAACGGCTGAACGCCCCCGGGCGCAATGGCGACGAGGCGCCGCGGCATGCGCCGATGCTGGGAGAGCTGATCGGCAATGGCAGCGGACTGACGCCGCAGACCTTCCTGCCCCCGTACGGCAACACCGCCTACCGGCTCGGCCTGTTGCTGCTGCTCGGTGCCGTGCTCGACCATCGCGACACGCCGACGGCGCCCGGCGCCGAACCCATCCTGATCATCGAAGACCCGGAAGCCCATCTGCACCCGATGACGCTGTCGGCCATCTGGCATCTGATCGACCGCATCCGCTGGCAGAAAATCGTCTGCACCCATTCCGGCGATCTGCTGGCCTCGGTGCCGATGACCTCGCTGCGCCGGCTGACGCGGCTGAATGGCGAGGTGACCGTCTGGCGGGTGGCGGCCGATGTACTCGACCGCGACGAACTGCGCCGCTACAGCTATCACGTGCGCAGCCATCGCGGCGTGGCGGCCTTTGCCCGCTGCTGGCTGCTGGTCGAGGGCGAAACCGAATTCTGGCTGCTGCCCGAACTGGCGCGGCTGTGCGGCTACGACTTTGCCATGGAGGGCATCGTCTGCGTCGAGTTCGCCCAGTGCGGCCTGCCGCCGCTGGTCAAGGTCGCGCAGGCGCTGGGCATCCGCTGGCACCTGCTGGCCGACGGTGACCATGCCGGGCAGAGCTATGCCGCTGCGGTGCGCAGCCATGTGCCGCCCGGCGAGCTCGACCAGCATGTGACCGTGCTGCGCCAGCGCGATATCGAGAATGCGCTGTGGCACGCCGGCTATGCCGATGTCTATCGCCGCCACGCCCGGCTGCCGGAAACGGCGGTCGACGTCATGTCGCCGGCGCGGGTGATCACCCGCGCCATCCATCGCACACCGAAGCCGCTGCTGGCGCTGGAAGCGCTGGATGCGATGCAGCAGGCCGGCTCGCCCGGCGTGCCGGAGGAAATGCGTCGGGTCATCGAGTGCTGCGTGGCACTGGCTCGTGGCGAATCGCCGCTGGTGGTCGAGCCGGCGCAGGAGCCGCATTCCCGACATCACCACCGGCCGCGGCGCAAGACCCATCACCGCTATCGGCCGCCACCGGAGGCGTAATCCCCCGGACGGCCCCTTTTTTCGGAGTCCCGCATGAGCGAATCCCTGTCTCCCGAACGCCTGGCCCAGGTCGATGCCTGGTGGCGCGCCGCCAACTTCCTGACCGTCGGCCAGATCTACCTGCTCGACAACCCGTTGCTGCGCGCGCCGCTGAGCGAGGCGCACATCAAACCGCGCCTGCTTGGTCACTGGGGGACCTCGCCCGGCCTGAATTTCCTGTATGCCCACCTGAACCGGGCGATCCAGGACCATGACCTCAATGCGATCTTCCTGTGCGGCCCCGGTCATGGCGGCCCGGCCATGCTGGCCAACACCTGGCTGGAAGGCAGCTACAGCGAGCGCTACCCGGCAGTTTCGCGCGACGAACAGGGCATGCGCCGGCTGTTCCGCCAGTTTTCGTTTCCCGGCGGCGTGCCGAGCCATGCCTCGCCGGAAACGCCGGGGTCAATCCACGAGGGCGGCGAGCTCGGCTATGTGCTTTCCCATGCCTATGGCGCCGCTTTCGACAATCCGTCGCTGCTGGTCGCCTGCGTGATCGGCGATGGCGAGGCTGAAACCGGGCCGCTGGCCACTGCGTGGCACTCGAACAAATTCCTCGATCCGGTCCGCGATGGCGCGGTGCTGCCGATCCTGCACCTGAACGGCTACAAAATTGCCAACCCGACCGTGCTGGCGCGCATCCCGCAGGCCGAGCTGGAGAGCCTGCTGACCGGCTATGGTTACCAGCCGTATTTCGTCGATGGCGACGATCCGGACATCCTGCACCCGCGCATGGCTGCCGTACTTGACCGCGTGCTGGCGGATATCCGTGGCATCCAGCGCGCGGCGCGGGTCGAGGGCAACACGGTGCGGCCACGCTGGCCGATGATCGTGCTGCGCACGCCGAAAGGCTGGACCGGCCCGAAAACCGTGGATGGCCAGCTGACCGAGGGCAGCTGGCGCTCGCACCAGGTACCGCTGTCGGGCCTGTTCGGCAATCCGGCGCATCTGCGCCAGCTCGAAGACTGGCTGTACAGCTACGGCCCGGACACGCTGTTCGACGCCAGCGGGGCGCCGCGGTCGCAGATCGCCGCGCTGGCGCCAGCCGGCACGCGGCGCATGGGACTCAATCCGCATGCCAATGGCGGCGAACTGCTGCGCGACCTGCTGCTGCCCGATTATCGCGATTACCGGGTCGACGTGCCGACGCCGGGGGGCGTCGATGCCGAAGCGCCGCGTGCGCTGGGCATGTTCCTGCGTGATGTGATGCGCGCCAATGCGGCATCGGCCAACTTCCGCGTGTTCGGCCCGGACGAAACGGTGTCGAACCGGCTCGGTGCGCTGTTCGAGGCCACGGAACGCGCGTGGATGGCCGAGCGGCTGCCGGGCGACGACCATCTGGCTGCCGGTGGCCGGGTCATGGAAATCCTGTCCGAGCATACCTGTCAGGGCTGGCTGGAGGGCTATCTGCTGACCGGTCGCCATGGCTGGTTCTCGTGCTACGAGGCATTCATCCACATCATCGACTCGATGTTCAACCAGCACGCCAAATGGCTGAAGGTCACCCGCGAAGGCATCCCGTGGCGACGGCCGATCGCCTCGCTGAACTACCTGCTGACGTCGCACGTCTGGCGCCAGGACCACAACGGCTTCTCGCACCAGGACCCGGGCTTTATCGACCATGTGGTCAACAAGAAGGCCGAGGTGATCCGCGTCTACTTCCCGCCGGATGCCAATACGCTGCTGGCAGTGTCCGACCACTGCCTGCGCAGCCGCAATCTGGTCAATGTCATCGTTGCCGGCAAGCAGCCGGCGCCGCAGTGGCTGGACATGGAAGCCGCCGTGCGCCACTGCGAGGCCGGCATCGGCATCTGGGAGTGGGCCAGCAACGATATCGGCGACGAGCCGGACGTGGTCATGGCCTGCTGCGGCGACGTGCCGACGCTGGAAACGCTGGCGGCGGTGGCCATCCTGCGCGAGGCGTTCCCGGACCTGAAAATCCGGGTGGTGAACGTGGTCGACCTGATGCGGCTGCAGCCGCCGGAGGCGCATCCGCACGGGCTGCCCGAACGCGAATATGCGGCGCTGTTTACCGCCGACAAGCCGGTGATTTTCGCCTATCACGGCTATCCGTGGCTGATCCACCGGCTGGTCTACCGCCGGACCAGCCATGACAACCTGCACGTGCATGGCTACAAGGAAGAAGGCACGACCACCACGCCGTTCGACATGACCGTGCTCAACGAACTCGACCGCTATCACCTGGCCATGGCCGTGATCGACCGGGTACCGGCGCTGGCGCGCGTGTCCGCCTACGCGCGCCAGCGCTTGCGCGACCAGCTTGGCCGTCATCGCGATTACATCCGCGAGCACGGCGAGGACATGGCGGAAATCCGCGACTGGCGCTGGCCGGCCGCAAGTGGGGCAGACGGAAAGGCAAGGGAACAATCATGAGCATGCAATTGCGGTTTCTCGGGGCGGCCGGTCAGGTCACGGGCTCGGCCCATCTGCTGGAGATTGGCGACAAGCGCATCCTGATCGACTGCGGGATGTATCAGGAGCGCGCATTTCTCGAGCGCAACTGGGCGAGCTTTCCGGTACCGCCATCCAGCATTGATGCGGTACTGCTGACCCACGCCCACCTCGACCACTGCGGATTGCTGCCGAAACTGGTTCGCGACGGCTTCAGCGGCAAGATCTGGGCCACCGCGCCGACCCTCCGTCTGGCCAGCCTGGTCATGACCGACATTGCCCGCATCCAGGCCGAGGATGCCGGCATCAAGCAGGCGCGGCATGCGCGCGAGGGCAGACAGGGCGAGCATGACGGCGAACTGCTGTATACCGGCTATGACGTGCGCCGGACCGAGGCGCATTTCCGCGAAGCGCGTTTCGGCGAGCCGCTGTCGCCGGTCGACGGCGTCAGCGTGCGCTTTCTGCCGGCGGGCCACATCCTGGGTGCCGCCCTGCTGGAGGTCACGGCCCGCGATGCCGGCAAGACCCGCAAGCTGGTGTTCTCCGGCGACCTGGGCCGGCGCGACATGCCGATCGTGCCGGACCCGGCCGTGCTGCACGAGGCTGACTACATCGTGCTGGAAACCACCTACGGCGATCGCGACCACCCGGACGAGGACACCGAGGCCGTGCTGGCCGACATCGTCAACGATACCGTCGACCGGGGCGGCAATCTGGTGGTGCCGTCATTCGCCATTGAACGCGCACAGCAACTGCTGCTGCATTTCTCGCATCTGCTCGGTTCCGGCCGCATTCCGCCGCTGCGGGTATACCTGGACAGCCCGATGGCCATCGATGCCACGGCGATCTACCGGCGCATGCTGACCTTTGTTGACGGGCCGGCGCGCGAAATGCTGCGCGGCCGTGAATGGCGTGACACGCGGCGGCTGATCGAGACCGTGCGCAGCCCGGTTGCCTCGCGGGCGCTGGATGCCATCCACGGCACGGCCGTGCTGATCGCCGGTTCCGGCATGTGTACCGGGGGGCGCATCAAGCAGCACCTGAAAGCGAATATCAGCCGGCCGGAGTCCACCGTGCTGTTCACCGGCTACCAGGCCGAGGGAACGCTGGGGCGCGAGATCGTCGATGGTGCACGGGAGGTCCGCATCGGCGGCGAGTCGTATCCGGTCCGGGCGCGCATTGCCGAGCTGCATGCGATGTCGGCCCATGCCGACCGTCGCGGTCTGCTGGCCTGGCTGGGCGGGTTCTCCGCGCCGCCGCGCAAGCTGTTCCTGGTCCATGGTGAGGCCAGCGCCCGGCAGGCATTCGCCGATACCGTCGCGGCGGATCTCGGCTGGCCACTGGTCCTGCCGCAGTGGGGCGACGTGGTCACGCTGGACTGACTCGCGGCTGGTGACCGCCGGCCCGGAACTGCTGTCCATCGCCTGAACGGGCGAGGCTACAGCGAGGTGTAGAAAGTCCGCACCCCGGAGCCGATGAACTGGACGCCGACGCAGATCAGCAGGAAACCCATCAGCCGGGTCAGCACGTCCATGGCGCTCGGGCCGAGCTGCTCGGAAATGCGCGACGACAGCCGCAGTGCCAGCCACACGCAGAGCGTGGCGCCAACGATGGCCAGCAGGGTCAGCCCGAGTGCGGCCAGCTTGAAATTCCAGTTGGAAATTTCGGCGATCTCGGTCGAGAAGCCGATGACCACGGCGATGGTGCCGGGGCCGCTGATGCCCGGCATGGCCAGCGGGAAGAACGCCACCTGATGGCCTTCGCGCGTGGCCTGGCTGGTGGTGTCCTGCGAGTGGTACAGCATCCGGTAGCCGACCAGCGCCACGACGATGCCGCCGGCGACCCGCAGTGCACCATACGAGATACCGAACATTTCCAGCACCACGTTGCCGCCGACCAGCGATACCACCATGATGCCGCCCGCGTACAGGCAGGCATCCAGTGCGACCCGCGCGCGCTGCGTGCGGCTGTCGTGGGTGGTCAGCGAGATGAACATCGGGATCTTCGACAGCGGGTTGGTGATGACCACCAGGCTGAGCAGGGCGCCGAGCAGATACTGCGATACGAGTTGGGTGATCGACATGGGGCGGGTGTCCGGGACCAGCCGGCATTATGCGCATTCTGCTGCCTGTGTGCACCCGCCGGATGGATGCAGCGGGTGCGCATGGCGCACCGGCATCCATTCCTGTCCCTCCGCCGGAGTCCCGGGGTCCGCGCCGCTTACAGCAGGAGACTGATCTGGCCAAGCGATGAGCGCAGTGAGCCCGGCGCCGTCTGATACAGCGAACTGGCCGAACTGGCCAGGCTGGGCGACTGCGGCAGAGAGCGCAACGATGAGAGCATCGAATACGATGCCGGTGAACGCAGGGTGGCCACCGACGGCGAGGTGGCCAGACTTCTGATGCTGCGCATCGAAGCCAGCGACCCCAGGCTGGATCTCAGCCCTGATGTCGATGTCGAGGCGTTCAATAGCGCGGCCCTGGGAAAAAACGATTGCGGGACAGCAACATCCACCATGGTGGGCAGTCTGCCAATACGCGGATCGAGATGATCGGGGGACACTTTGTGGAAAGTGTGGGCGAGATTCGTGCCTTTTCGCATCAGATGGACAAACAGGCCGATTTCAATCACTGCTGTGGCAATTTGAAAAATATTGGAAGCGATACTCAGCTTTTCCGACACGGCCGGGTGAACGCCCTCCATGCTGCCCGACGCGGCCTGCAAGGCGGAAGACGTCAGGCTGAAGCCGGCCGCCACATAAGACAAGGCCATCAGCAGTGGAGAGCCCATGCCGGCCGTCGTTATCACCAGGGCCAGGGCAACCACGGCGCTCAGCATGCCGGCGAAAATATCCAGGCCGGATCCAAGGCTCAGATAGCCCGACGGATCGGTCCGGTTGATCGGGTCGCCATTGCAGAATGCGTAGCCATTGACGCCCCCTGCCGAGAACGGACTGAACGGATCCAGGCGCAGAAGGCGCTGTATCGTTGGCGAGTAGCTGCGAGCACCGTTGCCCAGGTGATACAGCTGAACGTTATTGTCGATCACGTCGATCAGCTGCCCATGCATGCCGATCATGACGCGGCCGAAAGCCGGGGGCCGCATCAGAGAGGCACGGCGCGTTCTGAATGTCATGGCTTTTCCCCCCGATAAGGAACTCGTCGGCGAGAACGCCTCCCGCCCGTACTCCGCTTCATATATACAGCGGAGTGCGGGCGGGCAGGGCAAAGGCCGATGAGTGGATGCCCATGCCGGCCGTCAGTACCTACTCGTTGCCGAGTTTCAGCGGGATGTACAGCGTGTTGTCCAGCCGGCGCACCAGCAGTGCCAGGTTCGGGCCGGAGGCAGCAAGCAGCTTCTCGAACGTCTTCAGGTCGGCGACGCTGTTCTGGTTGACGCCGATGATCACATCGCCGCGCATCAGGCCGGACTTGGCCGCCAGACCGGTCACCTTGTCGACCAGCAGGCCACCCTGGATGCCCAGCTGCGAACGCTGCTCACGCGTCAGTTCGCTGACCGAGATGCCGAGCCGGTCGAAATTCAGCTGCGGCTGCTGTTCGGCCTTTTTCTTCTGTGCGCCCTGGGCCGTGTCCGCCTTCAGTTCGACCAGCACCGCGTTCAGCGCCAGCGACTGGCCCTTGCGCCAGACGCCGAGTTTGACCGTAGTGCCGGGCTTCTTCTCGCCGACCAGCATCGGCAGGTCGGCCGAACTGCCGACCTTCTTGCCGTCAAGGCTGAGAATGATGTCGCCCGGTGCCAGACCGGCCTTGGCCGCCGGACTGCCGGATTCGACCCGGACCACCAGCGCGCCATCGGCGGTGTCGCGACCGAACGAACGGGCCAGCTCCTGGGTCATTTCCTGGATGTGCACGCCGAGCTGGCCACGGCTGACCTTGCCGCTGGTCTTCAGCTGCTCGGCCACCGACATGGCGATGTCGATCGGAATCGAGAACGAAATGCCCATGAAGCCGCCGGAACGGCTGTAGATCTGCGAATTGATGCCGACCACTTCGCCACTGAGATTGAACAGCGGCCCGCCCGAGTTGCCGGGGTTGATGGCGACATCGGTCTGGATGAACGGCACATAGGTGTCGTCCGGCAGGTTGCGGCCCTTGGCCGACACGATGCCGGCGGTCACGGTATTGTCGAAGCCGAACGGCGCGCCGATCGCGGCGACCCATTCACCAACCTTCAGCGTGGCCGGATTGCCGATCTTGACCGTCGGCAGGTCCTTGCCCTCGACCTTCAGCAGGGCGACGTCGGTGCGCTTGTCGATACCGACCAGCTTGGCCTTCAGTTCGCGCTTGTCGGTCAGCTTGACCAGAATCTGCTGCGCATTCAGCACCACATGCGAGTTGGTCATGATGTAACCATCGCTGGAGATGATGAAGCCCGAGCCATAGCTGATCGAGTCGCGCTCGCGCGGCTGCTGGGTCTGCCCCCCGCCCGGCGGCATGAAGCGCTTGAAGAATTCGTAGAACGGATCGTCTTCCGGAATCGGGAACGGGAATGGCGAATCGGCATCGCTGCCGTCGTCTTCCTCGACCCGGTTGGCACTGATGTTGACGACGGCCGGGCCTTCGCGCTCGACCAGCGTGGTGAAATCGGCCAGCAGCATGCCGGGACGGTTGGGCGCGTTCTGGACGATGGGCTTGTCTGCGCCCGAGCCGCTCCAGGACTGATAAAGCTCCTTGGCCTTGTCACACCCGCCCAGCATGAACGGCAGCGTCAATGCGAGGGCAAGGGTGGTTTTGCGGAAAGCGGGCATCACAACGTCATCCTTTTTTTCTGGCAGGGCTTGAATCTGAAAACCGCAACATGGTAACACCAGCGCGGTGCCCGAATACATGGTGCTCACTGGTCCGGTTGCAAGTCCTGACGCGTCAGCCCCGTGCACCCTTGTCCGGCCATTCGCACAGGTCGGCAATCACGCAGTCTGCGCATTTCGGCTTGCGCGCGGTGCAGGTGTAGCGGCCGAACAGGATCAGCCAGTGATGCAGATCCAGCTTGTATTCGGCCGGGGTGACGCGGACCAGCTTGTCCTCGACTTCGCGCGGGGTTTTGCCCGGCGCCAGCCGGGTACGGTTGCCGACACGGAAAATATGGGTATCGACCGCAATGGTCGGCTGGTTGAAGGCGACGTTCAGCACCACATTGGCCGTTTTGCGACCGACGCCGGGCAGCGCTTCCAGCGCTTCCCGCGTCTGCGGCACCTCGCCGCCATGCCGCTCCAGCAGCAGGCGACAGGTTTCAATCACATGGCGGGCCTTGCTGCGGAACAGGCCGATGGTCTGGATGTACGGAATCAGCCCGTCTTCGCCGAGACCAAGCATTTTCTCCGGGGTATTGGCGACCGGAAACAGCCGGGCGGTGGCGGCGTTGACGCTCTTGTCGGTTGCCTGCGCCGACAGCGCGACGGCCACCAGCAGCTCGAACGGCGTACTGTAGTTCAGCTCGGTGCGCGGAGACGGGTTGGCGGCGGCCAGGCGGGCGATGATGGCTTTGCGTTTGCTGTCGTTCATGCGGGGGCAAGCTGACGGTTGGCGGTACGGGCCCGGGCACGGGCATCGAGCCAGTTCTTGCCGGCGATCAGCGCGGCCAGGCCGAGGAAGGCGCCCGGCGGCAGCAGCGCGATCAGGAACTGGTAGTCGGCCGGGGCGACATGAATGACCCAGCCGGCCGCCTGCGGGCCGAACACCAGGTCCAGACCGGACAGCAGCGTGCCGCGTCCGAGCAGTTCACGCAAGGCGCCGAGCAGGCCGAGCACCAGCGTCAGGCCGATGCCCATCATGAAGCCGTCCCAGGCCGACTGCCGCAGCGGATTCTTCGATGCGAAGGCCTCGGCGCGCGCCAGCACGATACAGTTGGTGGTGATCAGCGGAATGAAAATCCCGAGTACGGCATACAGCCCGTGCACATAGGCGTTCATCAGCAGGTCGACCATGGTCACCAGCGCGGCGATGATGGTGATGAAAATCGGATTGCGGATCTCGTTCGGCACCAGATGGCGCACGGCGGCCACCGCCGCGCTGGACAGTCCGGTCACCAGTGCGGTGGCCAGGCCGAGCGACACGCCATTGACCACACTGGTGCTGACCGCCAGTACCGGGCACATGCCGAGAATCTGCACTACGCCGGCGTTCTGCTTCCATACGCTGTTCAGCGCGATATCGCGCATCTCGTGCGCCGGCGCGGCCGGGCTGTTGTCCTGGGTGGGCTGGGTCGTCATGGTCTGGCACCGGTGGGTTCACGGGCGGGGACGGGCTGGGCGTCCCATTGTCCGGGTTTTGTGCGTTCGGCGGCAACAAAGCGCAGGGTGTTCGCCACGGCGCCGACCACGGCGCGCGGGCTGACCGTTGCCCCGGCCATGGCGTCGAACCGGCCGCCGTCCTTTTTGACCTTCCACTCGCTGTCGCGGGTCAGGGCCAGGCCGTTGAACTGGTCGATCCAGTCGCTTTTGGCGCGATCGATATAGTCGCCGAGCCCCGGCGTTTCCTTGTGGCTGACCACGCGCACGCCGGTAATGGCGCCCTGTGCATCGACCCCGACCAGCAGACGGATCCTGCCGGCATAGCCGTTTGGCGCCGTGGCCTCGAACACCCGGGCCACCATGCGGCCGCCGAGGCGGGCGATATAGACCTGTGACGGACCGTCATTGCCGAGCCGGCGGCCATCGGCGGCGGACAGCGTCACGGCCGCCCGGGCCGGATCATTGTCATAGCCGCCGGCCGGCAGCACCTGGCTGACGATGGCGAGGCGGGCGGCCTGCTCGTTGGCGGCGACGATCTTGTGGGTCAGCGCATAGACGCCGGCCATCAGCGCGGTGGCGACCAGCGCAAACACGAACAGCGTCAGTGCGCTGACGCGGGCCTGGCGCAGGGTTTCATTCATGGTGCGGCCTTGTCATGGCCGAAAACCGGCGGTTGCGTATAGCGATCGATCAGTGGCACGGCGATATTCATCAGCAGGATGGCGAAGGCCATGCCGTCGGGGAAACTGCCGAAGCTGCGGATCACCCACAGCAGCAGGCCGACGCCGGCGCCGAACAGCAGCTTGCCGCGCGGCGTGACCGGGCCGGTGACCGGGTCGGTCACGATAAACCATGCCCCGAGCATCGAGGCGCCGGCCAGCAGATGCAGCGGAGCGCCGACAAAGCGCGACGGGTCCAGCGCATGGAACAGGGCGGCCACCACGGCCAGGGTAGTCAGCATCGCTACTGGCGCATGCCAGCTCAGCAGGCGCCGCGCCAGCAGGTACAGGCCGCCGAGCGCAAAGGCCGCGGCGACCCATTCGGCGCCAGCGCCTGCCAGGTAGCCGAACACCGGTCCGTGCAGGGCGTCATCCAGCCCCTGACCGGCACTGAGCCGGGTTTTCAGGTAATCGAGCGGCGTGGCGGCACTGACCGCATCCAGCGCCACCCGTTCCGGCAACTGGCGGGTCAGGATATGGACGACCTGTTCCCATGCCGACAGCGAACCATATGGTGCTGCCCACTGCGACATTTGCGCCGGGAACGAGATGATCATCACCGCGAAGCCGACCATGGCCGGATTGAACGGATTGTTGCCGAGCCCGCCATACAGGTGCTTGGCGACGACAATGGCAAAGAAACTGGCGACGACCAGCAACCACCACGGGCCCAGCGGCGGGAAGGACAGCGCCAGCAGCCAGGCGGTGACCCAGGCCGAGCCATCGGCGAGGAACGGACGCAGCGGCAGGCCGCGTGCCCGCAGCATGGCAGCCTCGAAGCCGAGGCAGGCCAGCGAGGCCAGCACCAGCTGCAGCAGCACGCCGGCGCCGAACACGTAGACGGAGACCAGCAGGCCGGGCAGCAGCGCGGCGATCACGGTCAGCATGATATGGCTGACGCGGGTGGGTTTGGCGAGATAGGGCGAAGTCGGCATCGGCTCAGGGGGCATCGGATTCGGAGGGGGGCGGCGTCGCCTCGGCCGCTTTGGCCGCCTTGCGTGCGGCGGCGCGGGCCATGGCGGCCTCGATGGCCGCTTTCTTGCCGGCATCGCTCATCGGCGTGGCGGCGGGAGCGGCCGGGTCCTTGCCGGCACCGGCGGCCTTGCGCGCCGCCGCCCGGGCCATGGCCGCCTGGATGGCGGCCTGCTTGTCGGCATCGAGGGTTGCCGCAGGGGCGGGGGCCGTCTCGGCTGCGACGGCGGGAGCGCTGGCAGCAGCGGCTGCCGCACGGGCGGCAAGGCGCGCTGCTTTTTCTTCCTTGTCGCGCGCGGCGCGGTAGTTGCGGAAGTCAAAGCGTGTCCGTGCCAGTTCGGCCGCCTTTCTGTCACGCTCGGCGGCCCAGATTTCGTCCTTGGCGTAGCGGTAGTAGTCGACCAGCGGAATCTGGCTCGGGCAGACATAGCTGCAGGCGCCGCATTCGATGCAGTCGAACAGCGCGTATTCCTGCGCCCGGCCGAACTGCTTCGACCTGGCATGCCAGTACAGCTCCATCGGCTGCAGACTGGCCGGACAGACCTCGCTGCAGGCGCCGCAGCGGATACAGGGCAGGGCCGGTGGACGCGGCGGGAACAGCGCCTCGCTGCGGGCGATCAGGCAGTTGGTCGCCTTGGTGATGCCGGCGGCCGGTGCCGGCAGGGTAAAGCCCATCATCGGACCACCCATGATGATGCCGCGGCTGTCCGGCGTCGGGCCGGCCTGGCCGACCAGCCAGTCGGCCGGCGTGCCGATGCGCGCCTCGACATTGCCGGCCCGCGCGACGGCGCCGGTCACGGTGACGATGCGCGACACCACCGGCAGGCCCAGCACCAGTGCGCGCCAGACGGTATAGGCGGTGGCGACGTTGAAGCACTGCACGCCGAAATCGGTCGAGCGCACGCCATGCGGCACCTCCTTGCCGGTCAGCACGCGGATCAGCTGCTTGGCGCCGCCGCCCGGGTAGCGGGTCGGCACGCTGACCACCTCGATACCGGTGCCGGCACAGGCGGCCGTCAGGGCGGCGATGGCCTCGGGCTTGTCGTCCTCGATGCCGATCAGGGTTTCCTTCGCCTGCATGCGCTCGGCCAGCAGCCCGACGCCGAGGACGATGTCGGCCGCGCGCTCGCGCATCAGCCGGTCGTCGCAGCTGATATACGGCTCGCACTCGGCGCCGTTGATGACCAGCGTCTCCAGCCCGCCATCGCTCAGCTTCAGCGCAGTCGGGAACACGGCGCCGCCCAGTCCGACCACACCCATGTCGCGCAACTGCTCGCGCAGCGTGCGGCTATCGGCCTGTCGCCAGTCGACCGGCACCGGGTCGACGCTGTCGTCGCGGCCATCCGGCTCAATGACGATACTCAGTGCCGGCAGCCCGGACGGATGGGCGAACGGTCGTTCCTCGATGGCCAGCACCCGGCCGGACGCCGGGGCATGTACGGCGGCCGACACATTGCCGTCGGCATCGGCGATGCGCTGGTGCGCGAGCACCCGCTCGCCGACCGCGACGCAGGGGCGGGCCGGATTGCCGATGCTCTGGTTCAGCGGCACCACCAGTTGCGGCGGCAGGCCGGCATCGCGGATCGGCGTGCCGTTCGATTCGGTCTTGTGGCGCGGCGGGTGGACGCCGCCATGGAAGGTAAAGCGTGGTTTCATGCGGGACCGGAGGGCTGAGCGAGGGTGAGGGCGAACACCGGATAGTGCCATTTCCAGTTCTTGACCGTGACCGGCAGCGGCGCCATGTGGATGCAGTCGACCGGGCACGGGGCAACGCACAGCTCGCAGCCGGTGCATTCGTCGCGCAGGATGGTATGCATATGCCTGGCCGCGCCGAGGATCGCATCGACCGGACAGGCCTGGATGCACAGGGTACAGCCGATGCAGGTGGTTTCGTCGATAACGGCAACCGACTTTGGTTTCGGCTGGGCAGCATCGGCGTCGAACGGCACGAACTCGACGCCGAGCAGGTCGGCCAGCTTGCGGATACCGTCTTCGCCGCCCGGCGGACAGCGGTTGATGCCGGTTTCGCCACCGGCAATGGCGGTGGCGTACGGCTTGCAGCCGGGGTAGCCGCACTGGCCACACTGGGTTTGCGGCAGTACGGCGTCGATCTTGTCGACCAGCGGGTCACCTTCGACCCGGAAGCGGACCGAGGCGGCGCCGAGCACCGCGCCGAGCAGCAGGGCCAGCGCCGCCATTACCGCAATGGCAATCAGGAAACCGCTCATTTCACCAGGCCCCCGAAGCCCATGAAGGCCAGACTCATCAGTCCGGCGGTGACAAAGGCGATGGCCGTGCCCTGGAAGGGCCGCGGGATATCGGCGCCTTCGAGTCGCTCACGCATGGCGGCAAACAGCACCAGAATCAGGGTGAAGCCGGCCGCGCTGCCGAAGCCGAATACCAGCGACTCGGCAAAGGTGTGCTTTTCCTGCACATTCAGCAGCGGTACGCCAAGCACGGCGCAGTTGGTAGTGATCAGTGGCAGGTAGATGCCGAGCACCTGGTACAGCACCGGACTGGTCTTCTGGATCACCATTTCGGTGAACTGCACAATGGCGGCGATCACGACGATAAAAGCCAGCGTGCGCAGGTATTCGACCCCGGCTGCAAGCAGCAGCAGGTTGATCAGGTGGCTGGTGCCGGATGCCAGCGTCAGCACGAAAGTCGTGGCCGCGCCCATGCCGATGGCCGCTTCCAGCTTCTTCGAGACCCCCATGAACGGGCACAGGCCGAGAATGCGGACCAGGACCACGTTGTTGACCAGCACGGCGGCCACGAGAATCAAAAGGTAATGACTGAAGTCCATCTCAAGCGCCCTTCCGTCACCGGGAGGACGGCGAAAAATGTGCGGATTATCCGACGCGCCCCGGCAGAGTTCAACCGGCGCCCCGCCGGTATTTGGCCTGGCGCAATATTCAGCGTAGTCCAGCGGGCCGGAAACGGCGGTCTCCCGCCGGGGCAGAAAAGCGGCCCGGGCGGGTTTTCTGTTTTCCGCCTCCCTGGTCCTGCAGACCCACAGGAGAAGTTCATGTCCTCATTCCCCAGGCCGGTGTCGGCCACGAGCTGCACTACCTTGATGTGACGGACGAGGAATGCAAGCGCCGGCTGCGGGCGCGCCACGCCGCCGGCGGACACCCGTTCACGCTGGATGACGCACAGTTCGACGCCATGACGCGCCACTTCGTGCCGCCGGCGGACGAGGAGGGGTTCCGGCTTGTTCGGCATGGCTGAGCCCCGCAGATGAAAAAAGCCACGGCATTCGCCGTGGCTACCTTCTCCTCCAACCTCTCCTGGGCTGTTTTTTGCGATCAGGCCGGTTCTTGCAGCTGATCGAGAATCTGCGGGTTTTCCAGCGTCGACGTGTCCTGGGTGATTTCCTCGCCCTTGGCGATCGAACGCAGCAGGCGGCGCATGATCTTGCCCGAACGGGTCTTCGGCAGGTTCTCGCCGAAGCGGATATCGTCCGGCTGGGCGATCTTGCCGATTTCGTGCGCGACCCAGCTCTTCAGCTCGGCGGCGATCTTCCTGGCTTCCTCGCCGGTCGGACGCGGGCCCTTCAGCACCACGAACGCCACCACGGCCTCACCCTTGACCTCGTGCGGCTTGCCGACCACGGCGGCTTCGGCCAC
>NZ_QLTJ01000026.1:0-26389 GCF_003269145.1 Microvirgula sp. AG722 | reverse complement strand
GGGAACCAGCGGTTCGCCATCGGGGCCGACGAACACGTCGTCGTCGTTGTACTGCGGGACGCCGAGGCGGGTGCGACGCTGGATGGTCGGCAGGGCGAGCCGCCAGCCGGTGCCGCAGGGGCCGTTGCCGGCGCCGGCGCTGTAGCCGAGGGTCAGGGCGGGGGCGGATTCGCGGGCGACGGGGAGAGACAGCGGGATGTCGAACGAGACCAGGCCGGCGGAGAGGGTGGGCCCGCTGCCGTCACCGGGGCCGGGAAGGGCGTCGTGGATGGTGGGCAGGGTCGGCGGGGCGACGGAGACAGGCTCGGTGGACATGGAGGGAGACCTCCGTGGGGCGAGATGATCTAGTGAACTGGAGGTATGGCAGGATCGGATTGCCGCCATGGAGACGCTGGCACGGCAATAATCTGGTATAGGCGTTCAGCCGGTATCGAAGCCATTGCGGCTGACGGACGGAACGCGGGAGGCAGGCATGCCGGGCCGCCACCGGAGCGGGGCGGCCCGTGACGCGGCGCCATGGCGACGCCGGTCGGAAACTCAGGCGGTGTAGCGCTTCACGCCATCAAGCAGTTCCTGCTTGGCGGCTGCGATATCGGCCCAGCCGGTAATCTTGACCCACTTGCCCTTTTCCAGATCCTTGTAGTGCTCGAAGAAGTGCACCATCTGGTCACGCAGCAGTTGCGGCAGGTCTTCCAGTTTCTGGATGTCCTTGTACATCGGGCACAGCTTTTCGACCGGCACGGCAACGACCTTGGCATCGACGCCCGATTCGTCTTCCATCTTCAGCACGCCCAGTGCGCGGCAGCGCACGACCACGCCCGGTTGCAGCACGAACGGGGTGACTACCAGCACATCGACCGGATCGCCATCTTCGGACAGCGTTTGCGGCACGAAGCCGTAGTTGGCCGGGTACATCATCGACGTGCCCATGAAACGGTCGACGAACAGGGCGTTCGATTCCTTGTCGAATTCGAACTTGATCGGCGCGGCATTGGCCGAGATTTCGATAACGACGTTGAAATCGTTCGGCACGTCCTTGCCGGCCGGGATGCGGTCGAGATTCATGAAAGCTCCTTCATTGGGGTAAGGGGAATCAGGCGGGACAGGTCACCGCACAGTGAAACTTGCCGATTATAACGATCGCACCCGCCATGCCGCTATAATCTGCGACTGACTTTCACAGGGACGGGAACCATGCTTGACACGCTGATCGTTGAATTCGACAAGGGCCTGCGCACCGTGTTCGCGTCGGCCTCCAGCCTGAGACCGCACCCGGACCAGGACGTGGCCGAGGCCGGGTTGTCCGACGCCGAGCGTCGTCACGCCCTCGGGCTGATGCGGGTCAACCATTGCGGCGAGGTGTGCGCCCAGGCGCTGTACCAGGGGCAGGCGCTGACCGCGCGCGATCCGGCCACCCGCGATTCGCTGAAGCAGGCGGCCTGGGAAGAAACCGAGCACCTGGCCTGGACCGAGCGGCGCATTGCCGACCTCGGCGGCCGCAAGAGCGTGCTCAATCCGGTCTGGTATGTCGGGTCGCTGGCGATGGGCGTTGCCGCCGGTGCGCTGGGCGATCGCTGGAATCTGGCCTTCCTGGAAGAAACCGAAATCCAGGTCGCCGCACACCTGGACGAGCATCTGCAGACGTTGCCGGCCGACGATGCGAAGAGCCGCGCCGTGGTTGCGCAGATGCGTGACGATGAGGCCCGCCACGCCGAAACCGCGCACAACCTGGGGGCAGCGCCGATGCCGGCACCGGTCAAGACCCTGATGCACCTGACTTCGCAGTTGCTGAAGAAGTCCAGCTACCACATCTGAGCGGCACGCCGGGCCGGTGACGCCGCGGGAGACACGCATGAGCGACAGGATCGTCAAGTCCGCTGCCGAATGGCGGGAACAGCTGACACCGGAACAGTACCGGGTCGCCCGCGAGGGCGGGACCGAGCGGCCGTTCACCGGCGAGCACTATTTCCACAACAAGGACGGTCGCTACAGCTGCATCTGCTGCGGGGCGACGCTGTTCGACTCGTCGACCAAGTTCGATGCCGGTTGCGGCTGGCCGAGCTTCTGGGCCGAGGCAGTGCCCGGCAGCATCGTGCGGTTGCGCGATACCAGCCACGGCATGGTGCGCATCGAGGTTCGTTGCGCCCGCTGCGATGCGCATCTCGGCCACGTGTTCCCCGACGGTCCCGAGCCGACCGGCGAGCGCTACTGCATCAACTCGGTGTCGATCGGCTTCGAGCCGGGCGCGTGACCCGGCTGTAGCACGTCACCGGCCGCCGCTGGCCGGCTTCGTGTCAGCCACATCCCGGCATCGCGGTGCAGGATGTGCGGGGCTGCCGTGCCCGACCCGACCCCGGATGTGAACTACGGAAACCGGAAGGACCCGGGCGTCCCCGTCACAGCAGCGACTCGGCGAACACCGCGTCCTGGACGCGGATCTTGCGCGGGGTCAGGCCAAGCTGGTTGAAGGTGTCGGCCAGTTGCTGCTGTTCCTGCACGATGCGGGCATCGACCGGCTGCACCTGGTAGTCGCGGCGTTCGGTGGCCAGCTTCAGCACCCTGGCGTCGACCCCCAGCTGGGGCGCGAGCAGATCGGCGACCGCCTGCGGATGCTGCTGGGCCCACTGCTCCGATTTTTTCAGCTCGGCAAACACCCGGCGCAACACCTCCTTGTGGCTGCCGGCATAGCTGCGCGAGGCGACATAGAACGTCCGGTTGCTGGACAGGCCGCTGCCGTCACGCAGCACGCGCACCTTGCTGGACAGTTGCTGGCCGGCCAGATACGGGTCCCACAGGCCGATGGCCTGGACCTGTCCGGACTCGAATGCGGCCCGCGCATCGGCGGCATTGGTCGCATACACCGGCTGGATGTCTTCGTAGCGCAGGCCGGCCTGCTCCAGGGCGCGTACCAGCAGATACTGCACATTCCAGCCGCGGCCGATGGCGATTTTCTGTCCCTTCAGCTCCCTGACCGAGCGGATCGGCGAGTCGGCCGGTACCAGCAGGGCAATGCCCTTCGGATACGGGTGCTCTGCCGCGAGGTACACCAGATCGATGCCGGCGACCTGGGCGAACACGGTTGGCGCGTCGGCCGCGTGGCCGAAATCGATCGCCCGGGCATTCAGCGCTTCCAGCAGTTGCGGGCCGGCGGCGAACTCATGCCATTTGACCTGGATGCCGAGCGGCTTCAGCGCGCGTTCGAGATTGCCGGTGCCCTTGAGAATATTGAGCGTGTTGAATTTCTGGTAGCCGATGCGGATGACGGAGTCGTCGGCTTGGGCACTGACGGACAGCATCAGCGCAGCGGCGAAGAGGACGAAAAGGCGGGCAACAAAACGGGGCATGGCCGGCTCCTGTGCTGACGGGAAAGCGGCCATGGTAGGGAGGGTTGTTTAGTACTGCATGGAAGCGATTTTGCGCTATTAATATCGTTATGGAATAAAGAATCGTGCTGCGCCCGCAGCACGATTCTCGTTTGCCTACAGCCGGAACTGCTTGAACAGCGCGCGGATATTGTCCGCCAGCCGGGTCAGTTCGAGCAGATGGACCGAGACCGACTGCAGCGCTTCATCGCTGGAACGGACCTGCTGCGTGACGCGTTCGGTGTTCTGCGACATCAGCGTGGCGGCCTGGAACTGCTCGCTGGTCGAATGGGCGATCTCGTGCATATTGCGCACCACCTCGTCCATTTCCGCCTGGATGCGGTCCATGTCGCTGGCGGTGGTGGTGGTCAGCGCCAGTCCGGACTCCACCGAGTTCAGCGTCCGCTCCATATTGTCGCTGGCGCTGCCGGTCGCGCTGCGCATGCCGTCGATCATCTGCGAGATCTCGGTTGTGGCCTGGCCGGTCCGCTCCGCCAGCTTTCTGACTTCGTCGGCCACCACGGCAAAGCCGCGGCCCTGTTCACCGGCGCGGGCGGCTTCGATGGCGGCGTTCAGCGCCAGCAGATTGGTCTGGTCGGCGATTTCCTTGATCACCTGAATGATGCCGCCGATATTGTCGGCATGCTGCCTGACCTCGCCGAACAGCGACGACAGGTCACGGACGATGGACGCGGACTGGCTCATTTCCGCTGACAGCTTCTTGATGCTCTGCGCGCCTTCGAGCGACAGCTTGCCTGTCGCCTCGACCTTGCCGCTGGTATCGCCGGCATAGTCGGCAATGTGGGAAATGCTGACCGTCAGCTGTTCGATGGTTGCGGCATTGCTGCCGCTGTGATTGGCCAGCTCGCTCGACTCGGCCGCCATGCGGGTCGACAGGCCGGACAGGGCGCCGACGCCATCGGTCAGACTGGCGGCTTCCTGCTGCACCGACACGAACAGCTCGCGCAGGGTACCCTGGAACTGGTTGAAGGCCTGTGCGGTCTGGGCGATCTCGTCGCGGCCGGCCACGTCGATGCGACGGGACAGGTCCGCGCCGCCGGAGGCAATGGCGGTCATGGCATCGCGGATGCGGATCAGTCCGGCCAGCATGCGACTGACCATCAGCGTGCCCAGCGGCAGCAGCACCAGCAGCAGGACCGCGATCAGCACCAGCGAGAACATCAGCAGCTTGTCCAGCGGCGCCAGGGCCAGGTCCTTGTCCATGGCCACGACCAGATACCAGCCGCTGCTGTCGATGCGGCGCACCGAGATGAATTCCTGGTCCCCGCCGACCGTGGTCTGCAGCATGGCCTGCGACCTGGCCGCCTCGGCCAGGCGCGTGGCGTCGAGTTCGGGCGCCAGTTCCTGCAGGGGTTTGCCGAGCAGGGCCTCGCTGGCGTGGATCAGTACCTTGCCGTCATGGTCGACCACCATCGCATAGCCGTCATAGGCAAGCTTGGCACCCAGCAGGCTCTTGACCAGCCCATCCATGTATACCGCCAGCCCGACCACGCCGATCTGCGCATCGCCGTGCAGCACCCGGCGCGCGAATGACACCATCGGCTTGCCGGTGCCGGCGTCCGGGTAGGGCGGGGTGACGATCGGGCGGGTGGCGGCGTCAGTCGCCTGCTTGTACCACGGGCGTCCGGTCGGGTTGTAATCGGCAGGCAGGTTCTGCGGCCGCGATGCCAGATAGCGCTTGTCCGCCAGCCCCAGGAAGGCGAAGTTGACGTCCCGCGCCCGCCCGGTCACCTCGAGGATCGGGGTCGGGTCACCGGTCGCCACGCCCGGCGCGGTCGCGTCGATCAGGCTCAGCTTTTCGGCCAGCCAGTCGTCGACATTCTTCGCATACGAGCTACTGGCAATATCGGATTGCAGTGACACGCTTTCGAGCAGTTCCGCACGCATGCGCTGGTAGGCGGCAAGCGTCAGGATAATGGCCGGAATGGCAATCGACAGGCTGATGGTGGCGATCAGTTTGCTACGCAGGGACTGCAGCATGGTGGGGCTCTCCATGGGACGGTATCTTGTGGCTGGCCGGAGAGCGGGCGGGCCCGGGCTCTAGCAGTGTTGCTGGTCGACCGGCGCGGCCGGGCGACTCAATACCTCATGGGCGCGCTGATGATCGATGGCCTTGCTCCAGACCGCGACGACCACGGTGGCGACGCAGTTGCCGATCAGGTTGCCGGCGGCGCGGCCGATGCCGATAAACCAGTCGACCGACAGCACCAGCACCAGACCGACCGCCGGAATCGACGGATGCGACGCCAGCGTGGCCGACAGAATGACGATGGCCGAGCCGGGAATGCCGTGGGCGCCCTTGGATGTCACCAGCGCAATCAGCAGAATGCCGAGCAGATCGGTCAGCGACAGCGGGGTATTGGTCGCCTGGGCGATAAACACGGCGGCCAGGGTCAGATAGATCGAGAACGCATCCAGATTGAACGAGTAGCCGGTCGGAATCACCAGCCCGACTACCGGCTTGCTGATGCCCAGCCGCTCCAGCTTGCACATCACTTGCGGCAGTACGCAGTCCGACGACGCCGTGCCGAGCACCACCAGGATTTCCTCACGCAGATAGCGGATCAGCTGCACGATGCTGAAGCCGGCGATGCGCAGGATGGTGCCGAGCACCACCAGGATGAACAGGGTCACGGCAAGATAGAAGGTGCCGACCAGATAGCCGAGCTGCAGCAGCGACGCATAGCCGTATTCGCCGACGGTAAAGGCCACCGAACCGAGCACGCCGAGCGGCGCCAGCTTGATGATGAAGCCCATGACCCCGAACAGCAGGGTCGAGAAGGAGTCGACCAGCGCGGTCAGATTGCGGCCCTTTTCCCCCATCAGCGACAGCGAACAGCCGAACAGGATCGCGATCAGCAGGATCTGCAGCACATCGTTGCGGGCAAAGGCGGAAAAGACGCTGTCGGGGATGATCTTCATCAGGAAGGCCACCGAACCGCTGTCGGTGACCTGATGGGCGGATTGCAGATACTGTCCGGCGACGCCGGCATTCAGCGCGCTGACGTCGACATTCATGCCGTGACCGGGCTGCAGCAGGTAGGCGAGGGCAATCCCCAGCGCCAGTGCCAGCGTGGTGACCAGCTCGAAGTAGACGATGGCGGTCAGCCCGACCTTGCCGACCTTTTTCAGCTCGCCGGCATTGGCGATGCCGGAAACGACCACGGCGAACACCACCAGCCCGACCAGCATGCGGATCAGCTTGATGAAACCTTCGCCGAGCGGATGCAGGCTGATGGCGAAATCCGGATAGAACACGCCAATCAGGATGCCGGCGACCAGGGCGACCAGGACTTGTGCGAATAGCGAGCGGCACAGGCGTTTCATGCAGAATCTCCAGGGCAGTGACCGGCCTCTCGCCTGGCGGGCGCCGTGGCGGGGCGGGCCGGTACTGTGAGGCCGAGTCTACTGTGAGGAAGAAAGCGCTTTATTGTCATCGGACGACAATGGATTGTCTTTGCGCGCCAATTCAATGCCAATGTCAACGCTTTGTGTCGCTAGTGCATAAAACGGGGTCGGGTCACTGACCGGATGCCGGCGCTTCCAGCAGGCCGCGCGGCAGCGGCGACAGTACCGTATCGAGCCCTCGCAGCAGGGACAGCGGCAGCGACGCCCCGTGACCGGCCTGATCGAGCAGGGCAAAGCTGACATCGATATCGCGGCTGGCGTCCAGCCGGGCGGCCATGGCGGCGGTATTGTCACGCATGCGATTGCGGGTCTCTCTGGCCCCGACCGTCAGCAGCAGGCGGGCCGGCCCGTTGCTGATGCCCGGCCGGGCCGCTTCCTCGGCCAGGATCGATTCGCGGTTCCACCAGATCGACGGGCTGGCCGCCACATAGGACTGGAAAGCCTGTGGCCGGGTAAACAGCACATGCAGCGCAAACAGGCCGCCAAGCGAGTGGCCGAACAGCGTCTGCCGGCGGCGATCGATCGGCAGCTCACGCTCGATGCGCGGCTTCAGCTGCTGCTCGATAAAGTCCAGCAGCGCGGTCTGGCCGCCGGTGCGCTGGCCTGGTGCGATCTGCGCCGGCAGATTGGCGGCAGCGGTCGGCGGGGTGAAGTCGTGGAAGCGGCGTGGAATGTCGAACGGCTGATCGGTCGGGTAGCCGATGCCGACGATGACCGCCGGTTCGAGATCCTGCCGGGCGCGAAGGGCGTCGGCGGCGGTGCCGATGACCGCATTGGCATCGAGCAGGTACAGCACCGGGTAGCCGGCCGCCGGCGCCGGGCGGTCCGGGCGGACCACGAAGATGCGGTACGCGCCGCCGTCCGGTCTGGCGGCGAGATCGAAGCGGGTCGTGCCCGGCAGCGTGACGTCACCGGCGTTGACGGCGGCAGCGGGCAGGATGGCAAACAGGCAGGCAGTCAGCAGCAGCGGGAGGCGGGGCATCAGATCCGGGTCCGGGACAGTTTCGGGGGCATGCCGAACGCGCGCTTGTACGCGGTGGCGAAGTTGGCAGCACTGCTGTAGCCGGCCAGATGGGCGGCCTCGCCGACGCTGACGCCGTGTTTCTCCAGCGCGGTGCGGGCGGCAAGCAGCTTGCGCTGACGCAGGTAGCCGAACACGGTGCAGCCGAAGGCGGCGCGGAATTGTCGCTGCAGGCTGGTCACGTTCAGCCCGGCCTCGCGGGCGATGGTGTCCAGTGACAGCGCATCGTCCAGATGCTGGTCGAGATAGTCGGCCAGATCGAGCAGCCGGGCGTACTCGCGCGGCCGCAGCCGCCCGGGGGCGGCCGGCAGCGGCTGCCCGAGCACGGCCAGTGCTTCGGCGACCAGATCAATGGCGCGGCTTTCCAGATACAGGTTCTGCATCAGCGTGCTGCCGGGCGGGGGGCACAGCATCTGCGTGGCCAGTGCAACCAGCGAGGCTGATGGCACCCAGCTGCGGACCGACAGGTGTTCGCGGCAGAAGGTGCGGATGACGTCGTCGCTGTCGACCCCGGCCTGGGCCAGCCATTGTGGCGACAGGGTCAGGCTGACCTTGCGTTCGCTGCCGCCGCGCCGGGCGCGGCGCACGAACAGATCGGGTTCGGCCAGCGACAGCAGCGTGCATTCGTGCCGCAGCCGGCCGCGACCGTCGCGGTGCGGGCCGAACTGGAAGCGGCGATGGCCGAAGGCGACATCGGCCTGGCCATCCAGCAGCAGGGAGAATTTCAGCCCCGGCTCCAGCAGCACCTGACTGGTCATGCTGTGCAGGTTCTCGACCTGGGTGCAGTGCGCGACCAGACCCGGCCGCAGCCGGGCAACGCGAAAGTCGCCGGCCAGCACCGGTACGTCGGCAGCCAGCCCCGGCTGGTTGAAGCGGTAGCCGGAGCCGACCAGTCCGGACAGGCGAATGATTTGCGAGCCGCTGACCAGTCGCGGCGTCGTCTCGGGAGATGTCATGCAGTAATTCCGGTGGGCAGGGCACGGCGGGAAGGCCGGGCCCGGATTGTCCATGGCCGGCAGGCGGCGATGAAGCGGGATTGTCTTGCGCAAAGGTCTTACTTGTTTGCGCAAAGGCAGTCTGAAAAACGGTATGGAATACTAGGCGCCGACAAAACGAGATGCAAATGATTCTCAATCGTCTGCTGCCATGCAATAATGCCTGCGCTTCACGATCAGGGTCTCCATTGCATCCGCCAGGACACGGCCCCGCAGCCAGTGTTGACGTAGATAACGGAGTTCCCATGGCTCATACCAGACAAATCATCCCGCTGCCGGCACGCCGACCGGCCATGCGCCTGGCGATCATCGCCGGCACCCTCGGCAGCCTGTACGCCTCCGGCGCGCTGGCCGCGCAACCGGCCAGTGACGCCGCCGTGGCCCTGCCCGACGTGGTGGTCACGGCCGCCGGCTACGAACAGAAAATCAAGGAAGCACCGGCCAGCATCTCGGTGCTCACGCGCCAGGATCTGGAAAGCCAGCCGTTCACCGACCTGAAGGACGCCGTCCGCCATCTGGAAGGGGTCAGCATCGTCGGCGAAAGCGGCGAGCAGGACATCTCGATCCGCGGCATGTCCGGCGAATACACGCTGATCATGGTCGACGGCAAGCGGCAGAACACCCGCGAGACCATGAACCGCGGTACCGGCGGCGTACAGCCGAGCATGATCCCGCCGCTGGAAGCCATCGAGCGCATCGAAGTGGTGCGCGGGCCGATGTCGTCGCTGTACGGTTCGGATGCGATGGGCGGCGTGATCAACATCATCACCCGCAAGGTGCCGGCGCAGTGGCACGGTTCGGTCAATCTGGGCGGCATCTTCCAGGAGCACTCGCGCTACGGCGATACCGGCCAGGGCGACTTCTGGCTTGGCGGACCGGTCAGCGACGGCCTGGTCGGCTTCCAGGTGTACGGCAATTACAGCGACCGGGCGGAAGACCATGTGTTCTATCCGGGCAACAGCACCGGCGGCGCCAAGGGCACCCGCGACGGCAGCCTGACCGCCAAACTGACGGTCACGCCGAGCGCCGACCAGGACCTGACCTTCGAGGCCGGCCACAATGCGCTGACCTACGAACGCACGGCCGGCCGGACGCTGGCTGACAACGCCGCCGACCTGAAAACCCGGCATACGCGCGACAACTGGGCCATTACCCACAACGGCCGCTGGGGCTGGGCGAATTCGACGCTGGCGCTGTACCAGGAAATCGGCAAGCAGGAAACCTGGACCGGCGGCAGCAAGAGCGCATCGGAACCAAAAACCACCAATACCACGCTGGATGCCCTGCTGACGCTGCCGTTCAGCCGCAACATGCTGAAGCTCGGCGCCCAGTACGGGTCGCAGAAAGTCGAGGACATTGCCGGCGAAGCGTCGATCAAGGGCTATCCGGTCAATGCCGACTCGGTCAGCATCAATACCTGGGCGCTGTTCGCCGAAGACGCCTTCCATGCCACCGACGCCCTGACGCTGACTGCCGGCGCGCGGCTCGACCATGACGAACGCTACGGCTCGCACGTGACGCCGCGCCTGTATGCGGTCTATGCGCTGACGCCGGCAGTCACGCTGCGCGGTGGCGTGGCCAAGGGCTTCAAGGCGCCGACCCTGCGCCAGTCGACGGCCGGCTACTGCATGACCAGCGGCGGCGGCAGCCAGAAGCAGGGCACCCTGTGCGGGAACCCGGACCTCGATCCGGAAGAAAGCACGACCGAGGAAATCGGTATCCGCTACGACGCCGACGGCAGCAGTGCCAGCTTCACCGTGTTCAACAACGATTTCCGGAACAAGGTGGTCAGCTATGACACCGGCGTGCCCGATCCGCGCGCCAGCGGCCGCAGCATCTACGTGTACGACAACATCGCCAAGGTCAATATCCGCGGGGTCGAGCTCAGTGCCTCGCAGCAGTTGAACAAGCAGTGGAAGCTGTCCGGCAACTACACCTACACCGACTCGAAGCGCGAGGGCGGCGGCGAGCCGGCCTACAACGGCGGCTCGCTCGACGGCCGCCCGCTGGACAAGACGCCGCGCGACATGGCCAATCTGCAGCTCGACTGGACCCCGACCGACAAGGTGTTGGCCTATGCCCGCGCCAGCTACTACGGCAAACAGTACTGGGCGGCCTTCCGCAACGGCGCCACCGGCGTGCGCGAGCGTCCGGCATCGACCACCTTCGACCTTGGCGGTTCGTACGTGATCAACAAGACCTTCACCGTGACCGCCGCCGTGCTGAACCTGACCGACAAGATTGTCGACATCGACCCGCGCGGCCGCAACCAGGGCCTGGACGGCAACTGGATGGTCGACGAGGGTCGCCGTTACTGGGTGAAGCTGAATGCCCATTTCTGACCCGGGCTGAATGCGCCGGGCAGTGACGAACGAAAGGGCCCCGTGCCCTTTCGGCGTTGCCGTTTTCCATTGAAAGAGAGGTTCCCGTGCGCACATCGACCGCCATTCTGACCACGCCGGATGCAAGCCGGCATCTGTTCAAGCTGTGCAAGCACTTCGCCCGCAAGATCCCGGTCGAGTTCGACGAGCGGCACGGCGAAATCCGCTTTCCGTTCGGTGTCTGCCGGCTGGCAGCCACCGCAGACGCGATGGAGCTGCACTGCGAGGCCGGCGACGACGCCGGGCTGGCGCGGCTGCAGGACGTGATCGGCTCGCACGTCGAACTGGTCACGCGCAGCACGACGCTGCTGTCGCCGGTCTGGCAACCGGCGCCGTGACAGATTGCCGCCGACCGTTGCCGGCCCGGCGGACCGGAGATTCATTAGTTTGTTGCAAGGAAAAGGCATGTCTGAAGTTGGAGGAGGGTGGTTCGCCGCCGGTCGCAAGCTGGCGCTGGGACTGGTCATGGGGTGGATGGGCATGGCGGCGCAGGCGGCAGTCGTGACCGACATCGCCGGCCGTCGGGTCGAGGTGCCGGCCAAAGTCGAGCGCATCCTGCTTGGTGAAGGCCGGCTGTTCTATGCGTTTGCGCTGCTGGAAGGCAAGCAGCCGCTGGCGCGCATTGCCGGCTGGCAGGGTGACTTCCGCTATCTCGATCCGCAGACCTACGCCCAGTACAAGGCAAAGTTTCCGGCCATCGACCGCATCCCGCTGATCGGCAAGACCAATGAAGAATCGGTCAGCGCCGAAAAAGTGCTGACGCTGAAACCGGACATCGCCGTGTTCTCGATTGCCGGCCACGGGCCCAGCCTCGACAACCCGATCGTCAAGCAGCTCGAAGCGGCGCGGGTGCCGGTGATCTTTGTCGACTTCCGCATCAAGCCGATGGAAAACACCATTCCCAGCCTGCGGATCATGGGCAAGGCGCTGCAGCGCGAGGCGACCGCCGAGCGCTTTATCCGCTTCTATCAGGAGCAGCTGCGTGCCGTGACCGGACCAGTCAGTGCCATTCCCGCCGCAAAGCGGCCCACGGTGTTCCTCGATGTGCGCGCCGGTGCGTTCGATCACGTGGCCTCGGCCGGCAAGGGCAGCCTCGGCGAGATGGTCGATGCTGCCGGCGGGCGCAATATCGGCGACACGCTGCTGCCGATCGCGCTCGGTGAAGTCAATATGGAAAAGGTGCTGGCGATGAACCCGTCGGTCTATATCGCCACCGGCGCCGGCGCGCCCGATGCGCGCACCGGGCTCAAGTTCGGCGCGGACGTCTCCCCGGCCATGGCGCGCGAGTCGCTGCAGCGCATGGCCCGGCGCGGCCATGTCGGTGCGCTGGCGGCGGTACGCAACGGCAATACCTACGGCGCCTGGCATCACTTCTACAACACGCCGTACCACGTCGTGCTGATTCAGCAGATTGCCAAATGGCTGCATCCGGCCCGCTTCGCCCGGCTGGACCCGCAGGCGTCGTGGGTCAGGATGCACAAGGAATTCCTTGCCATTGAGCCGCAAGGCACCTATTGGGTCGGGGGGCGGCCGTGAGCGCGCCGGAACTGGCGCTGGGCACGACGGCTGACGACATTGTCGGCGGCTACCGGCAACTGCTGTCGAAGCGGTTGCTGGTACTGCTGTTGCTGGCGGCCATCATCGTCGGCTCACTGCTGCTCGACTTCACCATCGGGCCGTCCGGGCTGACACTGGCCGAGCTGTGGCAGACCCTGCTGCAGCGCGAGGCGGCCGATCCGGCCACGGCAGTTATCGTCTGGGACATCCGGCTGCCGTATGCGCTGATCGCGGTGGCGGCCGGGCTGGCGCTGGGGCTGGCCGGTGCGGAAATGCAGACCGTGCTGAACAACCCGCTGGCCAGCCCGTTCACGCTCGGCCTGCAGCAGGCGGCGGCGTTCGGCGCCGCACTGGCGCTGGTGGTCGACCTCAGCCTGCCCGGCGTGCCGGGGGGCTGGAGCGTGGCAGTCAATGCGTTTCTGGTCTGTCTGCTGGCGGTATGGCTGATCGATACCGTGACCCGGGTCGGCGGCATGAGCACGTCCGGCGTGGTGCTGTTCGGCATTGCGCTGATGTTCAGCTTCGAGGCACTGACCTCGATGATGAAATACATTGCCGACGCCGATGCGCTGCAGGGGCTGGTGCTGTGGACCATGGGCAGTCTGTCGCGTGCGACCTGGCCCAAGGTCGCTGCGCTGTTCGCGCTGGTGGCCATCGTGCTGCCGCTGTCGGTCAGCAATGCATGGCGGCTGACCGCGCTGCGACTGGGCGAGGACCGCGCCGCCAGCTTCGGCATCAATGTGCGCCGCCTGCGGCGCAATGCCCTGATCCGCGCCAGCCTGCTGACCGCGCTGACGGTGTCCTTTGTCGGCACCATCGGCTTTGTCGGTCTGGTGGCGCCGCATATCGCCCGCCGCCTGGTCGGTGAGGACCATCGCTTCTACCTGCCATCCAGCGCGCTGATCGGCGCCGTGATCCTGTCGCTGGCCTCGCTGGCCTCGCGCAGCCTGATTCCCGGCACCATCATCCCGGTCGGCATCGTGACTGCGCTGGTCGGCATCCCGTTCTTTATTGCCATCGTATTCCGCCAGGGGAGGTTGTCGTAATGCCGTCGTTGTCCCTGCATCAGGTCCACGTCCGCTACGGACGGCGCGAAGTGATCCACGACCTGAACGCCCCGCGCATCGAGGCCGGCAAGGTCACGGCGCTGCTGGGGCCGAACGGCAGCGGCAAGTCGACGCTGCTGAAGGCCGTGGCCGGGCTGGCCAGTGCCGATGGCCGGATCGAGTTTGACGGCCATGCGCTGCGCAGGCAGAACGGCCCGTCGCGCCAGGTCGCCTACCTGCCGCAGACCCTGCCGCCTGCCGTACGGCTGCGCGTGCTCGAATCGGTGCTGGTTGCCCGCCAGGCAACCGCGACCGGCCTCGGCCAGTCGGGGCGGGAGCAGGATGTGCTGGCCCTGCTGGAGAGGCTCGGCATCGCCCATCTGGCACTGTGTTTTCTCGACCAGTTGTCCGGTGGCCAGCGCCAGCTGGTCGGCATTGCCCAGGCACTGGTGCGCGAGCCGGCCATCCTGCTGCTCGACGAACCGCTGTCCGCGCTCGACCTGAATCACCAGTTCCACGTGATGGAACTGCTGCGCCAGGAAACCCGGCGCCGGGGCATGGTCACGGTGGTGGTGCTGCACGACATCAATGTTGCGTTGCGGCATACCGATCACGTGCTGCTGCTGCAGGCCGGTCGGCTGGTTGCCGACGGGGTGCCGGCCGCCGTGGTGACGCCGGCCATTCTGGCGGAGGTCTACGGCGTGCAGGGCCGGGTCGAAGCCTGCTCGCACGGGCAGGCGATGGTCATGGTCGACGGGCTGGTTGCCGCCCCGGTCTGACCGTCTGTCAGGCACCGGCCGGTGCGTCCAGCCAGCCATGGCCGCGATACCAGGCCAGCGTGTCGGCCACGGTCTCGGCCAGCGGCCGGAAGTGCAGCCCCAGCTCGCGTTCGCTCTTGGCCGGGTCGAAGCGGGAGCGCTCCGCTTCACGCGCCATCAGCCGGCACGTTGCCAGACTGAGCAGCACCGGCTTGCCACTGAGGCGGGCATACAGCTCGTAGCCCAGCGACAGCACGTACAGCAGCGCTAGCGGCAGCGAGCGCGTCGGCGTGGGCACGGCGGCAATCCGGCCGATCAGCGGGACCAGTTCACGCATGGTCATGTGTCGGCCTGCCGCCAGATAGCGCTCGCCCGGCCGGCCATGCGTCGCTGCGGCAATCATCGCCTGTGCGACATCGCGGGCATCGACCACCGAGAAGCTGCCGGGAACCAGCCCCGGCAGCCTGCCGCGCACAGTATCGAGCAGCAGTTGCCCGGACGAGGTCGGCCCGATATCGGCCGGCCCCCACATCCAGCCCGGCAGCACCAGACTGGCGTTCATGTCCGGATGCTCACGGACAAAGGCCAGCACCACCTCGTCGGACTGCATCTTGCTCAGGTAGTAGTCGTCGGCATCGGCCGCGTGGCGGAGCCGGGTTTCGTCGATCAGCGTGCCGGGTTCCCCGTTCAGGACCGCGATCGACGAGGTATGGACGAAACGGCGCACGCCGGCCTGCCAGGCGTGGTCGATCAGCCTGGCCGTGCCATCGACATTGATGCGGCGCAGGGCATCGCGATGCTGCCCGCCCTTGTAATTGTCGCGAAAGAAGGCGGCGGTATGAAAAACCGCATCGCAGCCATGCAGTACCGGCGCAAAGGCCGCGACATCTTCCATATCGCCTGTCACCAGTTCGACACCGGACAGGTCACCCAGCTGGCGCTCGCCCTTGTCGCGCGAGCGGACCAGTGCCCTGACCTGTACGCCCCGCCCGGCCAGTGCGCGGACAAGATGGTTGCCAAGCAGCCCGGTGGCGCCGGTCACGAAGACGGTTTGCAGCGGCATGATGTGAAAAACCTTTTTCGGATTTCAAGTGAAATTCAGTATGCGCAGTTTTATTTTGGATTTCAATTGAAATTTGAAATGAGTGGCAGAAACTGGGCGCCGGCAGATCGCTAACGTATAATTGCGGCCGAAACTTAACAGACCGGATACCGTGCGTTGACCCAGCAAACCCCCTCCAGTCGGTCCAGCCGTGCGGAAAGCCAGGCCAGAACGCGTGAACGCCTGATCGAGGCGGCACGGCAACTGCTTGTGTCGCATGGTTTTGGCGGGACGTCGATCCGGGATATCGCCGAGCGGGCCGGCTTTTCGCAGGGCGCGTTCTACTCGAACTTTTCCGGCAAGGAAGACATCCTGCTGGAACTGCTGCGGCGCTACATGGAAGACGAGGCGGCACAGCTGTCCGCCGTTCTCGACCAGAGCGGCGACGCTGCCGACGCGATGCTGGCCGGACTTGAACTGTGGGCGGCCGAACTGGACCGCGAAACCGACTGGGCCATGCTGTCGATCGAACTGCAACTGCATGCCCAGCGCAGTCCGGCTTTTGCCGTTGCCTTCCTCGGCGTGTGGGAGGCCCACCGTCACGCGCTGGGCCAGCTGCTGACCCGGCTGTTCCACGGGCTGGGCCGCCAGCTCCCGGCTGAGCCGGCTGCACTGGCCGCGGGATTCATGGCGCTGGCGCATGGACTGGCCCTGCAGCGGCTGTCGGCGCCGGACGGACCGGGCGACTGCGTACTGATGGTGTTCCTGCGCGGACTCATCGCCGGCGCGGCGCCGCGTGGCGACGGGGCCGGGTGTTGAGCACATGCGTGGCCAGTGCCTGCTGCAGCGTCGTGCCGTCCGGCAGCAAGGGCTGGTTCATCAGCCCGTCCAGCTGCTGCTGTGCCGCCGCGGCATGACCGGACTGGCGTAGCAGCAGGCCGCGGGCGAGCAGGGCGGACAGGCAGCCCGGATCCAGTCCCAGCGCGCGCCTGATGCATGCACCGGCCTCGTCGGGGCGGCCGGACAGGGCTGCCAGTACCGCCAGCCCGCCATGGGTGTCGGCCAGCGTCCGGTCGAGCGCCAGTGCGGCCTGCAAGGACGCGTGTGCCTGCCCGGTCCGCCCGGTCAGCAACTGGCACCATGCCAGGCCGTGCCAGATACCGGCATGAGCCGGCATGTCGGCCACCGCCAGCCGGAAATGGTCTTCCGCCGTTTCGAGATGCCCGTCCAGCATGCCGACCAGCCCGCGCCCGGCCCGGGCGCGTCCGCTGTGCGGCTGGTGGTGCAGGGCGTGACGGAAAAACCGGTCGGCCTCGTCGCGGCGTTGCCCGAGCAGCGCGGCCACGCCGAGCACGGTATTGGCATCGGCATCGTCCGGAGCCTGTGCCCGGACCTTGCGGGCAAAGGCGGCGGCGGTGTCCGGTTCGTCCCGGTCCAGATACAGCGTGGCCAGGATGCCGTAATGCGGCAACTGCGCCGGATCGTGCGCCAGTGCGTCCTCGGCCACGCGGATCGCCTCATCGAGCCGCGCCTGGTGGTGGAGGATGCGCACATGCAGCGGGCCGGCGCCGGCGATGCCGCCCTCGACGGCGCGCAGTGCGTGTTCCCCGGCTTCATCGAAACGCCCGGCCAGCGCCAGCGCCCAGCCGAGATTGCCATGCAGTTCGGGCGTGGCGGTACCTTGCGCCAGCAGCGCCTGAAATATCGCAATCGCCGCCGTCGCATCACCACAGCGCAGCAGCAGCAAGCCGTCCAGCGACCGGGCGGCGGGCGACAGCGGTGCCGACCGCGCCTGCTGCGTCAGCCAGTGTCGCGCGTCGTCGAATCGTCCGAGCCGATAGCACAGATCGGCCGCTTCCTGCTGCAGGCCGGCGTGTGCCGGATCGGCCTGCAGCCAGACGAGCACGCGGTCCAGACGGCGGCCGGCGTCATCCATGTGCTCAGCCCGGTCCGGCATGGACATGCCGGAAAACCGAACTGGCGGCGCCGTTGTCTGCCGGCATGTCATCCAGCTGTGCCAGCAGGCGGCGCATATCGTCATTCAGTGCCGGGTTGTCGCGGTTGGCATCGATGCCGAGGGCAAGCAGACGCCGGCAGGGGGCCAGCTCGTCAGCCAGCAGGTGCTGCAGCGCGTCCCGGAACAGGCGCAGGGGGGCGGTGGCATCGAGCAGGTCCAGCTGCTGCCAGACCTCGACGGCCTGTGCCGTCCGGCCCAGGGTCATCAGCAGCAGGCCAAGCTGGAAACGGGCCGTGGCCAGCAGGGGATCGATATCGATCGCCAGTGCCAGATGCGCAACGGCGCGCTCCGGCAGGCCGATGTCCGCATACAGCACGCCGAGCAGGTACAGCCGTTGCGGATCGCTGGCCTGGGTCGGGTCGGCCCGCTTCAGCAGCAGCAGTGCTTCGGTATGGCGCTGCTGCCGCAATGCGTGAATGGCCAGCCGGTATTTTTCTTCCTGATCAAGTACTTCCAGGTCCATGACGTCTCCCGTGGATCGTCGCTGAAAACGGGAAAACTATGGCATGTGCGTCACCATGCGCCAAACCGGGCTCGCCGGCGCTGTACAAAATTAATTTCCGGCCCCCCTAAATGAATCCTCGCCCGCTGCGGACAACTTCTGCAGAAGACACGGCGGGAGCGTGGCACATGATGGGGATCAGCATCGGGGTAGACACCGGCCGGACAGACAATCTGGCCGGGGCGGGCGGGTTCGGGCAGCGGGGAGAACGGGTACGGGTCGATGCCGCCAGCGGCCGGCTGCAGTTGCGACGACGCGACGACATGCGGGTGTCGGTCGGCCCGGATATCGAACTGCTGCGTTCCTACAACAGTCAGCGCGACGATGGCGACAACTGGCGCTTCGGCTATGCGCGCCGGCTGCATGGCCGGAACGGGACGCTGAATGCTCCCGGCAGCAGCGTGCGCCGGACCGACGAGGATGGTGTCGAGCGGGTGTGGCGCTACGACGCCGGCCGCGCGGCCTACGTCGAGCGCAGTGGCGGCGGTGCCGATGACCTGCTGCGCTTTGATCCGGTTGGCGGCACCGGCGTGTGGACCGATGGCGACAGCCAGCGCGAAGAGCACTACGATGCCGCCGGCCGGTTGCAGGCGGTCCGTGATCCCGACGGCCAGGCGCTGACCCTTGCCTACGACGATGCCGGCCGGCTGAGTGCCGTGACCGGTGCCAGCGGCGAAACCCTGCACATCGACTATCTGGCCGGCCGCCTGGCCGCCCTGCGCAGTACGGATGCCCGCGGCGAGCACATCGCCATCCGTTATCGGCATGATGCATCCGGCCGGCTGCAGCAGGTGGAAACCGACCTGACACCGGAGGATGGCCGGACCGACGACGGCCTGGTGTACCTGACCCGCTATGGCTACGACGGCGAGTCGGCACGACTGGCCAGCATCGACCACAGTGACGGCGGACGGCTGGAGTTCACCCATGTCCGCATCGGCGACGGCTACCGGGTGCAAAGCGTCAGCGACGTGCGCAGCGCCACCGACCGCCGCACCACCACATTCGATTACGACCTGGCTGCCGGTACCACCAGCGTGACCGACCCGCTCGGCCAGGTCTGCGTGCTGCAGCACGATGCCCACGGCCGCCTGCTCGGCGTCGACAGCGCAGCCGGTTCGCTGCGTTACGAGTACGACGCGGCGGGGCGCCTGCTGGCCCGCACCGATGCTGCCGGCCACCGTCACGAATACCAGTACGATGCGCGCGGCAACGTCGTGCTGGAACGCGGGCCGGATGGCCGGTGCGTGCGCCGGCGCTTTGGCGAACGCAATGAACTGCTGGCACAGACCATTGCTGCCGACAGCGCCGGGGCGCAGACCACGCGCCACGTCTACGACGACCGGCTGCGGCGGCGCTTCGAGATCAGCACAGCCGGTCGCGTGACCGAATACCGCTACGATGCCGACGGTCACCCGGTCACGCAGCTGCGTTATCCGGATGCGGTCGCGGCAGCGCTGTCGGCACAGCCGGACGAAGCCGAACTGCGCGACTGGGTGGCGACGCAGGACCCGGCGCGCGTTCGCCGCCGTGACAGCGAGTACGACCTGCGCGGCCAGCTGTCACGACAGATCGATTACGCCCGGCTCGATGCCACCGGGCTTGGCCTCGATGACGGCCGGCAGCAGGTACAACGCTTCGTCCACGATGCCGGGGGCCTGTTGTTGCTGCATGTCGATGCCGGCGGCGGCGAAACCCATTACCAGTACGACGGCCTGCGGCGGCAGACCAGCCGTCGCGACGCGCTCGGCAATCAGAATGTCACCGTCCACACCGGAGCCGACAGCGCGCTGACGCTGGCGAACGGGCTGACCCGGATACAGACCCGGGATCCGTTCGGTCGGGAACTGTCGGAGGTCCTGCGGCAGGATGGGGTCGTCCTTGGCGAAACCCGCTACCACTACGACCGGGCCGGGCGCCTGCGGCGACAGACCGACCCACTCGGCCAGCACAGCCACCTGCTGTATGACGCAGCCGGACGCAAGGTGGCCGACATCGACGCGGCCGGCACGCTGACCGAATACCGTTACGATGCGGTCGGCCGCTGCATCGGTACCCTGCGCTACGCGACTCCGGTGATGGCCGAACAACTGGCGCGGGACGACATCACGCTGGGCGAGGTGCGTCCGCTGGCCGGGGTCGGTCGCGACCAGGCCGAGTGGCGGCAGTTCGACGCCGCCGGACGGCTGCAACTGCAGGTCGATGCCCGGGGTGCGGTGACCCGCTGGCAGCATGATGCCGCCGGCCAGGTGGTCGGCATCACTGCCTATTCTCGTGTGCTGGATGCCGCCGCCCTGGCGGCGCTGGCCGCTGCGCCCGAGCTTCCGTTGCCGCCGATGGCGCAGGATGATGAGGCGCGCCATATCCGCCAGTTTCACGACAGCGACGGGCTGCTGCTGGGCCGGCTCGACGGTGAAGGCTTTCTGACCGAATACCACTACGACGGCAGCAGCCAGCTGACCGGCACCACCCGCTACGCGGTACGGACCGATGCCGTGCAGCGGCATGAGGCCAGCCTGGATCAGCTGCGTCCGGCGGTCGATGCGACCGACCAGCACACCCGCGAGCGCTATGACGGCCGGGGCTTGCGTATCGCCCGGCTTGATGCCGAGGGCTATCTGACTGAATACCGTCATGACGAAGCCGGCAGGCTGAGCGACGAGATCCGCCATGCGCACCGGGGAGGGGGCGGTGACGCTGCGTGGCAGGCGCCGGCCAGTCACGACGACCAGCACACCCGCTATCGTTACGACGTGCTGGGGCGGCTGATCGTGCAGCGTGACCCGAATGGTCTGATTACCCGGCTGCAGTACGACAGCGAAGGCCGGCTGCAGAGCCGCGAACGCATCGCCGGCGAGCACGACAGTCGCCGCGAACTGCAGCGCCACGACAGCCGGGGCCGGCTGGTTGCCGTGCTCGCCGGTGAGGGCGCCCACGCCCTTGCGGCGCTGGCTGCCGATGCTCCTGCTGCAGAAATCGAAGCGGTCTGGGCCCGCTGGGGCACCCGCCACCGCCATGACGACGGTGGTCGCCGCATCGCCACCGTGAGTCCGGACGGCGTCGGTGGCCCGGGACGGCAGACGCTGTACTACTACGATCCGGCCGGACGGCTGACCCACACCATCAATCCGCTGGGCGAAGTCAGCCACAACAGCTACGACGCCTTCGGTCGCCAGATCCGCGTCGTGCGCTATGCCAGCCGGCTTGATGCCGGCGTGCTGGCCGGGCTGCGTGGCGGTGCCAGCCATGACATCGAGGCGCTGGTCCCGGCACTGTCGCTACCGGTGAATGACAGCACCATCAGCTTCCGCTACGGCACGCATGCCCAGTGGGAGGTGCGACGCGACGGACTGGGGCATGACACCTTTCGCCACTACAACGCCTTTGGTGAATTGAGCCGGCAGCGTGATCCGCAAGGGGAGGGGCGCTGGCTCGACACCGACCATGACTACGACCTGCGCGGGCGGCTGACCTCGACCCGTGCCGATCCTGACGGGCTGAACCGCTTTACCCGGCACGGTTACGATGCCTTCGGCCTGCGCATCGCCGATTTCGATGCCCGTCAGCAAACCGACAGGTACCAGTATGACCGGCTGGGCCGGCGGATTGCCCATCACGATGCGAATGGCCAGCAGCAATGGCGACATGACGCATTCGGCCGCGAGATTGCCCATATCGATGCGGCAGGCCGGATCCGCACCACCCGGCACGACACCGCCGCCGGTACCGTCCTCATCGAACGGCCCGGCGGACTGGGCCGCGAGATGACGACCCGCAACCGCCATGGCGAGCAGGTCCGGCACCTCGACGGGCGCGGGCTGGAAACCGGGTTCGAATATGACCATGACGGCCGGCTGATCCGGGAAACCCGCGATGGCGACATCCGGGCCCGCTATCTCCATGACAGTGCCGGCCAGCGTATCGAAAGCCGTGACGGACGCGGCACGCCGACCCGCTACCACTATGATGCCGCCGGCCGCCTGCAGGGCGAAACAGTCGATCCGGACGGGCTGGCGCTGCAGCGCACCTATCTTCATGACGCACTGGGTCGGCAAGTCCGGACCACCGGGGCGGATGGCGTGGTCAGTACCTCCAGGTACGACCGTAACGGCCGCGTGATTGTGACCGTCGTCGATCCTGGCGAGCTGTCGCTGGTCTCAACCTGGAATTACGACGCGCAGGGGCGCGTGCTGCAGCAGGTGACCGGCCGCGGGGAGGACATCACCACCTACCGTTATGACCTGCTTGGCCGCCTCCTCGAAACCGTGGTCAACCCGTACGGACTGCGATTGCGGACCACGCAGGCCTACGACAAGAACGGCAATCTGCAGGAAAGCACCGACGCACTGGGCCAGCGTACGCTGACCTTCCATGACCGGACCGGGCGTTTGCAGTGGCGGGTGGCGGCCGACGGCAGCGTTCACGGCTATCAGTACGATGCCAATGGCCGTGAAACGGTCCATACCGCCTACGCCAGCCGGATCGACCTGACCGGTCTGGCGCCGGGCGACAGCGCAGAGCTGAAGGCGCGGCTGCGGCCGGACCCCGATCGCGACCGTCGCTCCCGGCAGTGGCATGACGCACTGGGCCGCCGGACCCATCTTGTCGATGCGTCCGGCTACCTGACCGAGTGGCAATACGACGGCAACCACAATCTTGTCACCGAGACCCGCTTTGCCAATGCCGTCACCCTCGACGGTGCGGCACCGCCGCTTGCCACCCGCAGCGGGCACGACCGGACCGACCGCTACCAGTATGACCGCCACGACCGGCGGGTCGCCCACCGCGATGCCGAACACGCCATGACACGCTGGTGGCACGACGGCAACGGCAATATCACGCGGGTTCGTTACCATCTGCGGCCGGCAACCGATGACATGACGGTGGCGGACGATGCCGGCGACCGGATCGAGCACCGGATCCATGATGCAGCCAACCGGCTGGTCTGGCAGCAGGACGGCACCGGTGCGGTCAGCGAGTCACGCTACGACCAGGCCGGCCGCCTGCTGGCCCGGATCCGCTATGCCCATGTGCCGGACACCGGTATCGACAGCGGCGCGCGGCTGGTGGCAGGCCATGGCGACGTCAAACAGACCACCGACTACGACGTCCTGGGCCGGCCGGTCCTGCTGCAGGACGGCAGTGGCAACCCGACCCGCCAGCGCTGGAGTTCGGGCGGTCGCCTGCTGGAAACCGTGCGTGGCCATGATCACGAGGCTTCGACCACCCGGCACGATTACGACAGCGCCGGCCGGCTGGTGGCGGTCACGCGTGGTGCCGGCAGTCCGGCGGAAAGCACTGTCCGCTACAAACTGGATGCGCTTGGCCAGCGTGTGGCCGAGCTGGGCGCCAGCGGCGAACCGCGCTTGCAACGGCGCTTCGACCCGCTGGGGCGCGAATTGAGCCTGATCGATGCGCTGGGCGGCGAGACCCGGCGTGCCTACGGTCCGTTCGGGCAGATGGTGGGGGCGGCCGCTGGAGAATGGACCGCCATCGCCGCCAGTGCCATGGCCGGCAGTGCGCTGACCCAGAGCGCCTCAAGCGTACTGGGCATTGGTCACTTCAACTGGACCGCCGTCGCAGCAGCCGGTGCGGGCGCCATGCTTGGCCACAGCGTCGGCAAGGGCCTGCATGCCGCAGGACTCCGGCAGCCGTTGCTGAGCGGCACCCTCAAGAGCATGGCCTCGGGCGGAGCCCAGTCCCTTGTTCATGGCGTGCGGCCGAACTGGGGCCGGATCGCGGCGGAATCGTTCGGCAACAACGTCGGCCATCAGGTGGTGGGTTCGGCCGTCGAACGGGACCGGGAACAACAGCAACAGCGGCAGCCACAAGCGATCCGGCGGGAAGTGGCCGGCCAGAACGACGCCGTCGGCTATCGGGACGATGGCGGACTGCAGGCACGAGCGGAAACCGCCTGGCGCCAGCAGGAGCGCAGGCGGCAGACGGCCATTGCCGAGGTGCAGTCGCTGGAGCGGGGGGCTGACGTCTCGCTGAATGGCGAAGCGATGCTGGATGAGATCGTGGTGACGGCATCGCGGCTGCCTCCGGGCGACGAACCGGGAGCCATGCAGCGAGCGCGGGATGCCTACAGCGAAGCGCTGAAGGATGCATTGATTGGCACAGGACAGATCCTGTCGGATCAAATGTATTTCATGGCATCCAGAACCAGTGGCGGGCTGATAGACGACCGGGGCGCAGCCGCACGCAATGTGGAACTGGTACGCGGCACGATGGATGCCATCGCGGGGATTCCACGGCAGTTTGCTGTCGGAATGTACTATCTGGCTCACCCCGGTGAACTGAATGCGGAGCAGATCGGCCGGGCAATGGGTGGGGCTGCGGCCGGGTCTGTGGGGGGGCGGGTTGCTGCTAGGGTGGGGGGGGGAAAGGAAGCCTTGGCTATGCTGGAGGGGTGGGAGAGAGCATTCCAAATAAAACAGGAAAATATGGAAAGTTCAGCTCAGCAAACGAATTGGCAACTGAAGTATATCTTCGCTATCAACGTCATACAGATGAAGCTTACATAGCAACATTGCGTGCAGTAGAGCGTGGTAGGCTTAATATCCGGGATGGTATGTCTCAGGAAATTATTATAGGACAACGTACTGACGCGATCGCTCGGGCTCGTATGGAAAGATGGTTGAGGAGTGAAGAAATTTCGGAAGGAATAGGGCAGGCTGTTCATTTAAATAGATGGCTGCGAGATCCATCTGGTAGTGGAGCTTATCGAATACCAGATGTGCGCATTCCAGATGCTAATTTTATTATGGACGGAACCATTGGGTATAAATGGCAAGCAACTCGCCAAATTTCTGATTTTTACAAATTTTCAGAAGGTTCGTATATTACGATTGTACGCCCTGTTGAGTTAGGTGGCTCTTATAGTCTTTTGATTATTACTGTTAATTAATAAGGTGCTATAAAATGTGGGTTAATAGTTTTGATGGTCTGCTTGATTTTCTGTCACTTGTAATAGTTTGTGCACCAGATAATTTCCCGGAAGAGGATTTTTTAAGTTCAAATGAGCAATTGACTCTTGATAAATCTTTTGAAGAAATCCAAGTTGGAATGCAATTTGTAAAAAACAAAATTGGGGATGGCGATTTTCTGATTGGGTTGCAGAACATTCTGGATGCATCATTGTCTGCCTACAGGAATGGAGATGATATAAAAGGAGCTCGTCTTCTTCAATGTTTTGAAGGGGAATTAATGAATATTAAGTGATGTATATTTATGCTTCTTTAAGAGGTGCGTGGTGCTTAGTTAATAATAATTAGTGTTTGTGACGAAAACCATATCTAAATTTTATGATTCGCTATCAAAAAATGCTTCGCTTTTAGTGTCGGTGGCGTTCGTATTTTTTCGAGTGCTAATATATAAATTTATTTGATGCGGCCGTCGGAGAATGGGGCGCCAGTGCCATGGCCGGCAGTGCGCTGACCCAGGGCGCCTCAAGCGTACTGGGCATCGGTCACTTCAACTTGACCGCCGTCGCTGCAGCCGGTGCGGGTGCGGTGCTTGGCCACAGCATCGGCAAGGGCCTGCATGCCGCAGGACTCCGGCAGCCGTTGCTGAGCGGCACCCTCAATAGCATGGCCTCGGGCGGAACCCAGTCACTTCTTCATGGCCTGCGGTCGAACAGGGGCCGGATCGCGGCGAAACCTTTCGACAACCTGGCCGTCAGGGTTTCCGCTGCAGCCCAATCGAATGGCGGGGAAATGGCGGCGGCCTTGTCATGCCCGACAGAACTGGCGCGTCGGCCTGCTCTCCGGCGCATGCCGGCTGACAGCAGAGATGTAATGACCCAGCAAAACCTGCTCAGGTTAAACGGCTAAAGCAAACGCTTCAGCCGGGGTTTTCATCCCGAGTGCCTGATGAGGGCGGCGGGTGTTGTAGAAGCGTATCCAGTCGCTGATGGCACGGCTTGCGTGCTGCAAGGTCTCAAAGCGATGACGATGCGCGCATTGCTCCTTGAACGTACGGATGACCCGCTCGACCATGCCGTTCTGCTGTGGGCAATGCGGCGTGATGAACTCCTGGCGCAGGCCATAGCTGCGTACCAGTGCAGTATAGCTGCGAGAGGTAAAAACCAGGCCGTTATCCGAGCGCAGCAGGAACGGCTCGGGTACGCGACCCAGCGTCCCGAAGCGGGCGATCAGCGCATGCTCCAGGGCTGCGCCGGCAGTACAAGCCCGGCCGCTGCGGGACAGATGCCAGCCCAGCAGCTCACGGGTGTGGCAATCGATCACCAGAGCCAGAGTGGTCCAGCCATCACGCCC
>NZ_QLTJ01000025.1:0-32355 GCF_003269145.1 Microvirgula sp. AG722 | reverse complement strand
GGTCCCGGCCACGAAGCCGGTATCGACGGTCACGCCGCTGGCGTCCAGATGCCCGCCGCTCAGCGTGCCGGCCTGGCCGTCCGGCCGGGTGCCGACCACGTAACCGGCCAGCCGGGTGGCGCGGGACGACGCAGGTTCCTGCGGGTCGATCTGATCCGGGAAATGGAAAGCGTACTCGTAGCTGCTCCCCAGATCGACATTGGTCACATCATGGACGGATTGCTCGTGTGCTCCGCTGAACACAGCGCAGTCCTTGGCCGGGCACAGCAGATTGACCTTCCCGCGGTTGATCATCGCCATATTGCCATCCGCAATATGGAACGCGAATGACTCCCTGCCATGAACATTGATAACGCCTTCCTTGTCATTGATCAGGGTAGCCACCGCCAGCGCCCCCGGGCCGAGGGCCATGCCCATCATGTTGCTGTCCATGCTGCCTGCTTCGCCCACGTTGATCACACCGCGATTGATCAGGTTCCCGTCGCCATCACTGCGCATGGCCACCGCCCCGTTTCCGCGCACGGTGATGACGCCCCCCTTGTCGTTCAGGAAATCGTGGCCGGCGTGCGCGGCATACAGTGCATGCGGAGAGCGCTCGGTGGCGGTAAAGTCGATGACGCCACGGTTGATGAACCGATTGCGACCGGTCGAGGTGTGGGTCCGCGGGTTTTCGACCGGGTCCACCGTCCGCAGCACGCCATAGCCGTCACTCGCCGTCAGCGTGCCGGTGTTGAGCAGCAGGACTCCCGGGCTCCAGCCACTGGAGAGGATCGCCCGGTAGCCGTACAGGCGCGCATCAAGCGGACCACGGGCAGCCTCCGCAGCCACTATCTTGCCGTGGTTGGTGAAAGCCCCGTTATCCTTCAGGTAAAAGGTCGCATCACTGGACAGGCGCAGCAGTGGCCCGTCGGCCGGCAAGGTAACCGGCCCGAACTGATACTCGCGCACGGTCAGGTTCCGGTAGCTGCCATCATCGCTGGAAACCCTTGAGCGCTTTCGGGTATGTTCGCTCCGGTGGTCACTGCAACTCTTTTTGTCCCCGCACAGATAGTTCACTTTTCCCTGGTTGACCAGGCTGCCGTTGCTGTCATTGTCGATATGGAACGCATGGGACTTTCCGGCGTAGATATTGATCGTGCCGGTATTGAGCAGCTTGGCCTGATGGGTGGACTTCGGTCCCAGATGCATGGCCACCATGCCGGTATCGGTCGTGCCCGGCGTGCCCAGATTGAGAATGCCGCGATTCTCCAGCAGTGAGTCGCTGTCGCTGAACAGCCCGACGGCGTTGTTGCCGGTCAGGGTGAGGATGCCGCCGGCATCGTTCACCACGTCGTGACCGGCATGACTCACCTGCAATGCCGTCATGGTGCTGTTTACGGCATGGAATTCGATCCCGCCACGGTTGATGAAGCGGCTGCGCACCGTTTTCGCCCTGTCGGAGCGGAAAACCTGATAGCCACCGTCGACCTTCATCCGGCCTTCATTGCGGTGCTCGGCGCCCCCCTGTGCTGCATCCTCCCTGAGGATGGCGCCCCTGGAGGGAGAAGCCGAGCCACCGGCCGGTGACACGGCGTGGTCGGCGATGAGACGACCGTGGTTGACGAACTGCCCCCCGTCCTTGATCACGAACGACCCGGCGAGCGACATGTGGTGGCTGTGCCCGCCCGCCCGGATGGTGTAGGGCTGCCTCACTTCCTGGCTCTGGTGGAGGCGCAGTACCGGCCCGGTATCCGACAATCCCGGCTGGGACTGTTTCTTGCGGTATTCGGTATGCCAGTCGGAGAACACGCCGCAGTCCTCGTGCGGGCACAGCAGGTTGACCTCGCCGATGTTGAGCAGCTGGCTGTTGCCGGACAGGATGCCGAAGGCGTGCGACTTGTTGGCGTGGATGTTGATCACGCCATTGTTGGTGATGACGGCCTCATGGCTGGCATTCGGCCCCAGCTTCATCGCGGTCATGTGGGTATCGGTCGTACCCACGCTGCCCAGATTGATGGTGCCGAGGTTTTCCAGCCTGCCGTCGCCGTCGCTGTACATGGCCACCGCGCCATAGCCGTGTACGGTCAGCGTGCTGCCGCTGTCGTTCAGCGCATCATGGCCATCATGCTGCAGCCGCAGCGCATGCCGTGTCCCCCTTTCAGCATGAAAGTCAATCCGTCCGCGGTTGCGGAAGCGATTGGCCACCAGCCGCTCTGCGGTCTGGCCCACCGCCCCGGCCGTCCGTGGGTCGGTGATCAGAATGCCGTAACCGCCCCGGGCTTCCAGCGTTCCGTCGTTCGCGTAGTCGAGCCCGCCGTGGCCGAGCCCGTCGACCAGGATGGCCATGTGCTTGCGCATACTGCCCGGCTCCTGCTCATGCGCATCGGCTGCCGTAATCTGTCCAGCATTGGCGATGGCCAGCGAGGGCTGCACGGCGATGAAGTCCGCACCGGTCAGGTGAACCGGCAGCGGTCTGGCGGCCACGCGCAGTACGCTGTCTTCCGCTGGTGGTACGGCATTTTTCCCGGGCGGGGAGGCGTCACTGCCTGACCCCGGTGAGTGGTTCACCGGCGGGCTGGCGGGCGAAGACGAATTGCCGGTTCCGGCCGATGACGAACCTCCACCTCCACTGCTGCCTCCACCGGCAAGTGTTGCAACCAGCAGAGCCAGCGCACCACCGCCCGCAGCCAGATAGGCCAGATTCAGCCCCCCGCCTCCGGCAGCAGGAGAAGAGTCTGCCATGCTGGCCAGCGGCATCAGCGGCCTGAACACGCGGTCATCCCGCCAGTCGTCCATGGTCGGCAGGCAGTAAACGGGCAAGCCGCCCGTCCCTGCCGGGCGGCAGTCCGGCATCTCCGCAACCGGGCGCGCGCCCCGGGCCGCTTCCGTTGCCGGTGGCCCTGATCCGGCCAGCGCGACATCACCGATGCCGCCGGCCACCGCCGCTGTGGCCAGCAGGCGGCGCAGGACCGGGAGCCTGGTCGCCGGTTCTTGCGGGCAGCGCTCGCTGCCCGGTGTGGCCGGATTATTTTTTTCCTGATGGGGTCGTGCGGGTGTATGGTTCATATTGAATCCCGAATGCAAATATCACGAATAAATTACTCGCTTCCATATTCGCCATTCGGCCAGCGCAGTTTCAATATGCCAATTCTGAATTTCCGCGTTAATCAATCCGATTTTTTATCAGGAATAAACCAGTCCGGCACCCGAAACATTCTTGTTTTTTACTGCTGCCGACGAAAAAACGCCGGGCGATAACCCGGCGTCGGTATTTCAGCACTGGACAGGATATTATATTGCCACGGAGGCCAGGAGCATTCTGGCTTCTTCCTGCTGCGTGGCGGAGCCTTCCTTCAGCACTTCTTCGAGAATTTCGCGCACGCCTTCATAATCGCCCATGTCCAGGTACACGCGGGCCAGGTCGAGTTTGGCCGTTACCGGGTCGTCATTGCCGGGTTCGACGCTGTCGAGATCCAGCGCCATGTCGTCCAGCGCCATGCCTGGCACGGCCACGGCCGGTTCGACGGCCGGTTTGGCCTGCAGTTCGTGTTCGAGCTGGAAGTCGAATTCGAGCAGTTTTTCTTCCTCGGGCTCCGGCTCCGGCTCGGGTTCCGGCTCGGCGGCGGGCACCGCCACGGCAGGTTCGGGTTCCGGCTGCGGCTCGGGTTCCGGCTCCGGCATGGCGGCGGGCACCGGCTTCTCTATCGACAGCAGGTCGAACATGTCATCGACCGCATCCGGTTCCAGCACTGGTGCAGGAACCGGTGCCTCGACGGGTGCCACCGGTTCGGCCTCCGCGATGACAGGCTCGGCCTCCACCACGGCCGGCGCGACCGGCGCTGCTTCGGCAACGGGCTCGGCCGCTGGTTCAGGTTCAGGTTCAGGTTCCGGCTCGGGTTCCGGCACCGGCACCGGCACCGGCGGCTCGACAGCCGGGGTCGGCGTGGTTTCGGAGAACCACGCATCGATTTCCGAATCGTCGATCGCGCCCTGCGCCGGCGCGGGCTCGGGCGTCGGCTCGGCCGCGGCGACCGGGGCAGGTGCCGGGTCGCCCCACAGGCCGGCATCGGTTTCCGATCCGTCATCGGTCGCCGTGACCGGCGAAGGCAGCTTGGTTTCGGCGATCGGCTCCAGCACGGCGGTCAGATCCAGATCGTCCGGAGGCAGAGCGGTCGCCACCGGTGCCAGTTCTGCCATCGGCGTCTCAGCTTGACCCGCCTTGCGCCGGCGCCAGAACCAGAAACCGCCGGCGGCGGCACCAGCCAGGGCCAGCAGCGCGGCCAGGCCGCCCCCGACCAGCGCCCACGGGAAGCCGCTGCCTTCGGCGGCGCTGTCCGCTTTCTTTGCTTCGGCTTTGGGCCTGGTCACGGGCGCAGCCGGTTTTTTCGCCGGCGTGGTGATGCCGGACTCGGCGTCTTCTATCTGTTTCAGCCGGGACAGGAAGGTCTTCATGTCCTCACGCGGCGCGGCCGGGGCGTCGGCCTTTTCCGGGGCGGCAATCACGGCCGGAATCGGTGTCGACGATGCCGCGGGCGCCAGTTCGACCTCGGTGCCGCGCACCGTGGCCCCGCCCTTGCCGACCGAGGTCGGCATCGGCGCGGCGAAGGCCTTGACCGAGCGGCCGCCATTCTGCTCCAGCTCGACGGCCAGCTCCAGGAACGGTTCGCGGAACGGCTGCGGATGGCTCAGCCGGATATAGGGTGTGCCATCGTCCCGGGTTTTGACTTCGACCTTGAGTTTGTCGTAGTACGGCGACCAGCCGAGCGCCATTTCACGCTGCACCCCCGGCCCGGGAATGCTCGCCTGCACGGCATCGCCGGCCCTGGCGTCGGTCACGTCGATTTCGGCCACGAAGGGGGCGCCCTGGGCCGACTGCAGATGCATGGCGCCGAGGCCGGCCCAGGCCGGCGTGGACAGCAGGCACAGCAACAGCAGCGTTGACTGCCGCAGCGAAATACGCCGCACAGGCAGGGAAGAAAGGTTGGCGGACATGGCTACCATGAAGTTGAGACGTCTCGGGCAAAATGGCAGGTGGCCGTTTCCGGCCACACGTCATTCCTTATCGACCGCAGCGCGGAAATCTGCAGTGCGCCATCAGAGCGCCTGCCCGATTGCATGCGCTGCCAGCAGGCGCAGGCCGTCGGTGGTCAGCCACAGGGCGACCCGGTTGTCCTGCACCCGCACCCGGCTGACCTGCAAGCGGGTCTGGCCAAGCACATCCATTGGCGACGGGGCCGCGCTGGCCGGGCCGTCGTCGTGCACGTCGATGCCGGCGGCCTTCAGGCCGGTGACCAGCATGCCGCGGTCGAAGGCGGTCGCGCCCTGCGCTTCCAGGCTGACGGCATGGCCGAAGAAGACCGGCACCAGGGCAGCGGTCAGCGACACGGCGGCGACCGGGTGCAGCGCATCGAGGTCGCGCAGCACGCGGGCTTCGAGCTCGGTGGCGCCATCGTCGGCCCACTCGCCGACCTGGGCCAGCAGGTTGAACGCGACCTGGCGCGGCAGGACTTCGGTGTCGTAACCGCGCTGGTTGAACAGGGCCGTGGTCTGTTGCGCCAGTTCGTCGACGCCGCGACGGCCGTACGACACCACCGGCAGCATGGCGGTCATGGTCAGGCGTTCGATGCCGGCCGGCAGCGCGTCCAGCAACTGGCCGATCATCAGTGCCAGCGGATGCGGGCAATGGCGAACGGTGTCGCCGTGCAGACGGCCACCGAGGTCGATGACCGTTTTGCCGGCATCGGCCACTGCCTGAGCCAGTGCATCGGCGCCGGCTGCGCCGGCATGGAACAGGATATCGATGGCGGCCGGGTCCTGCGTGGCGGTGTCGAGCACCGACAGCTCATGCCGGCCGAAACCGACGGTATCGTCGACCGATTCGGCGCTGGCCAGCGCCAGCACGCGCTTGCTGGCCGGGCGGGCGACGGCGAGCGCTTCGAGTACGGCGCGGCCAACCGCGCCAGTGGCGCCAGAGACGGCAAAGCAGGGATCAGCGGTAGTCATGGAGGCATCCTGTCGTGAAGAAGTGCACGCAGGGCGGCCGGAACGGACCAGGCCGGATGGCCGGTCGGCATCCGCGCACGCCCGTGCGTCGAAAATCGGAGGGCGCGAGAATCCCCCGTTTGCGGCAGGGCGTCAAGCGCGCGGGCCAAACGGGAACGCCCGCGCCCCGCTTCTGCGGTGGCGCGGGCGGAGGGCGCAGGCCCTGTTGCCGTATTACTTTTCGAGCAGGATGCGCAGCATGCGGCGCAGCGGTTCGGCGGCGCCCCACAGCAGCTGGTCGCCGCAGGTGAAGGCGCTGATATAGTCCTTGCCCATTGCCAGCTTGCGGATGCGACCGACCGGCACCGACAGCGTGCCGGTCGCGGCGGCCGGCGTCAGGTCGCGCATGCTGGCGTCGCGTTCGTTCGGCACCACCCGGGCCCACGGGTTGGCGCTGGCGAGCAGACCCTCGATCTCGTCGACCGGCAGGTCCTTCTTCAGTTTGATGGTCAGCGCCTGGCTGTGGCAGCGCATGGCACCGATGCGCACGCACAGACCATCGATCGGCAGCGGGTTGCTGCTGCGACCGAGGATCTTGTTGGTCTCGGCACCACCCTTCCACTCTTCTTTCGACTGGCCGTTACCGAGGTCCTTGTCGATCCACGGGATCAGGCTGCCGGCCAGCGGCACGCCAAAGTAGCCGGTCGGGTTTGCATCCGAACGGATGAACTCGGCGACCTTGCGGTCGATGTCGAGAATGGCGCTGGCCGGCGTGGCCAGTTCGTCGGCCACGGCCGCGTGGATCGCGCCCATGCCCTTCAGCAGTTCGCGCATGTTGTTGGCACCGGCACCCGAGGCAGCCTGGTAGGTCATCGACGTGGCCCATTCGACCAGGTCGTTCTGGAACAGGCCGCCCAGTGCCATCAGCATCAGGCTGACGGTACAGTTGCCGCCGACATAGGTCTTGCCGCCATTGACCAGCGCGTCCTTGATCACGTTCATGTTGACCGGATCGAGGATGATGACGGCTTCGTCGTCCATCCGCAGCGTGCTGGCGGCATCGATCCAGTAGCCGGTCCAGCCGGCTGCGCGCAGCTTCGGGTAGACCGCGCTGGTGTAGTCGCCGCCCTGGCAGGTGATGATGGTGTCGCACGCCTTCAGCGCGTCGATGTCGGCGGCGTCTTTCAGGGCCGGCGCCGCTTTGCCGCCGAACGACGGCGACTGGCCGCCCGGGTTCGAGGTGGTGAAGTACCACGGCTCGATATGGGCGAAATCGCCCTCTTCGACCATCCGTTGCATCAGCACGGAGCCGACCATGCCCCGCCAGCCAACCAGACCTACTCGCATCATGTTCTCATTCCTTCGATTGCTTCGTTATGCAGATTCTTCGGGCATTCCGGCGCCCGTTCACCGCCGCGCCAGGCGGCGGCGGATCTCACAGCGCGGCGATGACGGCGTCGCCCATTTGCCGGGTGCCGACCTTTTCGGTCCCCGGCTGGTAAATGTCGGCGGTGCGCAGGCCGCTGGCCAGCACCTTCTTGACGGCATTTTCGATCCGGTCCGCCTCGGCGCTGCGATCGAACGAGTAGCGCAGCATCATGGCCACCGACAGGATGGTCGCCAGCGGATTGGCGACGCCCTTGCCGGCGATGTCCGGCGCCGAGCCGTGGATCGGTTCGAACAGGCCCTTGCCATTGGCGTCCAGCGAGGCGGACGGCAGCATGCCGATCGAGCCGGTCAGCATCGAGGCGGCATCGGACAGGATGTCGCCGAACATGTTGCCGGTCACCATCACGTCGAACTGCTTCGGGTTGCGGACCAGCTGCATGGCGGCGTTGTCGACCAGCATGTGGCTGAGTTCGACTTCCGGATATTCGGCAGACACTTCAATGACCACATCGCGCCACAGCTGGGTCGCTTCGAGCACGTTCATCTTGTCGACCGAGCACAGGCGCTTGCCACGCTTCATCGCGATGCGGAACGCAGAGTGGGCGATGCGGCGGATTTCGCTTTCGCTGTAGATCATGGTGTTGAAACCGACCCGCTCGCCATTGCGGACTTCGATGCCGCGCGGCTCGCCGAAGTAGATGTCGCCGACCAGTTCGCGCACGATCATGATGTCGAGGCCGGACACGATTTCCGGCTTCAGGCTCGAGGCAGCGGCCAGTTCCGGATACAGAATGGCCGGGCGCAGGTTCGAGAACACGTTCAGCGCCTTGCGGATCCGCAGCAGCCCGCGTTCCGGGCGCTGTTCGCGCGGCAGCACGTCGTATTTCGGGCCGCCGACGGCGCCGAGCAGCACGGCATCGGCCTGCCGGGTGATCTCCAGCGTGGCGTCAGGCAGCGGGTCGCCGCAGGCATCGACGGCCGCGCCGCCGATCAGCGCGGTTTCGGTTTCGACGGGCAGGCCGTCGCGTTTCAGCGCCTCGAGTACACGAACGGCTTCGCCAACGATTTCTGGGCCGATTCCATCGCCCGGCAATACGGCAATCTTCAAGATTCCACCTCTACAGAGTTTCGCAAGTTCACATTTATCCGAAAGATAATACCGCGTGACCGTCGCGATGTTGCAACGCGATGACGATTTTTTTATACCGGGTATCGACGCCGGAATTCACGGCGTAATCTGAATGGGAACGCGGGCTGTCATGACCCTGTCACGGCACTGCGTTCTGCTCGTCCGGTCGCGTCCGGCCACCCCGGCAGGCCGGATGCGACCGCCGGTTCCAAAGGTGCCCATTGCCACCTGTCATCGAGGACGCTGCCATGCCAAGAAAAAAATCCGCCCCATCCTCCGCTGCCAAGCTGTTCGTTCTCGACACCAATGTGCTGATGCACGACCCGACCTCGCTGTTCCGTTTCGACGAGCATGACCTGTTCATCCCCATCATTACGCTGGAGGAACTTGACGGCCACAAGAAGGGCATGAGCGAAGTGGCCCGCAACGCCCGTCAGGCCAGCCGTTTTCTCGACGAACTGGTCGGCGGTTTTACCGGTGATATCGACGACGGCATCCCGCTGAGCGAGAAGAGCCAGGGAGCGGCAACCGGGAAGCTGGTGCTGCAGACCCAGGCCATCGACGGGGCGCTGCCGGCCAGTCTGCCGGTCGGCAAGGCCGACAACCAGATTCTCAGTATTGTCATGGCGCTGCACACCGCGCAGCCCGGTCGCGAAGTGGTTCTGGTGTCGAAAGACATCAATATGCGCATCAAGGCGCGCGCTCTGGGTCTGGCGGCCGAGGACTACTTCAACGACAAGGTGCTGGAAGACACCGACCTGCTGTACACCGGCACCCGCGAGATCGACACCGCCTTCTGGGACCGCAACGGCAGCCGGCTGGAAAGCTGGCAGGACGGCAATCGCACCCGTTACCGGGTCAGCGGGCCGGATGTGCCTGACCTGTACCTGAACGAGATGCTGTGGCACGAAGGCGAACAGCCGTTCACCGCCCGGGTGACCGACATCGCCGGCAAGACCGCCGAACTGGTCACGCTGCGCGACTTCAGCCACCAGAAGAACAATGTCTGGGGCATTGTCGCCCGCAACCGCGAGCAGAACTTCGCGCTGAATCTGCTGATGGATCCGGACATCGACTTCGTCACCCTGCTCGGCCAGGCCGGCACCGGCAAGACGCTGCTGACGCTGGCGGCCGGGCTGACACTGACGCTGGAACAGAAGCGCTACTCGGAGATCATCATGACCCGGGTCACGGTGCCGGTCGGCGAGGACATCGGTTTCCTGCCCGGCACCGAGGAAGAAAAGATGGCGCCGTGGATGGGGGCTCTGGAGGACAACCTCGACGTGCTGAACAAGTCCGATGACGACGGCGGCGACTGGGGCCGCGCCGCCACCCGCGACCTGATCCGCAGCCGCATCAAGGTCAAGAGCCTGAACTTCATGCGCGGACGCACCTTCCTGAACAAGCTGCTGATCATCGACGAGGCGCAGAACCTGACGCCGAAGCAGATGAAGACACTGATCACCCGTGCCGGCCCCGGCACCAAGGTGGTGTGTCTGGGCAATATCAGCCAGATCGACACGCCGTATCTGACCGAGGGCAGTTCCGGCCTGACCTATGTGGTCGACCGCTTCAAGGGCTGGGCGCACAGCGGCCACGTGACGCTGGCGCGCGGCGAGCGCTCGCGGCTGGCCGACCACGCCGGAGAGGTACTGTAAGCCGGGACGGCCGCCGCGTCCGGGAAGGCGCGGCGGCCGGCCTCGCTCAGGCTGAGAGCGGATAAAGCATCAGCGGGATGACATGCAGGGAAAGCGCAAAAAAGAAAAACAGCAGGCCGAAAACCGCCCAGAGATTGGTACTGCCCTGGCGTGCCAGTTCTGCCCAGGCCTGCTCCGGTTCGTATCTGGCCTGGATATCTGCGATCCGGCGCTTCACATGCCACTGATAGAGGCGCATGCCCAAGGCCCCGAGCAGGATGGCGAAGAACAGACGGACTCCACTCTGGGCCAGCACCATCCCTCTGAAGTCATCGGCAAGCATGATCCTGAACCCTGCATCCAGCATGAGCACGATGCTCATGACGCACCAGGCTTGCTGATACATTTTTCGATAGCCAAGCCACAGAAAGCTGAAAAGAAACGCGGGCCAGCTCCACCCCAGTTTCAGTGGCCGGTGTTCAGCCCGATCCCATGACTGGCGGATGAAATCGTAATACAGATCGACAAATAACCGCTCTGCCTCACGGCCGGCCGGTACCTCGGCAGAGGATTCTGCTGCGTCAGCGACAATTGCCGTGCCGCAATGGGAGCAAGACGCCATCAAACTGATCCTGTCGTGACGGTGACCAGGCAGCCGACCGTCTGAGTCATTGAGAACCGGCCAGCTTACCATTCAGGATATTTGCAGCCAAACCGAAAACCGCACGTCATTGATCGGCAACAGGGGTTTCATGCCGGATGACGATCCGTCCCTGCGTCGCATCGGTCAGCGCACGGCAGAACGCCGCTTCGGCCGTCGCCGGCACGCTGACCGCCAGCCGCAGCTGCGTGCCGGGTTCGGTCTGCAGCAGGGCTGCGCCGTACTGCCGGCACACATGACGCACGCGCGATTCCAGCGCAAACGCCAGTTCCAGCCACAGGGCGGACATCGCCACCGGCGCCACCAGTCCGGCTGTGGCCAGGGCATCGCTGACCGCCTTGCCATAGGCGCGCACCAGCCCGCCGGCACCGAGCTTCACGCCGCCGAAGTCGCGCGCGACGATGGCGACGGCATTGCCGATATCCTTGTGCATCAGCACGTTCAGGATCGGCTTGCCGGCGGTGCCGGACGGCTCGCCATCATCGCTCATGCCGGCCTCGCCACCAGCCAGCAGCGCCCAGCAGCAGTGGCTGGCGGCCGGAAAACGCGCGCGCATCGCCGCCACCTCGGCCAGGGCTGCCGCCCGGTCGGCGACCGGCGCCACACGGGCGTGAAAGCGCGATTTCCGGACCTCGAGCACGGCCTCGACCGCAGCGGACAGCATCAGCATCGGGCGCTCATTCCTTGCCGTAGTACTCGCCCAGACCGGCGATATTGATGGCGAAGCGCGAGAAACCGTAGCACAGCGTGGCCCAGCCGCGATGCCACCAGCGCGCCTTGCGCAGCATGTCGTGACCGATCGGCAGGCTGTCGCGGCGGATGCGGCGCACGATGCTGGCCTGCAGCTCACGGGCGAACGCGTAGTTCCGCACCACCAGATTGGCCTCGCGCGCCAGACCGAGACTGAACGGGTCGATATTGCTCGACCCGACCGTCGACCACAGCGTATCGATCACCGCGACCTTGGCATGCATGTAGCCGGCGCGGTACTCGTGGATCTGCACCCCGGCATCGAGAAACTGCTGGTACAGCCGGCGGGTCGCCCACTGCATGACCGGGTGGTCGGGCCGTCCCTGCAGCAGCAGTTCCACCCGCACCCCGCGCCGGGCAGCGGCCAGGATGGCGCGTCGCAGGCGCAGACCGGGCAGGAAATAGGCATTGGCGATCAGGATGTCCTGACGCGCGGCGCGGATTTCGCGCAGGTACTCGTTCTCGATCGACAGCCGGTGCTTGACGTTGTCGCGGATCACCAGCCGCGCATCCATCACGCCGACCCGCGCAGTCGCCGGCCGGCTCAGCTCGATCACCGGCCACACCTCGCCGCGCAGCAGCGCCAGGTGCCGCCACAGCCCGCGCGTGGTCGCGCACAGCGGTGCCAGTACCGGTCCCTCGACCCGCACTGCATAGTCATAGCGGGCGGCATAGCCCGGTTCGGCATTGTCGCGATCGTCGTGCAGATTGATACCGCCGACAAAGCCGATCCGGCCGTCGATTACCGCCAGCTTGCGGTGCAGGCGGCGCAGGCGGTTGCGGCGCGGCAGCCAGGTAAAGCGGAATTTGCGGTAGAAGTGAAAATGGGCACCGGCCTCGGTCAGCAGCGCCACCCAGTCGGCGGGAAAGGTACGCGAACCGAAGCCGTCGACCAGGATGCGCACTTCGACCCCGCGCCGCGCCGCCGCAACCAGCGCTTCGGCCAGCGGCCGCGTGGTGTCGTCGATGCGGAAGATATAGGTTTCCAGCTGGATATCGTGGCGGGCGCCATCTATCGCCGCCTTCAGCGCCGGAAAGAACTCATCGCCATTGCGCAGCAGGTCGACCCGGTTTCCGGGCAGGAACCGGCTCATTGCACCCGCTCCGCCGGCAGCAGTTCGGCTGACAGCGGCAGATGATCGGACAGACGCGACCACGGCGGGCCGGACAGCACCTCGGCACGGCTTACGCTGAGTCCGCGCACGTAGATGCGGTCGAGCCGCAGCAGCGGCAGGCGGGCCGGAAAACTGCGACCGTGGCGGCCATGGATTTCCTGGTGGACCTCGACCAGACCGAGCGCATCAGCGAACTCGCGATTGGCGCGCGCGCGCCAGTCATTGAAATCACCGGCCAGAATCAGCCCGTTTCCGGCCGGCACGGCATGGGCGATGTACTCGGCCAGCGCCGCCATCTGCTTGCGCCGGTCGCGGCCCAGCAGGTTCAGGTGTACGCACAGTGCGGTGACGTCGATCGGCCAGCCGGGCAGGCTCAGGTCACAGTGCAGCAGGCCCCGGCTTTCCAGCCGGTTGACCGAGATGTCGCGGTTGCACCACTGCCGGATCGGAAAGCGGCTGAGGATGGCATTGCCGTGATGGCCGTTGTCGTAGCCGGCATTGAGCCCGTATACCGCCTTCTGCGACAGCTTGCGTGCCAGGTAGTCGTGCTGCGGGATCGACGGAAAGGTTTCCAGTCGCTGGGCGCGCAGCAGGTTGCGTCCCTGCACTTCCTGCAGGAACAGCACGTCGGCGCCAAGCAGTTCCAGCTGCTGGGCGATCCCGGGCAGACTGACATGCCGGTTCAGCGGGCTCATGCCCTTGTGAATATTGAACGAAGCGATGCGCAGAGCGTTGACCGTTTGCATCAGGCACTAATCCGGTGACCTGCGGCGGAGATGCCGCGCCGGCACCACGCCGGCACCGATGGCATCGGCGGCGGACAGCGCAGTCCCGGGTGAACTTTCGCCCTGCGCGAACACAGCGGTATTCGCGCCTGGCAGGGTCTACATGGTAGCACCGCGCCTGCGGCGCAAGCCCCGTTGCATGGAAATTGTCCGCCAGCGCCACTTGCTGGTCAGCCGCGAAAACGGTCAGTATGGATCAGGTGGCCTTTCGCCACGGGAGGAACGCATGAGTGATGCTTTCGACTGGCATGGTGGCCGGATCACCCGCCACACCCTGGTCGACGCGGCTTACCGCAATACCCGGAATGTGCGCCGCTTCATGCTGGCCCAATGCGGGGCCAGCTTCCGCTTCGACCGTGACTTCATGGCCTGGATCCGGAACGGCGAGCGCAAGACCATGGGTGAGGTGGCAGAGGAATGGCTGGGACGGCACCCGCCCCCGTGATCCTGTTCAGCACCTCCGCCCGTCAGGCACGTCGCCCGCGCCCGATGCGGCGCCAGAATGCCATCGGGCCAGCGAGAAAACCCCGCACCTGCCGGCAGCCGGCGGCAGGCGGGTCTCCTGCGGTCGCGACGCCCGCCACGGCAGCCTGCCCGCGGGCAGGGGGTGCCCCCTGCCCTGCCCAGGCCACATTGACCCAGACCAGCACCCCGAGCAGCATCACTGCGGCAAGCAGCGACCCATGACGGCGCCACCAGTATCGCCCCGGCATCAGTGCCTGCCTTTCCCGGCAATATGCGGTTTCGCAAGCGAACATGCCGCCAGCCGCCAGGTGAAAAAAGACATCGGAAAATCCTCTGGATGGAAAATCGCTGATGGCAGCGGCCTATCAGCCATGCCGTATCAATACCAAAATTATCAATCAAGCATTTGTCATTGGTAAATAATCCAATCCGATTAGGGCTAGTCTATTTTGCTTAGTGGCGGCAATTCCCCTTGCCGCAGTCAGCGGACGCGACTATTTTCCCTGCATTCATCATGATGCTTGGGTATCCATGCCGCGCGCGCGCCTGCTGTTGATCGACGACCACACCCTGTTCCGTACCGGCCTGCGGCTGGTGCTGGCGGACTGCCCGCTGCTGGGGGAAATTTTCGAGGCAGGTTCGATCATGGAGGCGGTGCAGACGCATGGCACGATGCCGGTGGACATCATCCTGCTCGATATCCAGCTGCCGGGTCTGAACGGACTGGACGGCGTGCGGGTCCTGCTGCGCTACTTCCGCTCGGCGCGCATCCTGGTCGTGTCCGGCAGTACCGACAATGCTGCGGCCCAGGCCGCAGAGGTTCCCGGGGTCGTCGGCTTTCTGTCGAAATCAGCCACGGCCGGGGAAATCGAGGAAGCGATCGCCTGCTGCCTGCGCGGCGAGCGCCATTTCCCGCAGGATGCCGCCAGCCCGGCCACCCCCAGTCCCCAGGGGGCACTGACGCCGCGCCAGCTCGAGGTACTCGGTCAGCTCTGCCTCGGCCGTTCGAACAAGGTCATCGCTCATCATATGGGGCTGTCGGAAAACACCATCCGCGTCCATGTCGCCGCCATTCTCGATCATCTGGGGGTCTTCAGCCGGACCGAGGCGGTGCTCGAGGCCATGAACCGTGGTCTGGTGCAGAAGCCATGATCCGCTGCCCGTGGCCCCGCTTCGACGAACCGCGCCTGCTGGCCGCGCAAATGGCGCTGATTGACCAGAGTTTCAGCATGGCCATGCTCGGCTGCAGCATGGCCGCGCTGTTGCTGGCCATGAGCATCGTCCTGTCCGGCGGTGGCCATGCGGTCGGCGGGTGGGCGGCGGCCATGGCCGTGGCCTGCGGCATCGGCCATTACGGCCGCCGGCTGTTTCCGGCGCGCACCAGCGAGGAACAGGCATGCGGTTATGCCACGGCGCTGACCCTGTTGCTGACCGTTCTTGGCGGTTTGTGGGGGCTTGCGGGCTGGCTGTATCTGGACTTGCGCTTTCCGCCCAGCGCCGTCTGCCTGCTGTCGCTGATTGCCGGCATGAGTTCGGCGGCCCTGTCGATTTTCTCGCCCTGCCTGCCGCTGGCCGTCGGCTTCCTGCTGCCGGCCATCCTGCCGGTCTGGGGCGTGTTTCTGGTTTCGGACAATCCGCACTACCTGCCGCTGCAGCTCGGCGTTCCGCTGTACCTGCTGGCGTTGCTGGTGTTCGCATACAATTACTGGCGCGGTGCGCGGCGCTCGATCCAGCTGCGTTTCGAGAATATCGAGCTGGTTGCGCAACTGCACCGGCAGACCGAACTGGCCGAAGAGGCCAACCGGGCCAAGTCGGTCTTCCTGGCCTCGGCCAGCCATGACCTGCGCCAGCCGCTGCACGCGCTCGGCCTGTTCGTGGTGTCGCTGGGCCGCACGGCACTGAGCGAAAAACAGCGCGAGCTGCTGGACCATATCGAAGCCTCCTCGGCCGCCGCCCGCGAAATGCTGAATACGCTGCTGGATTTCTCCAAGCTGGAAGCCGGCGTTATCGAGGCCAGGCCCCGGCCGTTCCGGCTGCAGCCGATGCTGCGCAAGCTGGAGAACGAGTTCGCGCCACAGGCCGACGGCAAGGCGCTGATCTACCGCACCCGCGACACGACCGGCGTGGCCAATGCCGACCCCGGTCTGGTCGAGCTGATCCTGCGCAACCTGATTGCCAATGCCATCCGCTATACCAGCGAGGGCGGCCTGCTGGTCGGCTGCCGCCTGCGCGGCAGCGAACTGGCGATCGAGGTCTGGGATACCGGCGCCGGCATCCCGGCCTCGCAGCACCGGGAAATTTTCAGGGAATTCCACCAGCTCGGCAATCCGGAACGCGATCGCCGCAAGGGGCTCGGACTCGGGCTGGCCATCGTCGACGGGCTGACGCGCACCATGGGGGTGCGGGTGGAGCTGGCCTCCGTGCCGGCACGCGGTTCGGTATTCCGTCTGTTCCTGCCGCAGGCCGGCACCGAGCAAGCAGTTGCCGAAACCGTGCCGGCCGCGTCCGGACTGCCGTCCCTGCAGGGCCGGCGCATTCTGGTCGTCGACGACGATCCTGCCGTCCGCACGGCCATGACCGGACTGCTGGCCGGCTGGGGCAGTCAGTGCCTGGCGGTCGAGTCGGTTCAGGAGGCCGTCGACTGCCTGGACGGGTTCACGCCGGAGCTGGTGATCGCCGACTACCGGCTGCGCGGACAGCAGACCGGCCAGCAGGCGCTGGAAGCGATTTTCGCCCGCCTCGGCCAGTCGCTGCCGGCCGTGATCCTGACAGGCGACACCGCACCGGACCGGCTGCGCGATGCCCGTGCCAGCGGCGCGTTCCTGCTGCACAAGCCGGTCGATACCGATGTACTGCTCCTGACCCTGGCACGACTGCTCGAACGCCGGCAGGGCCTGCGCCCGGGCATGCTGGAGGGTTCATCCGCCCATTTCTGGTATCTGCCGGCAGCAAAGGACGAAAACCCGGCCTGAACCGGGTGGCTGATGACGGGCGGGCGCTCACGGCCTGAGCCTGTCCGGCCGGGCCGCCGCCGGGCTGCGGCGGCCCTCGCCGTTCAGGAACGCGTCAGCGCTTTCAGCGTATCGGCCACCACGCGGGTATGAGCGGCGGTTTCCGAAGTGCGGCCACTGGCGTTCTCGATGGTCTTCAGCATGCCGGCAATCGCTTCCACATCACCGGACTGCTTGTCGATCTTCTGCGCCACATCGCCGATGCTGCCGGTCAGCGTGGCGATGTCCGAACCGATTTCGCCGGCGCTGTTGCGCGTCTGCTCCGCCAGCCGGCGCACCTCGTCGGCCACCACGGCAAAACCGCGTCCGGCCTCGCCGGCCCGGGCCGCCTCGATCGCCGCATTCAGCGCCAGCAGATTGGTCTGATCGGAAATCTGCTGGATGATCGCCACCACGCCGCGAATGCGGCTGCTGGCCTCGCCCAGGTTTCTGGCGCTTTCGGCGGCATTGGCCGCTTCGCGGGCCAGCACGTCCACGGTGTCGCTGGCTTCGCGCACGGTGGCTTCCTGCTCGCCGACCTGCGAGGTGAGACCTTCCACCGACGTGTACAGATCCTGCGAGCAGTTTTCCATCTGGCTGGCAGTCTCGATGCGCTGGCTGTGCGCCTGCTGCAGCGCGGCGCCGAGGTCGTTGAGACCGATCGCCACCGCCCGCATCCGCTTGTCGAAAATCTCGGGGTCCAGCTGCTCGCCGAAGCGCTGGTGCTTGTACTCGGTGAGCTGCTGCTCCATCACCCGCGACAGCCCTGACAGCTTGCCGACCTGACGATGCAGGAAAAAGGCCTTGAAACGCCCGTAGTGGGCGACAAAATTGTCGACGTAGTTGTCGCGGAAGGTCGTGCCGGGCGGCACGCGGAAGAAAAAGACCGCCGTCAGCGTCTGGTTCAGGTTCAGGCCGAGAATTTCGCCGAAGGTGGAAAAGCCGGCCAGATGTTCGCAGTCGAACACGCCGCCGAGTCCGGCCAGTTCCTTGCCGTTGTTCAGCCGGCGCAGGATGCAGTCGTTGAGGATGCCGGCCAGCGGTGCGCCGGGCTTGCCCTGCATGAAGGTCCGGAAATCCCGGATTGTGCCCTCGACGAAGCCGGTACGCCGCACCATCAGCAACTCTTCCCCCGGTGCAATGTCGCAGAAGAAATGGACGCAGCCGCGCTCGGCATCGATCTGCGAGATCGAGCGGACATACAGCTCGTCGCCGACGCGGATGGCGAACGAGTAGTCGGCCAGTTTTTCGTCCAGCGCCCGCGGTTCGCAGCGGAAATGCTCGCACAGCGCCTCGACGAACGGCACCATCCGCCCGCTGCCGTTGATGACGTGGCTGATCTCGCGCCGGGCCAGCGACGCGCGGATCACGTGGAAACGGGTATCGGTCGGTTCGAAGTTCTGGCTCTTCAGCACACCGAAGCGGATGCCCTTGCTGATTTTCAGGAACACGACCACTGCGTGGTTCTCGAGCTTGCGCTTGCCGTCGTGAATCCAGGTATGGGTGAAGTCCAGCTTGCCGCCGGCCGAGCCGCCGACGAACAGGCACGGGAAACGGCCCGAGTCGTACAGCGCTTCCATGAAGAACGATTCCGACGCGGACAGCCCGTCGATCATCACATAGGCCAGCGTGTCCCGATGGTCGATGTCGATGTCGACATTCAGCATGTCGATCGACTGGCGGATCTTCGCCACCCGCTCCTCGATCGGCAGCGTGATCTGCCCGCCGCGACGCAGGTCCTCGCTGCCCAGCGGCACCGAAACCAGCTGCGCGCGCTCGACCAGCGTCGCGTCAAAACACTGGACGACAATGCGGTCCCAGCGATCGCCAGTCTGGCAGTACAGGCCGCCCGTGCTTGAGCACAGTTCACCGGCGGTCGAGCTCAGGATGACCGGTACGCCGGGAAAGCGCCCGGTAATCTGGCTTGCCACTGCGTCGATATCGACATGCGGCGACACGTAGACGGACACGAAGGTCGGCGCGGCGCCAAGGCCGGACAGCGCGGCAGCCAGCCCGGAGGAACCGGTTTCCAGCGTGACCACGCCACTCTGTGTCTTCGCCAGGGAGTGCTTGAAGCGGTTGAAAACATTCATGTATGCATCTCACAAACGGGACAGCCGCTGAGCCATCGGCCGCCACCGGGGTTTCGGCGCCATTCGCCACTCATTCAGCATACGCCGTCAACCGGCACAACAACAGTTTCTGGCCGATATGCCTAGCACCCGGCCAGGGTGCGGATCGCCTCGGCATTCGACGGCGAGAACGCCAGTCCGGCCGCCTCGCGCCAGTCCAGCCAGCGCCAGGCGACGTGCTCGCGCGGTGCCAGCGTCGGCGTGACCGCATCGGCCACGCACAGCGTGAACACGTGTTCGGTATTGTGGGTCACGCCCGGCGCGTAGCGGTGACGCCAGCGCGGGTAGATTTCCCAGACCGTGTGCCGCCGGCAATCGGTCAGCACGCCGTCGCGGATACCGGTTTCTTCCGCCACTTCGCGGCGCGCGGCCCCGGCCAGATCCTCACCGGCCTCGACGCTGCCGGTCACTGACTGCCAGTAGCCGGGCGCATCGGCGCGCTCGATCATCAGCACGCGCAGATCAGGGGTATGGATGACGACCAGAACGGAGACCGGATGCTTGTAGTCCATGCGAGCCTTTCAGTCGTGTCAGTCGTGGCCGATATCGGCGCGGCATGCCGCCAGGGTGCGGGCCATCGCCCTGACCCGCCGCGCTTCTTTCGGTGCCGTGCGCGCCAGCAGTGACGAGCGCGCCAGCCAGCCGACCAGCGGCAGCGCGCGCGACAGCACGGCGCGCACGGCAGCACCGGAGCGGCTGACGCACAGTGTCGACAGGGTATCGAAGTCGTCGTCGGACACGTAGCGGGTCACGCTGGACAGGAACAGCAGCACGTCGAAGCCCTGCAGCAGCGGCAGCGGCAAATAGCGGTCGTAGTCGGTCTCGAAGTCGATGCGGCCGAGGCGGCCTTCCGGGCCGAGGGTCAGGTTGCGCGCCTGGGCGCCGCCATGCCAGTGGCCGGCAGCATGAAAGTCGGTCAGGTCGGAGACCGCCAGCGTCAGCCAGCGCAGGCAGGCGGCGGGGTCGTCACGCGGATTCAGCTCGTCTTCCAGCGTCCAGCCGGCATCGCTCATGACGAAGGCGTCGCGATCGACGGCAAGAATTTCCGGCACCCGGCAGCCGGCGGCGTGCAGCGCAGCCAGCCGTACCGCCTCGACCGGCAGGCCGGCCGGATAGACGCGAGGCACGAACGGAACGCCGGGCGCGAGCTTGCGCCGCAGCCAGGGCGCATAGAGCGGAAAACAGCGGTCGCGCCAGCGCGGCGGCATCGCCTTCTTGACGAAGGCGTCCTGCGCCTGCCAGCGACAGGGCGACACCGGGCGGCGCCCGGTCAGCGCGGCGGTCACGGCGGACAGGTCGGCGCGGCGCGCCGACAGCAGATCGGAAACGGAAGAATCGGACATCACGGACCAACAGGGGGAAAACGGCTGCCCACCGGGCCGGCGGCAGCGATGTGCAGCCCGTCCCGGCCGGCAGTCGGCATCAGGGTTTACTCGAGTGGCGGCCAGGAGGCCAGCAGGCCGGCCAGTTCGACGGCGGATTTGACCCCCATCTTCTCCAGCACGCGCGAACGGTGGACTTCGACCGTCTTGATGCTGATGTCCAGCGCCTCGGCGATCTGCTTGTTCAGCCGCCCGGCCAGCACATGCTGCATGACCTCGCGTTCGCGGTCGGTCAGCTGACGCAGCGCCGCATCGACCCGCTCGCGGCCGGCCCGCGCATTGCGGCGCTCGCTGTCGCGTTGCAGACAGTCGCCGACCCGCGCCAGCAGCACTTCGTCATCGAACGGTTTTTCCAGAAAATCCGCCGCGCCCATCTTCAGCGCGGCCACGGCCAGCGGCACGTCGGCATGCCCGGTCAGGAACAGCACCGGCGGACAGCGGCCACCGGCCGTCAGCCGTTCGAACAGCACCAGGCCGCTGATGCCGGACAGACGCATGTCCAGTACCAGGCAGCCGGCGGCGGCGACCACCTCCGGGCAGGCCAGCACGGCTTCGCCGGACTCGAAGGCACGGACCCGGAAGCCATTGCCCTCGAACAGCCAGCTCAGCGCATCGCGCACCGCGTCATCGTCATCGACCAGCAGCACTTCGCGCTGCTGGCCGGCCTCACTTGCTTTCATCGGAAGCCTCCGTCCGGGGCGGCGCCGGCTGTGGCGCGACCGCCAGTTCACCGATTACGCGTACTTCTCGCTGCGGGAACGGCATTTCGATGCCGTTGGCCTTGAACTTGCGCCAGATGCCGAGGTTGATCGCCGACTTCGGACCGAACGAACCGTTTTCCGGGTCACCGATCCAGTAGCCGACCGTCAGCGTGATGCTGCTGTCGCCAAACGCGATCACATAGGCGCCCGGCCCCGGGTCCTTCATCACCCGCGGTGCTTCCTGTGCGGCCTCGATCATCAACTGCATCGCCAGTTCCAGGTCGGTGTCGTAGGCCACGCCAACATCCTGGCTGACCCAGATCGCCCGATCGGAATACGAGGTATTGACGACGGTGTTCGCAATCATGGTGTCGTTCGGAATCAGCGCTTCGGTGCCGTCGGACTGGCGCAGGACCAGATAGCGCGAGGTGATCTCGCGGATCACGCCGGTCCGGTTGTCGACCACAATGCGGTCACCAATGCGCACCGACCGTTCCAGCAGGATGATAAAGCCGGACACGTAGTTGCTGGCGATCTTCTGCAGGCCGAAACCGAGGCCGACGCCCAGCGCCCCGCTGAATACCGACAGCACGGTCAGGTCGATGCCGACAATCGGCAGCGCGATCAGCACCGCGGCCACCATCAGGCCGGTGCGGATGATCTTGCTGATGACGATGCGGAAGCTCAGATCGAGATGGGACAGCTTCATCATCCGGCTGTCGATGATCCGGCTGACCCACAGCGCGACGAACACCACCACCGACACCCAGATCAGTGCATTGACGATCATGAACAGCGTCAGCCGGTTCTTGCCGATATGGAAGCTGACCGAATCCAGCCACTCGAACAGCGCGCCATCGAAGCCGAGCATGTAGGAAATAAAGCCGACCCAGAGAATGGCCGACAGCGTGTGTTCGGTGCCCTGCTCGATCTTGCCCTTCGGCAGCACGCTGCGCACCACCGCCGTCGCCACGCGGATCACCATCATCCAGAACAGCAGCACGGTGCCGATCAGCAGCACGCCGAAATGCGGCTGCTGGAACAGGCGGATATTGATCACGGCCGCCGCCGCGCACAGCAGTCCGGCCGACAGTGGCAGCACGATGCGCTGGCACAGATACGGCAGCAGCCGTTCCAGCCGCTGCGGGTTGCCGGCCAGCGCGCGCTTGCGCGTCCAGCGCGACACCAGCACGCCGAGATAGACGAAAGCCAGCACCAGCGCCAGTTCGGCCAGCCCGCGCGGCCGGGTCAGCAGGGCGACGATCAGGTCGAATTTGTCTGCCTGCGCCTCCATCAACCGGTCGATGGGCGCAGCGTACTGGCTGAGGGGATCGGGGGTGGGCATGCGGGGACAGGGGCTCCGTCAGGAATATCGTGTGAAAACAGGGAAAATGCGGCGCGCGGGGCCCCCGCGCGGCCGGTTCAGTCAGCGACGGCCGGCCGGAGCTGGCCGTCGTCGAGCCGGTAGATGCGGTCGGCGCGGGCGGCCAGTTCCATGTCGTGGGTGACGATGATCAGCGCCGTGCCGAGCCCCTGATTCAGCTCCAGCATCAGCGAGTACACACTTTCCGCGGTATGGCGGTCAAGGTTGCCGGTCGGTTCATCGGCCAGCAGGCAGGCCGGATGGGTGACCAGCGCCCGGGCAATGGCCGCGCGCTGGCGCTCGCCGCCGGACAGCTCGCCGGGACGGTGCGTCAGCCGGTGTCCGAGTCCGACCCGTTCCAGCATCGCGGCCGCCCGCTGCTCGGCCTCGGCCTGGTTCAGGCGCCGGATCAGCAGTGGCATGGCGACATTCTCCAGTGCGGAGAATTCGGGCAGCAGGTGGTGGAACTGGTAGACGAAGCCCAGCGACCGGTTGCGCACCACACCGCGCTCGCGTTCGCCAAGGGTGGCCAGATCCTGCCCGGCCACGCTGACGCGGCCGGTGGTCGGCGAATCCAGTCCGCCAAGCAGATGCAGCAGGGTCGACTTGCCGGAGCCGGAACTGCCGACAATGGCGATGCGCTCGCCGGCCGCCACATCGAGATCGATCCGGGTCAGCACCGGCGTTTCCAGCCCGGTATAGGTCTTGCCGAGTCCTTCGGCGCGCAGGACGGGTTCACTCATAGCGCAGGGCCTCCGCCGGTTGCATGCGCGCGGCGCGCCAGCTCGGGTACAGCGTGGCGAAGAAGGCCAGCAGCAGCGCGATGATGGCAATGGTCGACACATCGGCAAACTGCACGTCGCTGGGCAGATGGTCGATCATGTAGACGTCACTGGACAGCAACTTGGTACCGAGCACGGCTTCGATCACCGGCACGATCCGGTCCAGGTTCAGCGCGATCAGCACACCGCCGGCGACGCCGGACACGGTGCCGATCACCCCCGACAGCGCCCCCTGCAGCATGAAGATGCGCATGATCGACCCCGGACTGGCACCCAGCGTGCGCAGAATGGCGATATCGGCGCGCTTGTCGGTCACCACCATCACCAGGGTCGAGACCAGGTTGAAGGCGGCCACGGCGACGATCAGCGTCAGGATGATGGTCATCATGCGTTTCTCGATCTGCACCGCGCGGAAGTAGCTCGCGTTCATGTCGGTCCAGTCGGTCAGCACGACATTGTCCGGCACGCGCGCATACAGGTCGTGCTTGACCTGCGGCGCCTGCATCAGCTCGGTCAGCTTGACCCGGACGCCGGATACATTGCCGCCGAGACGGAACAGCCGTTGCGCGTCGGACAGGTCGATCATGGCAAAGCCGGAGTCGTATTCGAACATGCCGACCTTGAACAGGCCGGCCACGGTAAAGGTCTTCAGGCGCGGCAGCATGCCGGCCGGCGTGAACTGCCCTTCCGGCGTAATCAGGTTGACCTTGTCGCCAACGCCGACACCGAGGGCGCGCGCCATTTCCACCCCCATGACGATGCCGAAGCCACCCGGCTTGAGGTCGGTCAGCTTGCCGACCACCATGTGCTCGCCGACATCGACCACGCCAGGCTCCTGCGCCGGATCGATGCCGCGGATCAGCGCGCCGCGCACGCTGCCGGCCGACGACAGCAGGCCCTGGGCGTTGACGAACGGCGCCGTGGCGACCACGCGCGGATCACCAGCCAGTGCCTTCTGCACCAAGCCCCAGTCAGCCAGCTGGCCATTGACGCCGCTGGCTTCCAGGTGCGAGGCCACGCCGAGCATCTTGGTGCGGATTTCCTTCTGGAAACCGTTCATGACCGACAGCACGATAATCAGCGCCGCGACCCCGAGGGCAATGCCGATGACCGAGACCAGCGAAATGAAGGAGATGAAGCTTTCCTGCCGTTTGGCGCGCACGTAGCGCAGGGCAATCAGGGTTTCGAAGCTCATCGGGCGCTTTGATACGGGTTGACCAGCGCGCGCATCATGTCGGCCAGGAAATCGCGCACCTGGTTTTCATCGCAGCCCATCAGGACCGCGTCTTCGAACGCATCCTGGGCAACCTGGCGCAGCTCGGTCAGATTTTCGTTCATGACCTTGATCTTTTCCACGCAGGCGACCGGCTGGCCGTCCGGGGCAAGCCAGACGGGGAAAACGGGACCGCTGTCATTCATCACGAGGCTTTCTTGCTGTCGCCGTGGCCGGAAGCATGCTTGCCGGTCGCGGCATGGGACTTGGACTTCTTGTCGGCCGAGTCTGCGCCGGACTTCTTATCGTCGCCTTTCCTGGCCGATTTTTTGTCCGACTTGCCGTCGTCGGCCTTGCTGCACTCGGCTTCGGCCTGCTTGCGCTGCTTCGCGCTCAGGCCCTTCTTCGGCGGCGGGCAGGTCGGGCCGTCATCGGCCTTGCCGTGCTTGCCGGCCTTCTTCCCGGCTTTCTTGTCCGCTTCCTCGGCCTTGCTGCACTCGGCCTCGGCCTGCTTGCGCTGTTTCGCGCTCAGGCCCTTCTTCGGCGGCGGGCAGGTCGGGCCGTCATCGGCCTTGCCGTGCTTGCCGGCCTTCTTCTCGGCCTTCTTGTCCGCTTCCTCGGCCTTGCTGCACTCGGCCTCGGCCTGCTTGCGCTGTTTTGCGCTCAGGCCCTTCTTTGGCGGCGGGCAGGTCGGACCATCGTCGGCCTTGCTGTTCTTGCCGGCCTTTTTCCCGGCCTTCGTGTCCGCTTCCTCGGCCTTGCGGCATTCGGCCTCGGCCTGCTTGCGCTGTTTTGCGCTCAGGCCCTTCTTTGGCGGCGGGCAGGTCGGGCCATCGTCGGCCTTGCTGTTCTTGCCGGCCTTTTTCCCGGCCTTCTTGTCCGCTTCCTCGGCCTTGCGGCATTCGGCTTCGGCCTGCTTGCGCTGTTTTGCGCTCAGGCCCTTCTTCGGCGGCGGGCAGGTCGGGCCGTCGTCGGCCTTGCTGTTCTTGCCGGCCTTTTTGCTGCTGTCCTCGACTGCCGACGACGCGATGACGATGTCCGGGCTCTTGCGCAGCCGGGTCCTGACCGGCGGCGGCGTCTCGCCGTCACCGGAGAAGCGGGCGATGGCATCACCGCCGCTGTCGCGCTTCTTCGACGAGCCCAGATCATCCAGCAGCTCGGCACTGGACACATTGCCCGCCCCACGCGCCACGCGCCGGGCGCCGTTGTAGCGGCTGGCCCAGTAGCCCGAGCTCATGTTGACGATTTCGATATTCTTGCCGGTACGCGGCGCATGGATGAACTTGTTGTTGCCGATGTACAGCCCGACGTGCGAGTTTGCAAACCCGCGCGTGTTGAAGAACACCATGTCGCCCGGGCGCAGTTCGTCGCGGCCGACCGACACGCCGAGGCGTGCCTGTTCCGCCGCAGTGCGCGGCATGTTGACGCCGGCGGACTTCTCGAAGATGTAGCGGATAAAACCGGAGCAATCGAAACCCTGGGTCGGCGAATTGCCGCCAAAGCGGTACGCTATGCCCATCAGGCTCATTGCCTGGAGGATCAGATCCCCCATCGCGTCCTCGCCCGGCGCGGACAAACGTGGCTCCTGGCGGTTCTGTGCGGCGGTGTTGCTCGCCCGCGCGGGCTCCGCAAGGGCAACGACGGAGCACGCCAACAGCAGGACGGCGGCGGTTCGGGCAATCAATTTCATGGGGGCCGAATGTAATCGACCCACCCCGCGCTGTAAAGACAACAGCCCGTGCTTATATACTTGGACGTCCTTCGACGGGTACCCGAAAACGCATGCTCAAAGAAACCTTCGTCGCCATGCGCGACCTGCCGCGCATGAAAGAAATCTCGGCCATTCTCATCCGGCATGGCCTGGGAGAATTCGCGCAGCGGCTGAAGCTGCCGCGCGTGGTCGAGAAGGGAATCGAGTGGCTGCATGTGCCGATGCCGTCCCCTGACGACTACATTCCGACCCCGGTCCGCCTGCGTCGCTCGCTGGAAGATCTCGGGCCGACTTTCATCAAGCTCGGCCAGATCCTCGCCACCCGGGTCGATGTGTTCCCGCCGGACTGGATCGCCGAATTCGAAAAGCTGCAGAGCGATGCGCCGGCGCTGCCGGAAGGCGATGTGACGCGGCTGGTGTCAGCGGCGCTCGGCATGCCGGTGGCCGAAGCATTTGCCGAATTCGACCCGCATCCGATCGGCGCGGCGTCGATCGCCCAGGTCCACCGCGCCATGCTGATGGACGGTACCCCGGTCGCAGTCAAGCTGCGCCGGCCGGGCATCGTCGACAAGATCGACGCCGACCTGCGCATCCTCGGTCACCTGGCGCGACTGATCGAACTGGAGTTCCCCGACATCCGCCGCTACCAGCCCGGCGAGATCGTCAATCAGTTCGCCAAGGCGCTGAAGCGCGAACTCAACCTGGCCGGCGAGGCGCGCAACATGGAGCGCTTCGCCCAGCATTTCGCCGGCGACCCGCATATCGTGGTGCCGAAGGTGTACTGGGCGCTGACCAACCCGACCATCAATGTGCAGGATTTCGTCGACGGCATTCCGGCCATGCGTCTGGACCTGGCCGAGGCGGCCGGGCTGGACCGCAAGCTGCTGGCACGACGCGGCGCCGACGCGGTGCTGAAAATGATCCTGCTCGACGGGCTGTTCCATGCCGACCCCCACCCCGGCAACGTGTTCTTTCTGGCGGAAAACCGCATCGTTTTCATCGATTTCGGCATGGTCGGGCGCTTGTCGCGCGATCGCCGCGACCAGCTGGCCGACCTGCTGTCGGCGCTGTCGCGCCGCGATGAACGCGGCGTCTACGACGTGCTGATCGACTGGACCGGCAGCGCCCAGGTCGACGACGACGGGCTGAAGGCCGATATCGCCGAGTTCCTGTTCCAGTACGACGGCCTGTCGCTGTCCGAACTGGACCTGACCCAGCTGATCAACGACATCATGGCCCTGATGCGCGAGCACTCGATCGTGCTGCCGGCCGACCTGTCGATGCTGTTCAAGGCGCTGATCACGCTGGAAGGCTTTGCGCGCCAGCTCGATCCCGATTTCAAGCTGGTCGCCCACCTGACGCCGTTCGTCCGCCACATCATTCTGGCGCGCTACACGCCGAAGGCCATCGCCGACAAGAGCGTGCGCGGGCTGCTGGACATGGTCGGCATGGTCGCCGATCTGCCGCGCGACATTTCGCGCCTGCTCGGCACCGCCCGGCGCGGCAAGCTGCGGCTGGATATCGACGTCAAGCGGCTGGACAGCTTCGGTCACCAGATCGACAAGAGTGCGAACCGGCTGACCATGGGCATCGTGACCGGTTGCCTGATCATCGGCTCCAGCATCGTCATGACCGTCAATGCCGGCCCAACGCTGTTCGGCCTGCCGGTGTTCGGCTTTTTCGGTTTCATGATCGCGTTTTTCAACAGCATCTGGCTGATCCTGTCCATCTGGCGGGCCGGCAAGGACCATGTATGACCCTGCGCACGCCCATCCTGACCTGGCTGACGGCCCTGCTGCTGGCCCAGGCCGCCATCGCCGCCCCGTCGCTGCGGACGCTGAAGCTGAAGCAGCAACGGGGTGAGGACGTGGCCGCCGCGCTGGAACCGCTGCTGGAGCCCGGCGAGCGCGTGGCCGGCCTGCCCGATGCAGTGGTGATCAGCGCCGAACCGATCCGCCAGGCCGAACTCGCCCGGCTGGTGGCCCAGCTCGACAGCCGGCGCCGGCAATGGCGGCTGGAAGTCGACACCTCGGCGCTGCTGCCGCGCCGGCACGCCGCCCCTGCCCGGCCGAACACCGGCCGGGTCGACATCGGCGTGTGGCGTCCCGGCGGCCATGGCCGGCCGGGTGTCGGGGTCGACATCGATGCCGGCGAGATTCCGCTTGGCAGTCGCCCGGCGGTCCCGGCCGACGACGGGCAGTGGCTGGTGGTGGCCGAAGGCGGCAAGGCCCGGGTCGATACCGGCCCGCTGCGGCCCGCCCACTGGGTGCTCGCCTACCCTGACGGCCGCTATTCGCCGCGCCAGCCGTGGCAGACCAGCGGCGGCGGTTTCTGGCTGCAGGCGCGCGCCGACGGCGACGAGGTGGTCCTGACGCTGGCCGTCAGCCCGGGCCAGTTACCGGCCGGCCGCAATGGCAATACGAGCAGTACCCGGGTGCGCGGACGGCCCGATGCCTGGCTGACGATCGCCAGCGTAGTGCACGAGGCCGACGGCAGCGACACCCTGGTGCTGGGTCAGGGTGGCAGCCGCTACGCGTCGACCGCCATGGTCCGCGTCCGCCTCACCCGCCCCTGAAGCTGCCCAGCGCTGGCCCCAGCCGGTATAATCCGTTTTTGTCCACGCAATCCGCCCGCTATGGCGCACCAAACCCAATGGAAACCGAACGCGACCGTTGCCGCGATTGTCGAACGCGACGGCCGCTTCCTGCTGGTCGAGGAACAGACCTCGGCCGGCTTGATGCTCAACCAGCCGGCCGGTCACTGGGAACAGGGCGAAACACTGCTCGCCGCCACCCGCCGCGAAGCCTATGAGGAAACCGGCTGGCATGTCGAGCCGACCGCGCTGGTCGGCATCTACGCCGCGCCGAAGCGCGACGAGCCCGAGCTGGTCTACTTGCGCTTCGCCTTTGTCTGCACCGCACTCGACCATGATGCCGACGCCGTGCTGGATGACGGCATCGTCCGCCCGCTGTGGCTGACGGCTGAGGAAATCGCCGCCAGCGTCGACCGGCAGCGCAGTTCGCTGGTGTACCGCTGTGTGCAGGATTACCTGGCCGGACGCCGCTACCCGCTCGACCTGCTGACCCACACAGGTTTTCCCCCGGACCGCTGATGCCGTCCGTTCAGGGCCCCGCCCCCGACACCGCTCCCCGCTGGAGAACGCATGCCGCCGACCCGTGCCCTGCTGCCCGTGCTGCTGATGGTCCTGAATGCAGCCCTGCCTGCCGTTGCGTCCGCCGACGAGGCGTTGCCGCTGTGCTACGGCTACGGTTGCCGGGTCGATACCCGCTTTGCCGTCAGCACATCGCAACAGGCGGAAGTGGCGCAGTTGTTTGCCCACGTCGCGACGCCGGACGACGAACGCCGCGCCGTCTCGCAGGCCATCGGCCTGCTGGAACGGATCGCCGGCGAACAGACGCCGATCCGGGACGACAAGGGCGGCAATTTCAGCGACGGGACGTCGCCGGGACGGCGCGACTGCGTCGACCACAGCACCACCAATGCCGAATGGCTGCTGTGGCTGCGCGACAAGGGCTGGCTGCGGCTGCACACGCCGGCCGGCAAGGCCTGGCGCGCACCATGGATAGTGGATCTGCACTACACCGCCGTAATGACCGAGGCCAGTGGCCGGCAATGGGCGGTGGACAGCTGGTTTTTCGATAACGGACACGATGCGGCCGTGGTGCCGCTGGATGTCTGGATGAAAGGATATTCCCCGTCATGACGGAGAAAAAACGCATCGTCGTCGGCCTGTCCGGCGGCGTCGACTCGTCGGTGACCGCTCACCTGCTCAAGCAGCAGGGGCACGAGGTCATCGGCGTGTTCATGCAAAACTGGGAAGACGACAACGACGACGACTACTGCTCGATCAAGCAGGACTCGCTCGACGCCATGAGCGTGGCCGACCGGCTGGGCATCGACATGGAGATTGTCAACTTCGCCGCCGAGTACAAGGACCGCGTGTTCCAGTACTTCCTCGACGAGTATGCCGCCGGCCGCACGCCGAACCCGGACGTGCTGTGCAATGCCGAGATCAAGTTCAAGGCCTTTCTCGACTACGCCATGACCCTCGGCGCCGACTGTATCGCCACCGGCCACTACGCGCGCAAGCTGGAGCGCGACGGCCGGCATTACCTGCTCAAGGGCGTCGACCCGGGCAAGGACCAGAGCTATTTCCTGTACCGGCTGTCGCCGGCGCAGCTGTCGAAGTCGCTGTTCCCGCTCGGCGGGCTGCACAAGACCGAGGTCCGCCGCATCGCCGCCGGGATCGGCCTGCCGAATGCGGCCAAGAAGGACTCGACCGGCATCTGCTTTATCGGCGAACGCCCGTTCCGCGCCTTCCTGCAGCGCTACCTGCCGACCCAGCCCGGCCCGATGGTCACGCCGGAAGGCCGCACGGTCGGCGAACATCAGGGGCTGATGTACTACACCCTCGGCCAGCGCAAGGGCCTGAATATCGGCGGCGACAAGGCCGGCAATGGCGAGCCGTGGTTTGTCGCCGGCAAGGACATGGCCAGCAATACCCTGATCGTGGTCCAGGGCCACGGCCACCCGCTGCTGCTGAAACCGGTACTGGAAGCCTCACAACTGAGCTGGACGCTCGGCGAGGCGCCGGCCGATGGCGACTATGCGGCCAAGAACCGCTACCGGATGAGTGATGCCGCCTGTCGCCTCGACACGCTGTCGCCGGAACGCATCCGGCTGACTTTCACCGACCCGCAATGGGCGGTGACGCCGGGCCAGTCGGCCGTCCTGTACGACGGCGACATCTGCCTCGGCGGCGGCGTCATCGTCTGAGCGTTCAGCGTCGCGCCAGCACCACGCCGGCTGCCACCACGGCCATGCCGGCGATGGCCAGCGGCGTCAGCCGTTCGCCGAACAGGGCAAAGGCCATCAGCGCGGTGGTCGGCGGCGTCAGATAGAACAGGCTGGCGACGCCGACCGACTCGCCATGGCGGATCAGCCAGTTCAGCAGGCTGATCGCGCCGATCGACAGCACCAGCACCAGCCAGCCAAGCGCAAAGGCGAACGATCCGTTCCAGACGATGTGCATGGACTCGAACCAGGGCGCGACAGCACCGGTCGCCAGCGCACAGGCGGTGAACTGCACCACGCCGCCGGTGCGCCAGTCGAAGTGCGGCACGAAGCGCTTCTGGTACAGCGTACCCAGGGTGATGCCGAACAGCGCGGCCACGACCGGCAGCAGCAGCGGCAGCATGTCGTGGCCGATGCTCAGCCGTGGCCAGACTGTCATGGTCACGCCTGCCAGGCTCAGCAGCAAACCGCCCCACTGTCGCGGACCAACCGGCGTCTTGAGCCAGGCCGCAGCCAGCACCGCGGTCAGAATGGGCTGCAGGCCGACCACCAGCGCCGTCAGCCCCGGCGACAACCCATGGGATATGGCGCTGAACACACCGGCCAGATAGACCGCGTGTACCAGCAGACCGGTCACCGCCAGGTGGGCAACCATGCGCCAGTTGCCCGGCCACGGCGCGCGCATCGCCAGCGCCAGCAGTGTCAGCAGCAAGGCGGTGCAACCGTAGCGCACCAGCAGGAAAGTCAGCGGTTCGGCATAAGGCAGGCCGAACTTGGCACCAATAAAGCCGGTACTCCACAGAATGACGAACAGAACGGGCCACAGCGGGCGCAACGCGGCAGAGGACATGACACAGGACCGGCAATGACGGCCGGCCATGGTAATGGCATCCACCGCGAACAGCGAGTGCTGACTGTCCCGTGCCGAAGCCATTTGTCCAGAGGCATTGGAAGGCAAGGCACGCCATTCTATAAAAGCCTTATTCCCCCCATGCCCATGCTTTGCCTTTCTGCCTTTTCTCCAGCCAGAAGCAGGAGTCCGCCATGGCCAACGAATGCTCCCCACCACACCTGGCGGCGGTCAGCAACCTGTCCCTGCCCACCATCCACGACGCCCTTCCCGGCCCCGGTGACGGCAGCGGGCCCGCCCTCTCCGCCGGCCTGGTCTCGTTCGACATCCCGCTGTCTCTCCCCGTCGCCCGCGAATCCGCCCCCGCCCTGACCCTCGGCTACAGCGCCGGCGCCGGCAACGGCCCCTGCGGCACCGGCTGGCGGCTCACCCTGCCGACCATCCAGCGTCGCACCCGCCTCGGCGTCCCGCAGTACAACGACGACGACGTGTTTGTCGGCCCCGATGGCGAACCGCTGGTTCCC
>NZ_QLTJ01000024.1:0-35750 GCF_003269145.1 Microvirgula sp. AG722 | reverse complement strand
GGGGTCTGGATGTCGACCTGCGGCAGGCCGCTGGCGGTGCGCTGCACCACCGGCTGCTGCGTGCTCGCGGCCCCCGGGTCGGCGACGATGCCGTCCGCGCCGACACTGGCAGCCAGCAGGAACAGCAGCGGAATCAGCAGGGACGGCACGCAGCGGCGGACGAGGGGCATGGTGACGGTGCGGGGCGGGTTGGACTCCGTCACGCTACGCGGCACAGGCGCGCATGCCATCTGCCGGATTCCCGAGTTGAAACGGGAAGCCGCTGATTATTTGCTGGTTTTTACTGTGAAGAGAGACAGAAAAAGCCGGGTTCAGTGCCCCAGCCCTCTTCGGTCAACGGTTACTTCAGGATCAGGAACTCGACCAGCAGGTTCTTGAACACGAAACCGATCACGCCGGCGAACAGCGCCAGGAACAGCACGAAAGTACCGAACTTGCCGGCGCCGGACTTGCGTCCCAGATCAAGGATGATGAAAGCCATGAAGACGATCAGGCCGCCAAGCAGCACGACCATCGAGATGTTGGTGAATTGTTCTTCGCTCAGATTGCTCAGATCCCACTTGCTGAAATCCATGTAACACTCCCCTTTAGCAGATCAGCCGATTATATCGGTTGACGTGCCGCAACCTGATAGCAAAAAAACGCGAGGACAGCGCCTCGCGTTTTTTACCTCAGACTGTCTCAGCCACGCTTGACCCTGGCATTGGCGGCAATCCGCATCCGCAGGGCGTTCAGCTTGATGAAGCCGGCTGCATCGGCGTGGTTGTAGGCGCCGCCATCTTCGTCGAAGGTGGCAATGGTCGGATCGAACAGGCTGTCGGTCTTCGATTCGCGGCCGACCACGATCACGTTGCCCTTGTACAGCTTCAGCCGCACCCAGCCGTTCACGGTCGATTGCGATGCGTCGATCATCGCCTGCATCATCCTGCGTTCCGGACTCCACCAGTAGCCGGTGTACAGCATGCTGGCGTACTTCGGCATCAGTTCGTCCTTCAGGTGGGCGACTTCGCGGTCCAGCGTGATCGATTCGATCGCGCGGTGCGCCTTCAGCATGATGGTGCCCCCCGGGGTTTCGTAGCAGCCGCGCGATTTCATGCCGACATAACGGTTCTCGACGATGTCGAGGCGGCCGATGCCGTGCTTGCCGCCAAGCTGGTTCAGCTTGGTCAGCACTGCAGCCGGGCTCAGGGCCGTGCCGTTGATGGCGACGATATCGCCTCCCTTGTATTCCAGCTCGATGTATTCGGCTTCATCCGGTGCCTGTTCCGGCGAGCAGGTCCACAGCCACATGTCTTCTTCCGGCTCCTGGGCCGGATCTTCCAGCACGGTGCCTTCGTAGGAGATGTGCAGCAGGTTCGCATCCATCGAGTACGGGCTACCGCCGTTCTTTTTCTTGCTGATGTCGATGCCGTGCTTCTCGGCATAGGCCAGCAGTTTTTCACGCGACAGCAGGTCCCATTCGCGCCACGGAGCGATGACGGTCACGTCCGGCTTCAGTGCGTAGTAGCCGAGTTCGAAACGCACCTGGTCGTTGCCCTTGCCGGTTGCGCCATGGCTGACGGCATCGGCGCCAACCTGGTTGGCGATCTCGATCTGGCGCTTGGCGATCAGCGGACGGGCGATCGAGGTGCCGAGCAGGTACTCGCCTTCATAAACTGCATTGGCGCGGAACATCGGGAACACGAAGTCGCGGACGAATTCTTCGCGCAGATCGTCGATGAAGATGTTGTCGGGATTGATGCCGAGCGCAATGGCTTTCTTGCGCGCCGGTTCCACTTCCTCGCCCTGGCCGATATCGGCGGTGAAGGTCACCACCTCACACTGGTAGGTGTCCTGCAGCCATTTGAGAATGACCGAGGTGTCCAGGCCGCCTGAATAGGCGAGTACAACTTTCTTTACATCGTGGTGCATTTCTATTTTCCCGTCCGGATAAAAAAAGGGCGGCGCTTAAATGAATAAGCGCCGCCCGTTTTGGGGTTGAGATGAACGCTGAGCCTCTAGCCCTCGCCCACCAACGACGCATGCAGATAGCCGCGGACGCGGCGCACTCGTCGTGCGCCGTCCGCGCGGCTACGTCGCAGCGCATCAAGTTGGTGGAAAGCGTCAAGCATCTGGTTCATCCCTGAAATTCGATCGTGGAGCCGGGTCCGTGCCGCTGGACGTCAGCCAAGGTCTGTCGATGATTTTTACGGAATTGCGACACAGATGCAAGCGCTATCTTGCATTCCGGTCAAATTTAAGCATTTGCTCATCTTCAAGCCGCAATACCCGCACGTAATAGCCGTCGCCGTCCTGCTCGACCCCGTGCAACTCCAGATCCTTCTGCATCCGCGTCACGCGCCCCAGATAGGACACGGCCTCGTCGCTGATCTGCTGCCCCGGCGTCCATACCGGAATGCCCGGCGGATATGGCGTCACCTGATCACAGGCGACGCGTCCGGCGAGTTCGACGTTGGGCCGGCCGTCGTCATCAAGCAGCGGCAGCATTTCGCCGGCCTCGTAGAACGCATCACGCGGCAGGCAGACCAGCCGGCCCAGACCCGGCAGCGCCGGCAGCTGTGGCGGCCGCCGCGGGGTGCGCTTGTCGCGCGCGACCCGCATCAGTGCATCGAGCAGCCGCGACGCCTTGCTGCGGGTAGTGCCGATGGTGACCAGCAGTGTCAGGGTGTTGAAGGTGGTTTTCTCGACCTGGATATTGAAGCGTTCGAGCAGGATGTCGCGCAGTTCGGCGCCGGAATAGCCCGAGTCGCTGATGTCGATGGTCAGCTTGGTCGGGTCGAGACGGATGGCGTCGCTCGCCAGTTCGGCCGGCAGCAGGTCGTCGAGTTCCAGTACGCGAAACACGCCGGTCCCGGCAATGAGTTCGCGCAGTTCGCGAGCGATGCCGAGCGCACGGTCGATCAGGGTGTAGCCTTCCATCATCGCCTGCTTTCGCGCCACGTCCAGGCTGGCGATGATCGAGTACTGCGGGCTGGTCGACGCGTGCATGTTGAAGTTCTCGCGGAACAGGTGGGCGTCGAACGCCGGGTCGTTCACGTGGATCATGCTCGCCTGCGACAGCGCCGACAGTACCTTGTGCGTCGACTGGGTCACGTAGTCGGCCCCGCATTCGAGCGCGGTCGGCCGCATGGCCGGATGGAAGCGGGCAAAGCCGTACCACGCCTCGTCGACCACCACCTTGACCCCGCATTCGTGTGCGGCGGCGATGATCGGCGCCAGGTCGTAGCACAGGCCGTCATAGGTCGAGCTGGTCAGGATCAGCACCCGTGCGGACGGGTGGGCGGCCAGCGCATCGAGGATGGTCTGCTTCGGCACCGGACCGAACAGGCCGTAGCGGCGATTCAGGGTCGATTCGAGGTAGACCGGGCGCGCGCCGGACAGGATGGTCGCGTGATGGACCGATTTGTGACAGTTGCGGTCCAGCAGCAGGGTGTCGCCCGGCGCCAGCAGGGTCTGCAGGATGACCTTGTTGGCCGTCGAGCTGCCGTTGGTGGCGAAATAGGTGCGACGGGCGCCAAAGGCCCGGGCGGCCAGTGCCTGGGCATCGTTGATCACCCCGGCCGGGTGCAGCAGTGAATCCAGCATCGGTACCGAGACCGACAGGTCGGCGCGCAGGGTGTTCTCGCCAAGAAACTGGTAAAAGTCACCGACCCACGGGCTGCCGCGCAGCGAGTCGCCACCGGAATGGCCCGGTGTATGCCACGAGTCCTTGGCCAGTTCAACGTAGCGCTTCAGGGCATCGAAGAACGGCGTTGCCGCCTTCTCGGCGATTTCCGCCTGCAGGATATGGCGCCAGCCGGCCCAGTCCTGCTCGTCGCGCATGAAATAGCCGGACAGGGTTTCGCCCAGCAGATTGGCCACCTGCGCCCGCTCCTCGCCCCGCCCCAGCAGCACGTACAGCGACAGTTCCGGCCGGAAGTCACCAAGCCAGTCGACGAACGGCAGCAGCGGCTGGTCCAGATCCTGGCTGTCGATCAGCACGATCTGGATGCTGCCGTCATCCCGCACGGCCACCTGCGCGTCGGCCGCCGACGCCGCCGGTACGAAGCTCAGCCCGAACGCACCGCTTTCCTGATGCGCATTGTGGTTCAAGCCCTTGATGGCCTCGCGCAGCCACACCGCATCGCGGCCGACCACCAGGACCTTGCAGCCAGGTTTGTTCATTGTGTCCTCGCAGAGCGTGATTTTGTTGTTCTGCCTGGCGGAATGATTTTCCGCCGATTCGCTAGCTAATCCTACGCACGGTATGCACACCCGTCATGTTGCGATGCAATGATCGCGCCCGGTCGCCCGGCGTCGATCGCGCCGCCCCAAGCCGCCCGCAGTCTGTAAAATGTGCGCATGCTGACCGATCTCGAAAAAGACGCCATCCGCCATCACTACCAGACGCTGGCCACCGCGCTGCCCGGTTTCAAGCCGCGGCCGTCGCAGCGGCGGATGATTGCGGAAATCGCCAATGCCCTGTCCCGCTGCAAGGAGCGCGACGGCGATGAACTGCCGGAGCGGGAAGGCGAAAGCATTCTGGCGGTCGAGGGACCGACCGGGGTCGGCAAGAGCGTGGCCTATCTGATCGCCGGCGGCGTGATGGCCAAGAACCGCGCCAAGAAGCTGATTGTCAGTTCGGCGACGGTGGCGCTGCAGGAGCAGCTGGTCAATCGCGACCTGCCGTTCGTGGTCGAGCACAGCGAGCTGCCGCTGACCTATGCGCTGGCCAAGGGGCGTGGCCGCTATGCGTGTCCTTACCGCCTGTTCCAGCTGACCGCCGATTCGACCCAGGGCGAGTTGCTGGCGCCCGATCCGGCCGCCGCACTGTGGGAGCGCAAGCCGGAGGCTGCCGAGCTGGCGGCGATCAAGGCGCTGGCCGACGCGTTCTACTACAAGACCTGGAACGGGGATCGCGACGATTACCCGGAAATGATCGACGATGCGCTGTGGCTGCGGGTCACCAATGACCGCCACGGCTGCCTGAAGGCGGCCTGCCCGAACCGGCCGGAATGCCCGTTCTACATTGCCCGCGATGCGCTGGAGAACGTCGACGTGGTGGTCACCAACCACGACCTGCTGCTGGCCGACTGTGCGATGGGCGGTGGCGTGATTCTGCCGGCGCCGGAACAGAGCTTCTATTGCATCGACGAGGCGCACCATCTGTCGAAAAAGGCGGTCAACCAGTTTGCCGCCGACTTCCAGAGTGGCCCGACCCTGGGCTGGCTGGACAAGGTGGCGACGCTCGCCAGCCACGCCGACACGCTGCTCGACAAGCACGAACTGGTCGATCTGCTGATCGATTCGGCGGCGGCCAGTATCGAGCACTTGACCCAGTTCATCGCCGTGCTCGACGGCATCGAGGCGCTGTCCGGCAACGACGGCGACGACGAACCGACCTGGCTGCTGCCGGCCGGCCCGCTGCCCGAGGGCGTCGACCAGCTGGCCGCCAACCTGCAACTGACCAGCGCCGCGCTGGAAAAGCAGCTCGAACAGCTGTCCGACGCGCTGGCCGAAGCGCGCAAGGACAAGTCCGGCGGCGACATGCTGCTGATCGACCGCCTGTCCAGCGAACTGGGCTTCTTCATTTCCCGCGCCGAACCATTCGCGGCAGTGTGGACGCTGTTTGTCACCGAGCCCGAGGACAAGGCGCCGCCGATCGCGCGCTGGATTACCGCACGCGCAGTCGGTAACCGCCGCGATTACCGGGTGTCGGCCTCGCCGGTGTCGGCCGCCGGCAGCCTGGCCAGCACGCTGTGGCGCAAGGCGGCCGGTGCGGTGCTGACTTCGGCCACGCTGCGTTCTCTGAACAGCTTCGACCTGCTGCTGCGCCAGACCGGCCTGGTCTGGCTGCCGGAAACCAGCACGCTGGCGCTGGACTCGCCGTTCGATTTTGCCCACCAGGGCGAGTTGTATCTGCCGCCGCTGGCGGCCAGCCCGAAGGACGCCGCCGGCCATACCGCCGAAATCGTCAAATGGCTGCCGCGACTGGTCGACCTGTCGCAGCCGAACGGCACGCTGATGCTGTTTTCGTCGCGCCGGCAGATGGAGGAAGTAGCCGACCGTCTGCCGCCGGAGTTCGCCGAGCGCGTGCTGGTGCAGGGTACGCTGCCGAAGTCCAAGCTGCTGGCCCGCCATCTGGAAGCGGTCGCCGACGGTCGCGCCAGCCTGATTTTCGGGCTGGACTCGTTCGCCGAGGGGCTGGACCTGCCGGGCGAGGCCTGTGTACACGTGATTATCGCCAAGCTGCCGTTCGCCATGCCGGATGATCCGGTCGGGCTGACGCTGTCAAAGTGGATTGAAAGCCAGGGCGGCAATCCGTTTATCGAGCTGTCGGTACCGGAGGCGTCGGTCAAGCTGATCCAGGCGGTCGGTCGTCTGATCCGTACCGAGAGCGACTATGGCCGGGTCAGCATTCTCGACACCCGGCTGAAGACGGCCGCCTACGGCAAGAAGATCCTCGCCGCGCTGCCGCCGTTCCGGCGCATTTGACTGCCGATCGGGGTGGGCGCAAACGACTTGAGTGGCGTCGGTGCCTGCCCGACTGACTGGAACACGGTGCGGGCACGGCAGTCGCCTGTTTCACCCCGCCCCCTTCCGTCCCCGCCGCCGCGGGGAAACCTCGCTGCGCTCGTCCGTTCGACTGCCGATCGGGGCGGGCGCAAACGACTTGAGTGGCGTCGGTGCCTGCCCGACTGACTGGAACACGGTGCGGGCACGGCAGTCCCCTGTTTCACCCCGCCCCCTTCCGTCCCCGCCGCCGCGGGGAAACCTCGCTGCGCTCGTCCGTTCGACTGCCAATCGGGGCGGGCGCAAACGACTTGAGTGGCGTCGGGGCCTGCCCGACTGACTGGGACACGGTGCGGGCACGGCAGTCCCCTGTTTCACCCCGCCCCCTTCCGTCCCCGCCGCCGCGGGGAAACCTCGCTGCGCTCGTCCGTTCGACTGCCGATCGGGATGAGCACAGACGATTTGAGTGGCGTCGGTACACGCCCGACGGCTTTCGGCAGTTGGCGGCAGGCGTAGTTCAGTCGCCGTGCCAGCCGTACACTTTCAGGTCGATGCGGCCGCTGGCGTCGAACTTCACGCCGTCGTCCTCCAGCAGGATGCGCTGGTAGTCGTCGTTGCCATCCAGCCCGCGCGGGCTGATGCGGCCCTGATGATTGATCACGCGGAACCACGGCACGGCGTCGGCCGGCCCGTGCAGCGAGCGGCCAACCAGCCGCGCATGGCGCGGAAAACCGGCCAGTCGCGCCACTTCGCCATAGGTACACACCCGCCCCGGCGGAATCCGGGCCACTACCGCGCGGATCGCGGCCTGAATCGGGGACGCGGTCGCGGTCATGGTCAGAATCCGATCGCTTCGCGGATCAGGCGTTTTTTCACCGGTCCGGCCACATTGGTCAGCGACAGGCCGGTATTGCGCAGCCAGCCGACCAGCGGATGCGGATGGGTGAACAGGCGGAACAGTCCGTCACAGGTGTACTGCATGGTGCGCACCGCTTCGATCCGGCCACGTTCATAGCGGCGCAGCACGCCGTAGGCGCCGGGGTCGTCGGCGTCGCGCAGCAGCGTCGCCAGCAGTTGCACGTCGCCAAAGCCGAGATTGACCCCCTGTCCGGCCAGCGGATGCACGGTATGGGCGGCGTCGCCGGCGAACGCGACCCGCTCGCCGATCACCCGTTCCGGGCGAATCAGTCGCAGCGGGAAGCCGGCTGCCGGCGTGACCAGCTGCAGCTCGCCCAGTTGCCGGCCGCCGCGCGCCGCCACCGCCGCGCACAGGGCATCCGGCGACAGCGCCAGCAAGCGTTCCGGGTCCGCGCACGACCACACCATCGACATCCGGCGTCCCGGCAGCGGCAGGTAGGCCAGCACGCCGTCGCCGGTGAACCACTGGTGTGCCACGCCATCATGGTCGCGTTCGCACAGGAAGTTCGCCACCACGCCGCTGTGTCCGTAAGGGGACACGGCCGCGCCGATGCCGACTTCGCGCCGCAGCCACGAATTGGCGCCGTCACAGCCGATCACCAGCCGTGCGCCGAGCGTGCGGCCACCAGCCAGGGTCAGTGTCGCCCCGCGTGCGTCGCTGGCGAAGGCCGTCGCCTCGGCCGGATCGAGCAGCTCGACATCGCTGTCGGCCAGCCGGCGCCAGATCGCGGCCAGCAGCCAGCGGTTCTCGACGATCCACGCCAGCGCTTCACCGCCGGCTTCGGCGGCATCAAAGCGGATGCGGCCGCCGGCGTCACCGCGCACGTCCATGGCGGTGACCATGCCGACACGGTCGTCGGCCGGCCAGGCCTCCAGTTGCTGCAGGAAACGGCGATTGGCCGGGCTGACCGCATAGACCCGGGCATCCCAGTCGTCGTCGCGATCGAGTCCGTCGACCTGCGGCGGCCGGGTTTCCAGCAGTGCGACGCGTTGCCGCCCGCCGGACAGCGCCAGCGCCAGACTGGCGCCAACCAGACCACCACCGAGGATAAGGATGTCGAAATGGGTATTCATGCTCAGACGCCGATCCACTTGATCAATTAAACAGTCCGGAGCGGGATTGTGCCCGAACCGGGTGTGGCTACACCAGTTGCCGTACCACGTGAGACAGTTGCCACAGGGCCACGGCAATCACGCTGCAACCGGCAACCACCCGCACCCAGCGCCGGGTCAGCCAGGTTTTCAGTACTTCGGCGAAAGCGCCCATCGCCAGCAGATTCGGCAGGGTGCCGAGTGCGAAGGCGAACATGCCGGCCGCACCGCCGGCGACGCTGCCGCTTGCCAGTGCGGTCAGGCTGGCCGAGTAGACCAGCCCGCACGGCAGCCATCCCCACAATGCACCAACAAGGAGCGCGCCAGCCGGGGAACGCACCGGAATGAGGCGTTTCATCAGCGGCTGCACGCGCCGCCACAGCGGGCGACCGACGCTTTCCACCCGGGTGATCCAGGCGGAGACGCCGGCCAGGTACAGGCCGAGCAGGATCATCAGCCCCTGCGCCAGCACGAACAGCGCCAGTTGCGCCGCCTGCAGCCGCAATGCGGCAAGGCCCAGTCCGCCGATGCCGCCGGCGATGGCCCCGACTGCGGTATAACTGGCGACACGGCCGATGTTGTAGGCCAGGATGAACGGTGTTCGCGAACGTGCGGCCGGCAATTGCAGCGACAGGGCGGTCACCAGACCGCCGCACATGCCGAGACAATGACCGCCGCCAAGCAGGCCGACGAGGAACAATGCGGCCAGGCTGTATTCCGGCATGGTAATAGCTATAAAAACAGTGATGTCGACATTGTAACCGTCGTACCCCCCGCCCCGGTCATCCCTGTCGGCAAATCGCCGTGGGCGCGGTGCGACGACTTCCCCGCACGGCCATTACAGTGAAAGAAGTACCATGAACGAAAACCTGATTGTCGAACGTCTTGGCCGGACCGCCATCCTGACGCTGAACCATCCGCCGGTAAACGCGCTGACGGTCGCCACCCTGACCGAGCTGCGCCGGCAGGTGGACATTCTGAATGATGATCCCGAGGTCCGGGCGCTGGTGCTGACCGGCGCAGGCGACCAGTTCTTCTCGCCGGGTGCGGACATTGAGCTGTTCCACGCCCCCCGCTCCGGCCATGGCAAGGCCGAGGCCCTGCTGCAGGCACTGAACGACGCGGCACTGGCGCTGGTGCAGTTCAACGGACTGACCCTGGCGGCGCTGAACGGCTACGCGCTGGGCGGCGGCCTGTCGCTGGCCATGGCCTGCGATGTGCGCATTGCCGAGCGCCAGATCGAACTCGGCCTGCCCGAAGGCCGCCTCGGCCTGCCCCCTTGCGGCGGCAGCTCCTGCCGCCTGCCGCAACTGGTCGGTGATGGCTGGGCGCGGCGGATGGCACTGACCGGTGAAGCCTTGCGTGCCGAACGCGCGCTGCGCATCGGTCTGGTCGATGAGTGTGTCGATGCCGGCTTTGCCAAGATTGTCGCCATTTCGGTGGCTGACCAGGCCAGCCACACCGGCCCGGCCGCGGCCAGAGCGGCCAAGACCCTGCTGCAGGCCGAGCGCCTGCCGGCGCTGCGCGCCGCCATGGAGGCGGAGCTGGCAGCGGCACGGGCACGCATCGATTCGGCAGAGCAGCAGGAAGGGGCGCAGGCGTTCTTCGAGCGCCGTGCCCCGGGCTGGCAGCAGTAGTTCAGGCGTCCGGCGCGGCGGCGGTGCCGCGCGCCAGTGCCAGGCACACGGCATCCGCCACTTCTTCGAGGTCGAAGACCCCGGCCAGCGCCGCCCGTTCCGGTGCTCCGACTGCGGCGCTGGTGCCCGGATAGTCCGGGCTGCGACCCTGCCGCTGCAGTTCGGCCTGGATCGCCGCCAGGACCAGCGCCGCGATCCGTTCCCGTTCCCCTTCCATATGCCCTCCCCGTTCCCTTCAGCCGAAGCTCGACAGCAGATGCCAGGCGGTCGCGCACATGATGACGCCGACCATCGAGTCCAGCACCCGCCAGCTGAACGGCCGCGCAAACAGCGGCGCCAGCCGGCCGGCGAAAAATCCCAGCCCGCCGAACCAGCACACGGCCGTGGTGACGCACCCCAGCCAGTATGACGGCAGCGCCTCGCTGAAACGGCTCGACACCGCGCCCATCAGCACCACGGTATCGAGGTAGACGTACGGATTCAGCAGCGTGAACGCCATGGCGGCGAGGATGGCGCCGCGCCGCGTGGTCTGCACACTGCCACCGGTCTGCAGCGAGCTGGCTTTCATCGCCGAGCGGAACGAGCGGAAACCGTACAGCGCCAGGAACGCCGCCCCGCCCCAGGTGGCGATGCGGATCAGCATCGGCTGGCTGCTGATAAAGGCGCCCAGCCCGGCCACGCCCAGCGTGATCAGCAGGATGTCGCACAGGATGCATACCGTGACGATGGCCACGATCTGTGCCCGGGCGATGCCCTGCTTGAGGACGAAAGTATTCTGCGGGCCGATCGCGACCAGCAGGCCCAGTGCGATGGTCAGCCCGGAAAAGAAGGCCGGAAAGTGGAACGACATGGATGACACAGCCAAACGACAAATGAATTGACGCTTATTCTATGTCAAAGCCCGGTTTCAGGGCACCAGCCTGGCGCGCGCCTCGGCCACCAGCGCACCGGAAAACCGCGCCAGCCGCGGCGCCTGCAGTGCCCAGCAGTGCCAGTGCAGCGTCACCTGCGGCGGTACGTCCGGCAGCAGGTCGACCAGCTCGCCGCTGGCCAGCAGGCTGGCCACCTGCAGCTCCGGCGTCAGTCCGTAGCCGATGCCGGCGCACACCACATCGAGCAGGCTGGGCACCGAGGGCACGATCGAATGCGGGAAATCACCGGGGCCGATGCCGTAGCGCGATTCAAGAAAGCCGAGGTGCATGGTATCGCGGCGGTTGAAGATGACCGCCGGCGCCCGGGTAAACTGACGGCGGTCGACACCGTCGGCGAAATAGCGCGCGGCAAAGTCCGGGGTGGCGATGCAGCGGTAGCGCATCACCCCCAGCCGCTCGCTGACGCAGCCGGTCGGCGGGGTATCGGCGCTGGTCACGCAGCCGATCACGTCGCCGTTTTTCAGCAATGACAGCGTGTGCCCCTCGTCATCCAGCGTCATCTGCATCAGCAGCCGCTCGCGCAGCACGACATCGGTGACCGCGTCGAGAAACCAGCTCGCCAGCGAGTCGGCATTGACCGCGATCGGCAGCGTCATCCAGCCGTCGCCGGCCTCTTCGGTCAGTTCGCTTTCCAGTTCCCCTTCCAGCACGCCGACCTGGCGTACATGGCGCAGCAGCCGGTGCCCGGCGGCGGTGGCCCGCACCGGGGTGCTGCGCACCAGCAGCATCTGGCCGAAGCGCTCTTCCAGCTGGCGGATGCGCTGCGATACCGCCGACGGCGTGATGCACAGCACGCGCGCCGCCTTCTCGAAACTGCCTTCCGCCAGCACGGCCTGCAGCGCGTCCAGCAATTTGTAATCCAGCATCCTGAATTTTTCTAACGAAGATGTAGAACAATGAATTTTACTTCATACCATGAGAAAAGATACCGTAGTGGCAATCGAACTGCTTGTTACAGGACTTCATCATGATTCCCAACTGGATGCCGGCCATCGAGGGCTTTGCCATCGGCCTGAGCATGATCATCCCCATCGGCGCGCAGAATGCCTTTGTGCTGTCCAACGGCATTCGTCGCCGTCACCGGCTGCCGATTGCCCTGTCCTGCGCGGTCTCCGACATGCTGCTGATCGGTCTTGGCGTCGCCGGGGCTGGTGCCCTGATCTCGTCGCATCCGCTGCTGGTCGACATTGCCCGCTGGGGCGGCGTGGCCTTTCTGCTCTGGTACGGGCTGGCGACACTGAAGCGCGCCTGGCAGGGCGAGTCGATGCGGCTGGAAGGCGATGACGGCCGCACGCTGGGCATGGTGCTGCTGACCACGCTGGCCGTGACCTGGCTGAACCCGCACGTGTATCTGGATACGGTAGTGCTGCTCGGCGGGCTGGCCGCACAACAGCCGGACCACAGCCGTTACCTGTTCGGTGCCGGCGCCATCAGCGCGTCATTCGTCTGGTTCTTCTCGCTCGCCTACGGCGCCCGGCTGCTGGCCCCGCTGTTCACTCGCCCGGCGGCATGGCGGGTGCTGGATCTGGCGGTGGCCACGATCATGTTCGCGCTGGCGGCAAGACTGGTCCTGGGCTGAAACGACGCTATTTGACCGCGCTGACTGCGTCCAGCGGCAGGAACTGCAGCAGCGGCGCGCCGAGCAGACCCTGCACGTAATTGATGAAACCGCGCCGGGTGGACTCGTCGGCCAGTTCGGCCAGCAGTTCCAGCCGGCCGATGACCCGGCCGAACTCGCGCTCGAACGACAGGTTGCTGCCGGCCAAGCCGATTTCGTTCGACAGCAGCAGCGGCTTGCCGTCGGGACCGGTCCGGTTCGACAGCATCCATACCGCCACCTGCACATTGAACGAGGCATTGGCGACCCGCTGCGCGTCGAGACCGTTGACCAGGTACAGCGAGCGCCGGCCACCGTACAGCTCGGTCAGCATCGTGCCGAGGCCGTAGATCAGCGCACCGGCACGGTCGCCGCCATAGCCGGCATCGAATGCGCGCGGCAAGGCACCGACCGAGCGCGCCTGACCGAGCGCGGGCAACGGCTGGCCGTCGCGCACCGCCGTCATCACCGCGCGGACGGCGGCCTCGCGGCTGGCAGCGCCGCTTTTCTTCCACTCGGCCGGATTGCGCCGGTACAGCTTGTCGAGCAGCAGTGCCAGGCTGTCCAGATTGTCGCGCATGACCAGGTTGGCGACCCGGTTCGCATCGCTCTGCGCCACTTCCCCGACCGAAAACCGGTCCCCGTTGACCGCTTTCTGTACCGGGGCGCCGGCGCAGGCGACCAGCAGCAGCGACAGCAGCGCGGCGGATGGCCGCCGGGGCGGCATGGCCGGCCTCACAGGCCGCCGGTGACCAGGTCTTCCCGCATCAGCAGGAACACGAAGCCGTCACCGCCCGAGGTGTCGAGCCAGGTGAAGGTCAGGGCCGGGTACAACGCTTCCAGGACATCGCGGTTATGGCCGATTTCGACCACCAGCACCCCGAACGGGTTCAGGAAATGCGTTGCCTGTTCAAGAATGGCCCGGGTCGCATCGAGGCCGTCCTCGCCGGAGCCGAGCGCCAGTTCCGGTTCTTTCAGATACTCATCCGGCAGCGCGGCCACCGATTCGGCATCGACATACGGCGGGTTCGACACGATCAGGTCATAGCGGTTGCCGGCCACGCCGGCCCACAGATCGCTCTCGATCGGCGTGACCCGCTGTTCCAGCCCGTAGCGTTCGATATTCAGCGTGGCCACGTCGAGCGCGTCGGTCGACAGGTCGACGGCATCGACCTCGGCATCCGGGTACGCATGGGCCAGCAGGATGGCCAGGCAGCCGGAGCCGGTGCACAGGTCGAGGGCGCGATGGACCAGTTCCGGGTGCTCGATCCACGGCGACAGGCCATCCGGCAGCAGTTCGGCGATAAACGAGCGCGGCACGATGACCCGCTCGTCGATATAGAAGTCGTGCCCGGCCAGCCACGCTTCGCGGGTCAGGTAGGCAGCCGGCACGCGTTCGCTCACCCGCCGTTCGAGAATGTCGAGCGCATCGTTGAGCTCGGACGGCAGCAGCCGGGCATCGAGCAGGGCATCGAAGCGGTCGATCGGCAGGTGCAGCGTGTGCGCGATCAGGTAGGCGGCTTCGTCCCAGGCGTTATCGGTGCCGTGGCCGAAAAACAGCCCGGCCTCGGTAAAGCGCGACATGGCGAAACGCAGCAGGTCGCGCGGGGTTTTCAGGTGTTGGCGGGCAATATCGAACATGGGGGGTCCTGTTGTGGGGCGGGCGGGGTTCAGGCGTCGCCGACATCGTCCAGGTCGATGTCGCGCAGGGCCTTCCGGATCACGCCGAGGTCGAATCCACGCCCGGCCAGAAAGCGGATCTGCCGGGCCTTTTCCTGCAGGTTTTCCGGTAGCGTACCGAATTTCTTCAGCCACAGCGCGCGGGCGCGCGCGACTTCGCTGTCCCCGATGCCGTCCAGCGCGTCGCGGATGGTGTCGTCATCGACCCCGCGCGACGCCAGATCATGCCGCAGGCGACGCGCGCCATGCTGGGTGACCTTGCTGTTGACCCAGGCTTCGGCAAAGCGGGCGTCGGACAGATGGCGGATTTCGGTCAGTTCGTCCAGCAGCGCATCGAGCTGCGCTTCACTGTCGGCGTGCGGCGCCAGTTTCCTGCGCAGCTCGGCGCGGGACATTTCCCGGCGGGACAGCAGCGCATAGGCGCGGGATTTCAGCGAGGGTTCGGACATGGCGGCTATGGCATCGGGCGGCGCCCGCCGCGGGCGGGCCATGGAAACAAAGCGCCACGAGGATTGCGCCTCGTGGCGTCGTCAGACTGGCGACAGCGGCGGCGCACCAGGGCGCCGGCCGGTGTCAGGCGTCGCTGTCTTCCGACAGGGCCGCTTCAGCCCGCTCTTCGTCCGTCGGGGCGAAGGCAGGTGCCGCACTCGCGCCGATGCCGACGGCGGTACGGATCTTCTGCTCGATCTCGCGGGCAATGGTCGGATTTTCCTTCAGCCATTCGCGCGAATTGTCCTTGCCCTGGCCGATCTTGGAGCCGTTGTAGCTGTACCAGGCGCCGGACTTCTCGACGAACTTGTGCTCGACGCCGAGTTCGATGATCTCGCCCTCGCGCGAAATGCCCTCACCGTACAGGATGTCGAACGAAGCCTGGCGGAACGGCGGGCTGACCTTGTTCTTCACCACCTTGACGCGGGTTTCGTTGCCGACGATCTCGTCGCCCTTCTTGATACCGCCGGTACGGCGGATATCGAGACGCACGGACGCGTAGAACTTCAGCGCATTGCCGCCGGTAGTGGTTTCCGGGTTGCCGAACATCACGCCGATCTTCATGCGGATCTGGTTGATGAAGATCACCAGGGTGTTGGTGCGCTTGATGTTGCCGGTCAGCTTGCGCAGCGCCTGGCTCATCAGTCGCGCCTGCAGGCCGACGTGGCTGTCGCCCATCTCGCCTTCGATTTCGGCCTTCGGCACCAGCGCGGCGACCGAGTCGACGACGATGATGTCGACGCCGCCGGAACGCACCAGCATGTCGCAGATTTCCAGCGCCTGCTCACCGGTGTCCGGCTGCGAGATCAGCAGGTCATCGACCTTGACGCCGAGCTTGTTGGCGTAGGACGGGTCCAGCGCGTTTTCGGCATCGATATAGGCGCAGGTGCCGCCCAGCTTTTGTGCTTCGGCCACCACCTGCAGACACAGCGTGGTCTTGCCGGACGATTCCGGACCGTAGATTTCGACCACGCGGCCGCGCGGCAGGCCGCCAACGCCAAGCGCCAGGTCAAGACCGAGCGAACCGGTGGAAATGACCTGAATGTTGTCGGTCACCTGGGTTTCGTTCATGCGCATGATCGAACCCTTGCCGAACTGCTTCTCGATCTGGGCGAGCGCAGCGGACAGGGCTTTTTGCTTGTCGTTATCGGCCATTTCGGCGAGTCTCCAATGAGTCGGTTTAGTCGGGACGGATTATCGCATAGCCACCACCCGGCACGGAAAAAACCGGGGGGGAACAATGCATGACGGCGACCGTCGCCGGTCGCCGTCCGGATGAAAACGGAACGCTTACGCGAGCCAGTCCGGCTTGCGCTTGTCGAGGAAGGCCGACAGCCCTTCCTTGCCCTCGGCACTGGAGCGGACATCGGCGATGCGGTTGGTGGTCATCTCGATCAGCGTGCCGTCGATCGGCTGCGCATAGACATCCGCCACCAGCCGCTTGGCCGCCGTCATCGCCGCCGGGCCGTTGTGCAGCACCTGCTCGACGAACAGTCCGATCGTGCTGTCGAGCTCGTCGCGCTCGACCACCTTGTGCACCAGCCCCAGGCGTTGCGCCTTGCCGGCGTTGAAGCGTTCAGCGGTCATGAAATAGCGTCGCGCCGCGCTGGCGCCGATCGAGCGCACGATATACGGCGAGATGACCGACGGGATCAGGCCGAGTTTGACCTCGGAGAAGCAGAACAGGGCATCGGACACCGCCACGGCGATGTCGCAGCAGGCGATCAGCCCGGTACCGCCGCCGAAGGCCGAGCCCTGCACGCGGGCAATGGTCGGCATGCGCAGCGTATCCAGCCGCTGCATCAGCGCAGCCAGATAGGTGGCATCGCGCAGGTTCTCGTCCCGCGAGTAACCGGCCATGCGACGCATCCAGTTGATGTCGGCGCCGGCGGAGAAGCTGATGCCGGTGCCGGTCAGCACCAGCACGCGCACCGCCGGGTCGGCATCGATCTCCTCCAGCTTGGCGGTCAGCGCCTGGATCAGCGCGTCATCGAACGCGTTGTGCAGCTCCTGGCGGTCCAGCGCCAGCGTAGCCACGCCGCGCGTATCCAGGGAGTAGAGGATGGCGTCGTTCATGAATCAGGTTTCCTTGCAATCGGGAGTCGAATGATCATTGTAGCCCCCGCCACGTTCCGTGCAGATGACAGGCGGGTGGCCGGCACGGTACGCAGCGGGAAAAACCGGCTGTTGATGCAGAATTGAGACAGCTCGGCGTGATTTCAGATGTCGTCATCCCCGAACATAGTGCACGTAGCGCCAGCCCAGGCCATCGCTCTCGCGGCGCAGGGTTTCCGATTCGGCCGGCTGCCACACCGCCGGATCGAGCGACGGGAAATGGGCATCCCCCGGATAGTCGGCATCGATTTCGGTCAGGAAGATTTCGTCAGTACGCGACAGCGCCTGCCGGTACAGCTCGGCCCCGCCGATCAGCATCGCTTCGTCGGCGCCGGTCTCCCCCGCCGCCTCGAGGGCCGCATCCAGCGACAGGACGACAGTCACGCCGTCAGCCTGCCAGTCCGGGTTGCGGGTCACCACGATATTGGTCCGCCCCGGCAGCGGTCGTCCGATGGACTCGAAGGTCTTGCGGCCCATGATCACCGGCTTGCCGAGCGTGACGCGTTTGAAATGCGCCAGGTCTTCCGGCAGGTGCCACGGCAGCCGGTTGTCGAGCCCGATCACGCCGTTGCGCGCGCGCGCCGCCACCATGGCCAGACGGGGGGCGCTCATACGGCGACCTCGGCCTTGATGTGCGGATGCGGGTCGTAGTCGACCAGCTCGATATCGTCGAAGGTAAACGCGAACAAGTCTTTCACCTCGGGGTTCAGACGCAGGGTGGGCAGCGGACGTGGTTCGCGCGACAGCTGCAGTTCGGCCTGCGGCAGGTGGTTCAGATAGAGGTGGGCATCGCCCAGCGTGTGGATGAATTCGCCTGCTTGCAGCCCGCACACCTGCGCCACCATCAGCGTCAGCAGCGCATAGCTGGCAATATTGAACGGCACGCCCAGAAAGATGTCGGCCGAACGCTGGTACAACTGGCACGACAGCTTGCCGTCCGCCACATAGAACTGGAACAGCGCATGGCATGGCGGCAAGGCCATGTCGTCGACCAGCGCCGGGTTCCATGCACTGACGATCAGTCTCCGGCTGTCCGGATTGCGCCGGATCTGCTCGACCACATTGGCGATCTGGTCGATATGGCGGCCATCCGGCGCCGGCCAGCTGCGCCACTGGTAGCCATACACCGGACCGAGGTCGCCGTTCTCGTCGGCCCACTCGTCCCAGATGCGCACGCCGTTCTGCTGCAGGTAGGCAATATTCGTATCCCCACGCAAGAACCATAGCAGCTCATGAATGATAGAGCGCAGGTGAAGTTTCTTGGTGGTGACCATCGGGAAACCGGCGGCGAGGTCGTAACGCATCTGCCAGCCGAACACCGAGCGCGTGCCGGTGCCGGTGCGGTCGGTCTTGAGGTTGCCGTGTTCAAGGACATGGCGCATCAGATCGAGATAAGGCTTCATGGCTCACTGCCCAGCGGAAAACCGGTTACTGTAGCCGGCCTGCGGCCATCACGCCATCCCCTGCAGACAGGAGAGATGTTGTTACCCCCTGCCCGGCCTGGATGTAGCCAGAGTGCTGATAAAATTTAAGATCATTCCTACATATTTTCTGGATTTGACACATTAATGTTTGCTTAACCCCTCACCATCGCCAGGAAATATCCTGACCCTTGCGTGATACAATTCGCGCTCACATTCATTTACAAAACCTTGACCAACGATTGCCATGGCGGAAGACAGCGGTCTCGAACGCACAGAAGATGCGACACCCAAGCGACAGCAGCAGGCCCGCACCGAAGGGCAGGTTCCGCGGTCGAAGGAGCTGGGTACGTTCGCCATCACCATGACGGCCGTGGCCATGCTGATCGCCTATGGGAATTCGCTGTACCAGCAGATGCGGCTGGTGCTGAGCAAGGCGCTGACCTTCGATCAGCCGACGCTGGCCGAACCCGACATCATGACGCGCCGGCTGCATGACCTTGGGCTGGATGCACTGATCGCCATCATGCCGATTTTCGGGGCCCTGATGATTGTCGCCGTGGTCGCCCCGCTGCTGATGGGCGGCTGGAACCTGAGCTGGCAGGCACTCGAGCCCAAGTTCTCCAAGATGAACCCGTTCAGCGGCATCAAGCGCATGTTTTCGCCGAACAGTCTGGTCGAGGGCGGCAAGGCGATCCTGAAGAGCATGCTGATCGGCGGCGTCGCCACCTGGGTGATCTGGAACGAACGTGCCGAGATCATCGGTCTGGTCAAGCTGTCGATGGACCAGAGTCTGACCCGGACCATCGAGCTGACCCAGCACACGCTGCTGATCGTTGCCGGCGCGCTGGTGCTGCTGGTCGTCGTCGATGTGCCGTTCCAGATCTGGCAGTATCACAAGAATCTGCGCATGACCAAGGAAGAGGTCAAGCAGGAAATGAAGGAAAGCGAAGGCAGTCCCGAGGTCAAGGGCCGCATTCGCCAGTTGCAGCGCGAGGCTGCGCGCCGCCGGATGATGAGCGAGATTCCGAACGCCAGCGTCGTCGTCACCAACCCGACCCACTACGCAGTGGCCCTGCAGTACGCGGACGGCATGCGCGCACCGCGCATTCTGGCCAAGGGCACGCTGAAACTGGCAGAGAAGATCATCGAGCAGGCACGCGAGCACAACATCACCATCATGCGGGCGCCGCCGTTTGCCCGTGCGCTGTACCACAACGCCGAGATCGGCGACGAAATCCCGTCCGCGCTGTACACCGCCGCGGCACAGGTGCTGGCCTATGTATTCCAGCTGAAGAACTACCAGTCGAATGGCGGCATCGCGCCGCTGTATCCGGAATCGCTGCCCGTACCGACCGAGCTCGACCCGGAAAGCAAGAAAAAAGCGAATGAAGCCCCCGCCGACACTTCGCCGCATGAGGAGCCTCGCGCGTAATGAATTTTTCCCTGCTGCTCCAGCGTTTCAACCTGAACGTCGCGGCGCTGGCCGGTCCGGTCCTGATCCTGCTCATCCTGGCGATGATGATCCTGCCGTTGCCGACAGTGATCCTCGACGTGTTTTTCACTTTCAACATCGCCGTGTCGATCATCGTGCTGATGGTCGGCCTGCAGATCAAGAAGCCGCTGGAGTTCTCCGCTTTCCCGGCCATCCTGCTGGTCACCACCCTGCTGCGGCTGTCGCTGAACGTCGCGTCGAGCCGCGTGATCCTGATGGAAGGTCACAACGGCGCTGACGCGGCCGGCAAGGTCATCGAGGCCTTCAGTCACTTCCTGGTCGGCGGCAACTACGCGATCGGCATCGTGGTGTTCGTCATCCTGACCATCATCAACTTCGTGGTCATCACCAAGGGGGCCGGGCGGATTGCGGAAGTGAGCGCCCGCTTCACCCTCGACGCGATGCCCGGCAAGCAGATGGCCATCGACGCCGACCTCAATGCCGGCCTGATCGGCGAGGACGACGCCCGCCGCCGCCGGCAGGAGATCACCGAGGAAGCGAACTTCTTCGGCTCGATGGACGGCGCGAGCAAGTTCGTGCGCGGCGATGCCATCGCCGGCATCCTGATCATGCTGATCAACATCATCGGCGGGCTGATCGTCGGTATCGTCCAGCACGACCTGCCGGTCGGCGTCGCGGCCGAGACCTACACGCTGCTGACCATCGGTGACGGCCTGGTCGCCCAGATCCCGGCCCTGATCATCTCGACCGCCGCCGGCATCGTCGTCACCCGCGTCGGCACCGAGAAGGACCTGTCCGAGCAGTTCCTCGGCCAGCTGTTCATGAAGCCGCAGGTGCTGTACATCACTGCGGCCGTGATCGGGCTGATGGGCCTGATCCCGAACATGCCGCACTTCGCCTTCCTGCTGATCGCCGCCATTCTGGCCGGGCTGGCATGGTGGCAGGACCACCGCACCAGGGAGCTGGCTGCAGCCCAGGCGCGGGCCGAATCCGAGTCGCCGCCGCCGCCGGAAACCCCGGTGGCCGAAGTCAGCTGGAACGACGTGCAGCCGGTCGACGCTGTCGGCCTCGAGGTCGGCTACCGCCTGATTCCGCTGGTCGACCGCACCCAGGACGGCGAGCTGCTGCGCCGCATTCGCGGCATCCGCAAGAAGATGGCGCAGGAAGTCGGCTTCCTGTTGCCGGCAGTGCATATCCGCGACAACCTGGAAATCCGCCCGAACGCCTACCGCATCCTGCTCAAGGGGGTCGAGGTCGGTGGCGGCGAGGCCTTTGTCGGCCAGTACCTGGCGATCAACCCGGGCCGCGTGCTCGGCGAAATCAAGGGCGTCCCGACCACCGACCCGGCCTTCGGACTGCCGGCGCTGTGGATCGAGGCGCGCCAGCGCGAGGAAGCGCAGACGTTCGGCTATACCGTGGTGGACGCCAGCACGGTGGTCGCCACCCATATTTCGAATATTCTGCAGAACCATGCCGCCGAGCTGCTCGGCCGGGAGGAAACCCAGCAACTGGTCGATCATGTCGGCAAGGAATCGCCAAAGCTGGTCGAGGAGCTGGTGCCGAAGATCATCCCGATCGGCACGCTGCAGAAAGTGCTGCAGAATCTGCTCGGCGAAGGCATCAGCATCCGCGACATGAAGAGCATACTGGAGACGCTGGCCGAACACGTGCCGCAAACCCAGGACATCGACGATCTGACCGCGGCCGTGCGCATCACGCTGTCGCGCGCCATCGTCGCCCAGCTGTTCCCCGGCATGAACGAACTGTCGGTGCTGACGCTGGATCCGCAGCTGGAGAGCATCCTGATCGGCGCCATGCAGAGCAAGGCCGGCGGCGGCCTCGAACCCGGTCTGGCGGAAACCCTGCTGCAGTCGGCGGCCCAGGAGTCCGAGCGGATCGAGCAGCAGGGGCTGAACCCGGTGCTGATCACGCCACAGGCCCTGCGCCCGGTCCTGTCCAAATTCATGCGCCGCGCCCTGCCCCAGCTCGCCGTGCTGGCCCATAATGAAATTCCCGACAGCAAGACCATTCGCGTGGTCGGCGTGGTCGGGGCACGCAGCTAGTCTCACAGTGGGATAACGCCTTATGGTCGTCAAAAAGTTTTTCGGCAAAACCACTCGTGATGCACTGCGCCAGGTGCGTGACGAGCTGGGTACCGATGCCCTGATCCTCAGCAACCGCAGCGTGCCCGGCGGCGGCATCGAAATCATGGCGGTAGCCGACGCCGACGTGAACACGCTGGCGGCTTCGCTGGCCACCAACGTCAAGCACCCGCCGCGACATGGCGGCAGTGCGGCCGCCCTGCCGCCGAAATCGGCCAAGCCGTCCCCGGTCGCCAGCGCGCTGGCGCGCACCTATGCGCTGCCGGTCGAGCCGCTGGCCGAGCCGGTGGCGCGGATCATTCCGCCCAATGAGCCGGACACGTCGATCAAGCGTGTCGACTTCAGCCGCCTGATCGCCCGTGCCGAGGAGGCCGCCAATCGCGAGGAACCCGCCCGCGCCGAGCCGGCACCCCGCCCGGAAACGGCCCCGGCGGCAGAGGCAGCGCCGCGCGACAAGGCACCGGCCGAAGCGGCGCCGACCACGGTTCGCGCCGAGGCCAAGCTCGACGAGCTGGGCGACGAAATGCGCGAACTCAAGGCACTGCTGACCGCCCAGCTCGCCAGCCTGGCCTGGGCCAACCTCGAGGAATACCACCCGCGCCAGGCCGAGCTGTTCCGCCAGCTGCTTGCCGTCGGCATGAGCCCGGCACTGTGCCGCCAGCTGGTGGCCAAGCTGCCGGCGCACTTCGACGAAGCCGCCGCGCTGAAATGGGCAAAGTCGGCGCTGGCGCACAATCTGCGCGTGCTGCCGGAGGAAGAGGACATCATCGACAAGGGCGGTGTCTACGCGCTGGTCGGTCCGACCGGCGTCGGCAAGACCACCACCGTGGCCAAGCTAGCCGCCCGCGCCACCATCAAGCACGGTCCGGAATCGATCGCACTGATCTCGACCGACAGCTACCGGATCGGGGCCCAGGACCAGCTGAAGCTGTATGGCCGCATCCTTGGCGTGTCGGTCTACGCCGTCGACAACGAGGCCGACCTGCACCTGACGCTGGCCGACCTCGCCCACAAGAAACTGGTACTGATCGACTCGGTCGGCATGGGCCAGCGCGACAACCGCGTCAGCGAACAGACACGCATGTACGCGGCCGGCAAGCGGCCGGTGCGGCGCATCCTGCTGCTGTCGGCCAATGCCGCCGGTCATACGCTGCAGGATGTCATCACCCGCTATCAGGGCGAGGGCCTGGCCGGCTGCATCCTGTCCAAGGTCGACGAGGCGCCGACGCTCGGGGTCGGGCTGGACGTGGCAATCCGCCACCGGCTGCCGGTGCTGTACGTGACCAATGGTCAGCGGGTGCCGGAAGACCTGTACCTGTCCGATGCCAATTATCTGGTGGAACGCACGTTCCAGCCGTTGAAACAGCCGCGCGGACCGTTCTCGTACGAACCCGACGAGTACCGCATCCTGCAGGCGGCCCAGTGGGGCCAGACCGCATGACCCGCTTCGACGATCAGGCGGCCAGCCTGAGGCGACTGTCGCTCGGCAACGCGCTGTCGGCCAGCTTCGCCTTTCTCGGCGGGCGGGCGTCCGGTGTCACCACCCTGGTCGCCGAACTCGGCATCGCACTCGGCGTGACCCATGGCCGGCGGGTGCTGCTGCTCGACGGCCATGCCGGCCAGCCGCTGTTGCGCCGCTTCAACCTGTCGACGAGCGAGACGCTGGATACGGTCCTGTCGCAGCAACTGGCGCTGGATGCGGCCGTCAGCCCGCTCGGCGGCACCATCAACCTGCTCAATGGCTATGCGCGCCCGTCGGTGCTGGCCGCGCTGAGTGACGTCTCGGCCCACCGCGTGCAGAGCGAATATCTGGCCCTGACCCGCGACACCGAATTCGTGCTGATCGACGCCCCCACGCAGACGCCGCTGCTGGCGGCGGTGGCCGGCGATATCGTACTGGTGTTGTCGCCCGATCAGGACGGACTGACCGAGACGTACACTGCCGTCAAATACCTGGTCAGCGAGTTCGGCCGCCGCAAGTTCAACGTCCTGGTCAACCGTGTGCACAGTCTGGACGAGGCACAGCACTGGTTCTCCCGGCTGTCCACGGTAGCCAGCGAATACCTGCCGGTTTCGCTGCGCTGGGTCGGCTACGTGCCGGAAGACCACTGGGCCAAGCGGGCCACGGTGCTGAAGACGACGGCAGTCCAGTCGTTCGACACCAGCGAGATCGCCACCGCCGCCAACCAGCTCGCCCATGCCCTGCCACTGTGGGCCACCGGCTCCGGTGTCGCGCATGAACTGTTTTCCCGACTGTGTGATGCCGCACGGTTGCTCGAACCCGACCCGTCAGAAATCATCGTCTAGCTGTCAACTTATGAAACTTCGTCGTGCCTATCTTCCCGCAGACGCGTCGACAACCGTCGATGTGGCTACTCACGCGCCACTGGTCAGAAAGCTGGCCAGCATGATGGTCAGCCGGCTGCCGGCCAGCGTCGAGCTCGACGACCTGATCCAGGTCGGCATGATCGGCCTGCTCGAAGCGGCCCAGCAGTTCGATACCAGCCAGGGTGTGCTGTTCGAAACCTTCGCCAGCCAGCGCATACGCGGAGCCATGCTCGATGAACTGCGCCGCATCGACTGGCTGCCGCGCCAGGCGCGCCGCAACGCCAAGCAGATCGAGCAGGCGCTGACGGCACTGGAACAGGAGTTCGGCCGGGCCCCGCACGAGAGCGAGGTGGCGGAACGGCTGGAAATGAGCATCGACGAGTACCAGTCCATGCTGTACGACTGCAAGGGCCACCAGCTGGTCTACTACGAGGATTTCCGCCACGAAAGTGACGAAGGCAGCAGCACCCAGTTCATCGAGCATGTCGCCGGCCCCGAAGCGGAGACCCCGTTCGCGATGCTCGGTGACCAGCGTTTTCGCGAACACCTGGTCGCCGCCATCAAGGAGCTTCCGGAACGCGACCAGCTGGTGATGAATCTGTACTACGAGGAAGAACTGAACCTGAAGGAAATCGGCGCGGTGCTCGGCGTGACCGAGTCGCGCGTCTGCCAGCTGCACAGCCAGGCGGTATCGCGCCTGCGCGGCAAGCTGCGCAGCTGGATTTGACTGCCGCTTTTTGTGGGCACCTGCGTGGTGAGTGGCGTCGGTGCAGGCCCGACTGATTCAGTTCTTCGTGCCGCATTTTTGCGAGCACCTGCACCTTTGCAGACCGTCTCGGCTTTCAGGCCGCGCGCGACAGACCGTCCGGCCATTCCGCCAGTGACGACAGCGCGACGACATCACCGACCAGCACGATGGCCGGGCTGCCCAGGCCGGCCGCCAGCGCCTGTGCCGGCAGTTGCGCCAGCGTGGTCAGCAGTTGCTGCTGGTTCGGCGTGCTCGCCGACTGCACGACGGCCACCGGTGTCGTCGCCGGCAACCCGCCGGCCATCAGTCCGTCGCGGATACGGTCCAGCCGCTTCATGCCCATGTAGATTGCCAGTGTCAGCCCGGAACGGGCCAGTGCGGCCCAGTCCGGTTCGCCGCCATCCTGGGCATGGGCTGTCACGAAGGCCACGCCACGACAGCAGTCGCGATGGGTCAGCGGCACGCCGATCGCCGTTGCCGCCAGCATGCCGGCAGTCAGCCCGTTGACCACCTCGACCTCGATGCCGGCCGCGCGCAGCCACGCCGCCTCCTCGCCGCCCCGGCCGAACAGCATGGCGTCGCCGCCCTTGACCCGGGCAACGCGGCGCCCCTGGCGGGCATGGCGCAGCATCAGCCGGTTGATGAACGATTGCGGGGTGGAGCGGCAGCCGCCCCGCTTGCCGACCCGCACCAGCCGTGCGTCCGCCCTGGCCAGCGCCAGCACGTCGTCGCCGACCAGGTCATCGACCAGCCACACATCGGCCTCTCCAAGCACCCGGGCGGCTTTCAGCGTCATCAGTTCGGCATCGCCGGGACCGACCCCGACCAGCCAGACTTTGCCAGCGTTCATATGAATTCCTCATGCAGATGGACGCCACGATGTCAAAAACTGCGCCAAGTGGGAAAGGCTTTGTGGCGATATGCAAAGACGGGACAGGCAGGCAAAAAAAGGGCGTCGCATCCGCTTTCCGTGACTGGCACGGCAGGCGAATGGACGCCGCTGTCAAAGTGGCCGCAGGCACCGGAGTACCCTGGCCGGATTCAACACAACCCTGAGAGCCCCGCCGCCGGGGCTCGTCAATAACAAAGCATCAAGCGTGCCAGCCAGTCCGAATGCATGAAACAACTGAAAAACAGCGCTTGCAGTCCAATATAGCCGCGATTCCCCGCACTGTCGTGTTGCATTGCACCAAAAGCAGGCACGTTTGTCGGCACACGGCACGAACGCAAGCCGGTGCCGGCAGGCTACAATCGTTGCCCCGACCCTTCGTCCAGCCAGCTGCCATGACTATCCGCATCGTTTTTCTCGACCGCGCCAGCCTGCCCGCCGCCCTGCCGGCACCGGTCGCCTCGCACGAATGGATCGACCATCCGCATACCGAACCGGTCGATACCCTTGCCCGGCTGGCCGGAGCCCGCGTCGCCGTGGTCAACAAGCATGTGCTGGACGCCGCCACGCTGGCACAGCTTCCCGACCTGAAGCTGGTCGCCGTCTGCGCGACCGGGGTCAATAATGTCGACATTGACGCCTGCCGCCGGCTCGGCATCACCGTGTGCAATGTGCGCAATTACGGCGCCGACAGCGTGGCCGAGCATGCCTTCCTGCTGCTGCTGGCGCTGAAGCGCAATCTGCTCGCCTACCGCACCGACATGCTGGCCGGGCGCTGGCAGCAGTCATCGCAGTTCTGCCTGCTGTCGGCGCCGATCACCGATCTGGCCGGCCAGCGCCTGCTGGTGGCAGGCAGCGGCGATATCGGCAGCAATCTGGCGCAGAAGGCCCGCGCCTTCGGCATGGAAGTGTTCCAGCTTGAACATCGTGGTGCCGTTTCGGTCCGCCCCGGCTATCTGTCGTTCGACGAAGGGCTGGCCAGCGCCGACGCGCTGTCGCTGCACCTGCCGCTGAATGACGGTACCCGCGGCATGATCGGTGCGGCCGAGCTGGCGCGGATGAAACCGGGCTGCGTGCTGATCAACACCGCCCGCGGCGGGCTGGTCGACGAAGCGGCGCTGGTAGCCGCGCTGCGCGATGGCCCGCTGGCCGGCGCCGGCTTTGATGTGCTGAGCGAGGAGCCGCCAGTGAACGGCAACCCGCTGCTCGATGTCGAACTGCCGAACCTGATCGTGACGCCGCACGTGGCCTGGGCCAGCGGCCGCGCGATGACGACGATGGCGCGCATGCTGGTCGACAATATCGACGCCTGGCTGGCCGGCGTGCCGCGCAATGTGGTGGCCTGAAAGGAGATGGCATGCGCCTGACGCTCGACGCACTGCAGGTGCTGGACGCGATTGACCGCAAGGGGAGCTTCGCCGCCGCCGCCGAGGAACTGAACCGGGTGCCGTCGGCGGTCACCTATGCCGTGCAGAAGCTGGAGCAGGACCTCGACGTGCTGCTGTTCGACCGCGGCGGCCATCGCGCGCGGCTGACGCCGGTCGGCCAGACCCTGCTGCGCGACGGTCGCTATCTGCTCGATGCGGCGTTTTCGCTCGAGCAGCGCGTCAAGCAGCTAGCGCGCGGCTGGGAAACCGAACTGGTCATCGCCTGCGGCGACTGGGTGCCGGTGACCCGGCTGTACCCGCTGGTCAGGGAGTTCGACGCCATCAATGCCGGCACGCGGATCAAGTTCCTGCACGAAGTCTTCGGCGGCGCCTGGGACGCGCTGATCAGCAAGCGGGCCCATCTCGCCATTGGCGCTTCCGAAGCAGCCCCGACCGGCGTCTTCAGCCGGCAGATGGGCCATGCCGACTTCCTGTTCGCCGTTGCCCCCGACCATCCGCTGGCGCAGGAGGCGCAGCCGCTGCCGCCGCACGTGATCCGTCGCTTCCGCGCCGTGGTCGCCGCCGACAGCTCGCGCACCCTGGCACCACGCACCTCGGCCCTGCTGTCCGGGCAGGACACGCTGACCGTGCCGAGACTGGAAGACAAGCTGGCCGCGCAGATTGCCGGTCTCGGTGTCGGCTTCCTGCCGGCACAACTGGCGCATGATGCGCTGGAACGGGGCGACCTGGTGGAGCTGCTGCTGGAAGAACCGCTGCACAGCACGCCGATTTCCTATGCCTGGGCCGAAAAACGCCCGGCCCGTGCGCTGTCGTGGTGGCTGAAGCGACTGGCTGAACCCGATATGCCGGATCGGCTGCTGCTGCCATGAACACTCCCGGCGCGACCCTCATCGCCATCCCGGGCCAGTCAGAACGACTGGACTGGGTGCGCGAGCGACTGGACCACCAGGGTCTGGCCGCGATGCGGGTCACGGCGCCGCCGGTCGGCGACGCCACGCTGCTGATTGGCGACGCCACCGGCTGGAACTGGCTGTGTGCGGCCCCTCCCGCCCCCGGACCGCGCTGCTTTGTCGATGTCTCCGGTGACTGGTTCGGGCAGATCGCGGCCCGGGCCGCGCAGGCCGCCGCCTTCCGCTGCACCTATCTGGAACTGGCCGGCCCCTGGCACCCCTGCGGTGCCACGCTCGGCTTCGGACTGGCGGTCGGCAGCGACGACCCGGCCGCCATTGATACCTGCCGTCCGCTGCTGGACGCACTGGCACCGACGGCCGGGCTGTTCGCCGTGGTCGGTCGCGCCGGCGCGGCCAGCTTCAGCTACGGCATCGCCGAAGCAGTACGCCATCTTTGGCTGAGCCAGCTCGCTCCGTGGTCAACCCTGTCACCGGAAACCCTGGACGTCACCCACTGGGTGGATCGCCTGCGCCAGCACGACACCCAGCTCGAACCGCTGCTGACCGCCGCACAATGCTGGCGCAGACTGTCGCCGCCGGACGAGGGCCCGCCCCCTTTTGCCGATGCGCTGGCCGACTGGCTGATTGCCTGCCTGCCGCTGGCCAGCGAGATGGATCGCCGCCTGGCCGTCTGGCTGCAACAGGCGGCGGACAGCAGCACTCAGCCGGCGTGAACCGGCGGCAGCAGCGCATCGAGCGGCAAGTCCGGCAGCCGCAGCGCCGGGTCCTGACGGTAGAAACGAACCATTTGCTCGTACACCGCCGGATAATCGCGACGCACCCAGTGCGGCGCCTCAAAGAAATATTCTGACAGGACGGCAAAGAATTCGGCCGGTGCCTCGCTGGCGTACGGGTCCAGCCAGCCATCCCGCCCGTGATCGACATCGTGGCAGAAGCGCTCATAGGCACGGCCGAAAGCATCCGACCAGTCGCGGGCATGCATGCCGGCATGCAGCGGCGGACAGCCGTTGGCAGTGCCGTCCAGCATGTCGAGTTTGTGCGCACACTCATGGATGACCACATTCCAGCCATCGAGCAGCGGCGAGTGCGCGCTGTCCGGCCACGACAGCAGCAGCGGGCCATCGCCGCGCGCCTGGCCGATCAGCTCCTGCTCGCCCTCATGCACCAGACCGAATTCGTCCCCCCAGGCTTCGCGGGTCAGGAAGGCATCCGGATAAACCACGATGGTCTGCCAGTCGCCATAACTGTCCAGATCCAGTGCCAGGATCGGCAACGCCGCCTGCATGGCAATGCACAGCGCCATGTCGTAGCTGACCGCGTAATCACCGGCACCGGCAAAATCCTTGTCAGCCAGCAGCCATGCGGTCCGCTGATACAGCGCCTGCAGCGCCGTCGCGTCCAGCCCGGCCAGCAGCGGCATCGCCGCCACCTCGCGCGCCCACCGTGCCCGGTCTATCGGCTCGCCAGCCAGTGCTTTTTTCATTCGACGCCGGCGCCAGAATCCGAATAACATCGCAATCCTCCGTATCAGACTGCGGCATTCTCGGTTGCGCCCTGCCCCCACGGCAAGGCTTCAGCGCGGATGTCCCCGGAATACCATGCCGTTCACGCTGTCCGCCCCATCCGTCACCACCCCGGCCATCGCCATCATCTGGCTTGGCGACAACCTGCTGCTGACAGACCAGCAGCTTCCCGCGCTCTCGAGCGCCCTGCCACTGACCGGCATCCGTCCCATTGGCGACTTCGATGGCCAGCCGGTCGTGACCGGTTCGCTGGTCGGCGAACCGCCACCGGGCGCCTTGTGGGTACCGTTGCGCCAGGCGTTCTCGCTGCTGGCGGATGAGTGGGCGCCGGCACTGGTCCGGGCACGACAGCTGCACCGTTTCGATCGCGAACACCGTTTCTGTTCGGTCTGCGCCCATCCGCTCGACAATCACCCTCATGACAGCGGCAAAGGGTGTCCGAGCTGTGGTGCCGCCTATTACCCGAAGCTGGCGCCGGCGATGATGGTGGTCGTGACCCGCGGCCGCGAATTGCTGCTGGCCCGCGCGCCGCACTTTCCGGCAGACATGTATTCGGCGCTGGCCGGTTTTGTCGAAGCCGGCGAAACGCTGGAAGCCTGCGTCCACCGCGAGGTGATGGAAGAAGTCGGCTTGCGCATCGGCAACCTGCGCTATGCCGGCTCGCAATCCTGGCCCTTCCCGCATTCGCTGATGCTGGCTTTTATAGCCGATTACCACAGCGGCGACATCGTGCCGCAAGAAGGGGAAATTGCCGATGCGCAGTGGTTCGCAGTGGATCGTCTGCCTGCCATCCCCGCCCGGCACAGCATTGCCCACTGGCTGATCGGTCAGGCAGTTGCCGGCATCCCGCGCTGAGCAGCGGGCAATCACAATCCCTTCATCTGGAATGGAATATTCACGGCCAGGTCGAAGCTCATCCCGTAGGCATTCTGACCGCTGATATTGAACAAATACCGGACATTGAAAGTGTACTTGCTCTTGTAGGGGCGGTCATAGCGGTAGCTCAATGACGGGCGGCCGCGTGCAATCTGGTTGCCATTGGGAAGCCCCAGACAGGGGCTGACCCGGATCTCCCCCTCGGTATCGATATGCGTGATGAACACCACCTCCTCTCCGAGGCGATGGTAAAGCGTGTAGCCCGGTTTTTCCGGGGAGGTGCTCGCAGTATTCAATGAGAAAAAGATATTGCTGCCATCATAGTAGTTCAGCAACTCCAATGTACTGGCCTTATCTGTCTGCAGCGATCGTGCCACATTCCCATGCGCATCATAAAAATAATTCCGCAGATGCGTTTCATCGCCCGGTGTAATGGTCTGCAAGACCTGGACAATATTATCCTCCCCGGCATAGGAATAATTATCAACCATGGAGAGTTCGCCAATGGTGTAGCGCTTGGTAATAAGCTGGCCTTCTGCACTATAGGTAAAATCGACCACCTTTGGCACCGCCAGTCTGGCCCATGCATTTTTGTTGTCTATACGCAGCAACCTGAAATTGTTCGTGTATGAATAGGTGGATTCATTGCTGACGCCTTCTATTTCCGTCAGCAATTTTTTCATATTTCCCATCTTGTCCATGAAAAATTTTTGACTGGCTATTTTATTGCCATATTCATCAAAAAAGACCATATCCCCATGCCGGCTCCAGCTTTGCAACTGCCCGAGTCTTGTATAACGATATCTTTCAGACCAGTTGAATGTGCTCGTGGCAGAGAATTTGTTTTTCAATCGTGTCAGCAAGTGGTGGGCATCATATTCAAATTGGCACGCCAGGATCTGATCCTGTTTTTTTGTTTTCCTGGGAGTGGCCCCTATCTCAAACTGATGAAAAAACGAAACTTCGCTGACCGTATTATATCGGGAATGATAATATCTTTTATGAATTAATGGCTTGAGATTTCCGGCAGAGGGCTGATTGCTGTACAGATAACTCTCATGCTCGATCATTCCGATATCTCCATACTGATTTCTGGAAATAACGGAAGAAGAAAGCACGGTATCATTGTACAGAAATCTGGCAGACGTCAGCTGCCCACGGGAGTTGAAACCATTAAAACGCGAGAAGGTGACAGAGGGCGCGGGTTTGATGACAGAGCCCTCCCGAAGTCCGCGCAGGGTGAGCGTGTGCGCATGACTGTATTTGTTTCTGTCTGGCAGGACACACTCTCCGCTTTCCTCGGTCAGAATTCCGAACAGATTGTAAGCATATTGTTGCCTGAACTCAAAAAAAGGCTGTCCGGTCTCTCTGTCCTGCGATATGTTTTTTGCGCTCAACAGACGCCCCGTGGCCGGATCATACGTGAATTCACGCAGCGCCATCCAGGGCGCGCCTCTTTTATCAAGCCGGACTTTCCGGCTGACAAGTTTGTCGAACAACGCATCGTATTGATACTCGATATAACGCCCGTCTTTCACGCACTGACTGCCGGGGCGAGTATAGACCGCAGAATTGGCATAGTCATACAGCGTGGTGACACCTGCCGTCGTTGTCGAGATTTCACGGTCCAGGCCATCATGGCTTTTTTCACCCACGACAACGCCATCAATGGAAATCCTGGCCACAAGGTTTCCCATGCTGTGGGCCGCGTATTCAGTCGCCTGCTTGCCACTCTCCAGGCCTGCCTGCATGATCTTCCGATCGAAATCATCATAGGCATAGCGCACCAGCTCCCTGTCCGTTTCACTGGATGAGATCATGCGAAGAAAATTGTCATACGCAAACTTCTCCGTGATGTCTGCATGGACTGCATCAACAGGGCTGAAGGTTTTACGTTGCACCAGCAAACCATATTTATCATGGAAAAAAGTTTTCCTTACCGAGCCTGGCTCATGATCAATGGCAAGCGTACTTCTGAAAACATCGGTCACGTCCATATCGTACCGATACCGGTCCACACTGTTATCGGCATGAATTTCCTTGACTATCTCGTCATAAATATTCCATTTGGAATTCTCTTCCTTGGCATATTTTTTCAGTATCGCCCCGGAATGCTCTTCCAGCAGATAATCGTACAGTGTCTTTTTTATCTGTTGACCCAGATTATTGTATTTTGATGCAGCCATCTCACGCCGAATCAGTATTTTTTTCTCACCCCCCACCATGAAAGCAATTTCTTCCTTTACAATATTACCCAATCCGTCGTATGTATATATTTCGCTGAATTTATTAGTCGAACTCGTGATGGTTTTTTCATTGATAGCCGGAGAATAAGTCGTCGTTTCAGAAATTTCCCCGCCCTGACTCGCCTCACGGACCGAGCTTGTTTCCCGGCCAAGGCTGTCGTATTCGTAATCAGTGGTGATATCATTCTCATCTTCCACGCAGACAACATCACCGGTCGCCCCGTCCAGAAAAAGAGAGCTGCTTATTTTTTTCCCATCAAACCCGGTAACCGTCCGGATTCGCTTCCAGGTTTTTTTGCTTTTATACGTCATCATCGAGTCCTGAAGCGCTGTTTTTGTATTCAGATAACGGATGATTTCCGCTCCTGTGCCATCCTTTTCCTGCACCGCCTTGCCTGAAATCACAGCGCGCAATTGCCCGACAAAGGCCGGGTCCGTTTCCTCATAACTGTAGTCTTTCTTGCAGAGCACCACTGCAGGCGGCACGGGGTTCACCGCCTGCAGTACAGAAAAAGCTTCCTGAGTGACCAGCACAAGGTCAGTTCCCGTTATCAATTTATAGGCATAGTTCCATATTTTTGTCTTTGCCCCATAACCGGACTGGCTGGACATGATGGTTCTGGATTTTACATAATTGACAAAACCATTGGGGTCCGGCGGGCAGGATCCGTCTTCGCCCGTTCCACCCTCATAATAAAGGCAATTTTCAACCAGCCCGTCCGGACCGGCTTGCCGCGTCACATTGGCATAATCATCGTATTCAAACGAATAGATCCGGTCAATATTCTGCGCAGCGGCATTGCCAGGCTTGACCGTTACCCGCTCTGTTTTTTTCACTGGCAGCATGAAATACGCACATTGCGCATCAATACCATTATCCAGTGCCAACGCATAATCGTAGTACTCCGACCTGGAGCGCTGTGCGGATTTTGGTTCCCAATCCAGGGCCGTCAGCAGGTAAAATTTGTTATGTGTCCAGATGGTTTTCCGGGCAATTTCGGCCACCTTGTCATTTTTCTCTACCGTTTCCGAACTGGAAAACGCTGTGGAAGCAGGCAATCCTTCCAGGTTATCAACACTGTCGTTCCACTCGCTTGCAACGCCTGATCCCAGATAATTTCCTTCAGTGAAGCCATAAGTGCATTCCTGGTATGTTTCATTTTTCGGCTTGCCACTCAGATACGTACGGGTCGAGACAACGGCCAGCGCATCCCCACTGAATCCACTTGGCGCAGACAGCATGCCATAGTTTATATAAGCAATGGTTTTGTACTCGACACAGGCATTGAAAAATGTAATTGCCAGATAATTGTCATTATGGATTTCATACCCCATTTTGTAAATTATAATTTCGGACATCCCCTCGGCCACCGCAACGCTATCCAGCTGCCGGACATCACTGCTCCATCGCGTCATCGCATATGAAAAAACGCCTCGTGGCGTATTGACCTGAATCTTCTCCTTTCCTGTTCCGGCAACGGGCTCCAGCACTTCAGCGGACAAGACGACGATGCCCTCATCATCAATCATCGTAAACGCACCGTTGGCGGCCCAAGTAATATCAAGCGTCTTCCCATTCGCGCCTGTGATCGTGACCACTTGGCCGTTATCTATGGCTTCCATCAAGCCATTCTTGTAGACAACAGTGTACAGGTCATTTTCTTTCATCACCTTGAACGTATTCGTTTTTTTATATTTCAGGGTTACCGTCGTATCGTCCTCTTTGTCAATTCGGTAACGGCTGCCATCCGACAACACCAGGGTTTTTACAACATTACCTTCTGTATCGTTTTCTTCGTCCACTCTGGACAGGCTTAATTCCCACCCCGTTCCAAAACCGTAGTCCTTGTTATTGAACTGATTGAAACGAAGATAGAGTTCAAAATTTGGCCCCTGTAAATCATTGGCAAACACATGCGCCAGCTTCAAATTTTGAATGTACATTAGCGTACAAGGATTTACGCCATTGATTGACCAGTCAATCAGGCTGAATACGTTGGAATAAAAAAGCATGATCACTCCGCCGAGTCAAAATGAGAGTGCAAATTTGTCCTTCAAACTGGCCATCCAGTCATTTTGCACCGACTGTGCTGAATAAGCAGAATAAGGAAACGACCCCAATGATGTCCGTCCTCCCTGCGCGTAACGATTGGCATAACTCTGCATGAAATATTTCTGGTGCGTAGAAAGGGTTGGGCTGCCCACTGCACCGGCAGCCTTTCTTGCCGGGATGGCTTTCAGTTTTTTCCCGATATGGCGCATCCCGTTTTTAAATCCCATGAAACTGACCGGTGCCATCAAAATGACAGCATTGACATCCAGCGCCAGCGTAATCAATTTAAAAACGTATGCGGCCTCAGGGTGGCTCTCTTCCAGCACAGTCGCCGTAATCTGTGCAAGCCGCGCCCCGATGAAAATCCCTCCGCCCATCAAGGTCAAACCAAGAATGAATCCCCCCAGCGGAGCAGCCACAATCATCGTGACCACTGTCAGCGCAATGGCCAGAACCTGCAGGGAAATATCCCACCACTGGTCCCAGCTCACGTGGCCGGACGGGTCAGCCCGATTCACGGGGTCCCCCAGGCAATAGGCATAGGGGCTGATGCCGCCAGCGCCAAAGGGGCTCAGGCTGTCCATGGTCAGAAATCGCTGCTGGGCCGGATCGTAACTGCGTACGCCATTGCCCAGCATGTACTGCTGACTGCGTGGGCCGATCCAGTCGATACGTTCACTGCGCATGCCGATCTCCGGACGAGTATCCCCGTTCCCCGCCGGCGCCTGCAGGCCGTCGCTGTCCGGTTCGGGCTCAGGATCCGGCTCCGGTTCGCTCTCCCCCTGATAACTGTCGTTCTCGTCCTGCCCGACCACATACCACGGGCACGGCCGCTGCAGCCGGTAGTTGCCGTCGCC
>NZ_QLTJ01000023.1:0-37872 GCF_003269145.1 Microvirgula sp. AG722 | reverse complement strand
GGGCGTGATGGCTGGACCACTCTGGCTCTGGTGATCGATTGCCACACCCGTGAGCTGCTGGGCTGGCATCTGTCCCGCAGCGGCCGGGCTTGTACCGCCGGCGTAGCCCTGGAGCATGCGCTGATCGCCCGCTTCGGGACGCTGGGTCGCGTGCCCGAACCGTTCCTGCTGCGCTCGGATAACGGCCTGGTTTTTACCTCTCGCAGCTATACCGCACTGGTACGCAGCTATGGCCTGCGCCAGGAGTTCATCACGCCGCATTGCCCGCACCGTCATCGCTTTGAGACCTTGCAGCACGCAAGCCGTGTCATCAGCGACTGGATACGCTTCTACAACACCCGCCGCCCCCTCATCAGGCACTCGGGATGAAAACCCCGGCTGAAACGTTTGCTTTAGCCGTTTAACCTGAGCAGGTTTCGCTGGGTCATTGCAAGATCCTGCAGGGATGATGGAGAAAAATGGCCCTCATCAGGGCTGCCAATCTGACAATGCAGATACCGAACAGTCATGTTTGCTTGAGGCCGCTCGGGACAAGAGGAACGGGCCATGGCAGTAACACCCCCTGCCGCCTACGCCAAAAAATGATGATGGCATCATACTCGCATGCTGGGCGCCAAGAAATCCAGTCAGGCCTTCGTCTTTGAAATTCATGCCGTAACAATGCGCCAGCATTACGCAGGCCAGTTGGCGGCAAGACTGGCCAGTAGCCGGGTAAAGCCCTCTGCTAGCTGGACCAAGGGCCAAGGGGTTGTTGGTTCCATAGGCATCAATTCTTACTTACATTGATTACCTGTTTGTCATAGACCGATGTCATTACCATTGCGTAGAAGGGCATGCCCCGTGCTCCCTTGGATCATGAAGCTGAAACGTGTGGCGAGCGCCATTGCCACTACCCTGCCAGCGCTATTGGCAGCAGGATGCGCAGCAGATGATGGCATGCGCATCGTGAAAACCGTGAAGATGGGAGGGGTCGCCGGCTATACGGTCAACGAGATCGTGGCCATGCCCGACCAGGGTTTCGTGCTGGCCGGACAGCGCAGTCAGCGAGGCTGGGCCAGCAAGGTGGATGCCGATGGTCGCGAGCTGTGGCGCTATGTCGAGCCTGACTATGGCATCGACCGCCCCTACGGTCGGATTTCTGGCGCAGTCGCGGGCGAAAACGGCAGTGTCTGGCTTTGCGGAGCACCTATTTATCCCCCGACCAAGACAGAATTCCGACAACCTGCCGGCTTGACGCATATCGATGCATCCGGAAAGGTGCTTGCGGAGCTTCGTCTGACACCAGAGAGTTTGTCTGCCCCATTCAGATCGTTCTTTGCCCGCTGTGTGGACTGGAATGGTGGCATCGTCGTAGTCGGGGAAGTAAACATGGGGCTGCCGGCATCCAGGACAGGTCCATCATATTACTGGATCCTGTTTATGGATAGACAAGGCCATAAGCAATGGGAAAAGCTTGTGCCCTATCACCTTAGTGATGCTGATATTTTTCTGCAGGCAGCTGTCGCCAATGATGGTGGCCTGATGATTACGGCTATCTATCCGACAGAGAACCAAACAGAAGTGACCCATATTGAGTCCACGGGCAAAGTGATTGCCCAGCGCACTTGGTCAGGTCAATGGCGATGGGTTCATGCCCTGGACACTAGCGCTGCGCCACTCTGGATAAGTCGCCCCGGTGACTCAACCTTCAATACATTGAGAACAGCCAACAAGCAACTTGAGCCGGCCACTTTTAGGCCGCTAGATGCTGGTTATGAGAACCGTCGTGCCAATTTCATTTATGCGAATAACCATTCGATTTTGGCGTTCGGGGGGCGAAAATCTCTATTTGGATATCAGAAGCACGTATTGCAGCTGGATAAAAATGGCACATATCAGGAATTGAAAATTGATAAACCAGAGGTAATCTGGCTTGATGCTGCCGTTCCGACCAAGAACCCAGGGGAATTTCTGGCTGCTGGGCAACTGAATGCAACTGTGCCCGATAATCGCGACAGCGGCATCGGTCTGTTCTGGATTCAAACTCAACCTACCAAGTAGATAATTTACATGGCCAGTAAAATTTCGCTACTGGAAGCCGCAGAGCTTTCCTATGCTGCCTATATGAAATCTTATGTTCCCAGTGGCTGGACATTTGATGATAGACAGGATAGCACCAGCAATTCTTTTTCCGTGTATGCCAAAAAAAACGTCAGTGCGGCGGAAGAAGAACCCAAAGGATATTTGGCTCTCTCGTTCAAGGGGTCAGATAATTATTCAAATTTCAAATCGGATTTACTGGATAATGGCGCAGATGTTTGGAATGAAATAAAAAATTCTGCGACAGAAAAATATTTGCAGCTTCTGAAAGCAACTACAACAGTAGGAAGTGATTATTATGGCTATGAAATAATTACAACCGGCCACAGTCTTGGCGGGGCAATGGCCCAGTCTCTGGCTTGCATAAACAACCTCGACTGCTATGAGCAAAATTCACTTCCTTTGATTATGGCAGATCAGGATGTGGTGGCCTCTTTTTCCAGCTATTCGCACTCATCCATCAATGTCTATGTCTCAGGCGACCCTGCCACTTTGTGGTATTCGTCAGTGCAGGGGCAGTCTTATCTCGGGACCATGGCGAAGCTGTCGTCAACCTATGCATTGCAGGAAATATTCGGCTCAGCCCTGGCCGCCACGACGGGTGGGCTGCTGGGCACCGCAGTCGTGCTGAACAGCATGTATCGTGCTCACTCGATCCTTACCGTAATTGACCTGCTCAAGTCAGGTGCCGAACCGGTGATCGATGGGGGAAGCTCGGCTCAAGTCGACCCCGCCAGCCTTGAGCACGCCTTGCAGCAGATGCCGCCTGACAAGACCGAAATGACCCCGGATGGAACATCAACCATTACGACTACCCATCCGGATTGGCGTATCGATTCCAGCATGCAGGATGGCACCCAGTTGAATGTCACGCATGACCGCAACGAATCCGTCACCCTGTCGTCAAGCCACGGTACGGGAGCCAACGCGCCGATTGATACCATCACGATTGACCGTTATGACGATAGTCATAAACTGATTGAACATAAGGTTCAGGTGCTTGGCGATGACGGGAGTTGGACCGAAAAGAACTATGATCCTTTCAGTAATGAATTGGTTTATTCAACCTGGGTAAAGCCTGATGGCTCCCGTGGATTTGATTTAAATCATGGAGTGAAGGCGTTAATAGCGGATTTCGATAATATAGTTGGGGACACAGTTTCACCTGTAGCTGTTGCTGAAGCTACCTTAATTGAAAAATATGTACCTCTGCTTTATATGAAATCAATTAGTGGTGTAGCACATGGCATATATACTCAAAGCCCTTGGGGTATAGACAAGCCAATACATGTTAATGTAGCTGCTGATGGCAGTAGCATTATCAGTGGAGAATTTTTTGATGAATATAATAATTTAACTATAGAAGTAAAGATGTGCCTTAACTCTAATGGAAAAATGTCGTTTTATTCCGGGCCATTTTTACTTTACAAGCAAGCTGATGGCGGCGTTAGTTTTAATGAAAATGAATGGTGGGCAGATCTATGTATAGGCGATAATAATAGAGACATCATTGAGTATTTGAAATCAGCAGTTTATCCTGTTTTTGGCGTTAATCAAGCATTGTCCATATCTTTGACACCAGGTTTTGACATTAATTCTCCAGAGCTTTTCAGATATCACGATCTTATGATGCGTTATCATGGTTATCAGCGCGGCTGGCCTAATTCAGATGATACTGATGCGGGCAGCTCCGCCACAGGCGAAAACGGAGAATCCAATTTCAATAGTTTAACTTACCATACATTCGAAAAATCAAATGGGTTTATGGAAATATTTAGTCAGGACCCTTCTGTGGAAGGGTCAGTTCTGAAATTTGGCCCAGGGATTGAGCAGAAAGACGTCACGGCCCATATGGTTGACGGTGCGCTCTTCATGCATTTCAATGGAGAATACAGAATAAAAATAAATGGGATGCTAGATTCGAACACTGATGGTATTTTGCGGGCAGAGTTTTCTGATGGCACCATATGGACTCATGAGCAAATCCAGAAAGCGGTTGCCACGGGAACGGCGGGGAACGACATACTGTATGGTTCGTTGAATTCTGAAACTCTTGATGGGAAAGGGGGCAATGATTACATAAGTGGAAATGGCGGATCTGACACATACATTCTTGGTCACGACTATGGCGACTTAACAATCAACACAGGAAACCAGCCGTGGGAAGAACAAGCTGCCGGCGAGTTGATAATCAACCAGGCCAAACCAGAGAATATTTGGCTCCGCCATTCTGGTGATGACCTGAAAATTTATATCATGGGAAGCAGCGCTGCCGCCACAGTGGAGGGCTGGTACAATTCTCTCGGCAATCGCTTGTATTACCTGGAAGTTACCAATACTGATTCCAAGCCCCTTTATTTAAATGGAAAGCTGGAGAGTCTGGTGAAAACCATGGAAGCCTACGAGCAAGCCCACCCTGGGTTTGACCCAACAGCTAACGATGCAATTTTTGATGAAGCGCTAAATGCAGAGATAAATTATTCATGGCGCACTAGCTACTGGAATATGTAATTGGAATTTACAGCAAGGTCTGAGCTGTGCTTGGCCCGGACACCCCTTATTTTTTGTCCTGGCGAACAGAGTGATGCGTCGATGCTAACTACTGCAGTGCCAACGGCTTGCGGAAACAGCAAGCCAAACACTCTTGCCCCTCCGCTCAGGTAAAGAGCTGACAATGGAGAGAAATTTCTGGCCTCCTCCAAGCAGGGTAACTCCAGAAATTCTCACCCACATATCACCCACCCGGTAACAGGCAGTGACACCCCGTCACTGCTTCCTCTACCTGCCCTGGCTCACCACCAGGGCATTTTCCCGGGAGTCTGATATGTCTCATCTCGTCGAAACCATGGCCTACGTCGGCCAAGTCCCCTGGCACGGCCTCGGCAACCCGTTGTCCGCCCAGCAACCGCTTGATGTCTGGCAGCGCGAAGCCGGCATGGACTGGACCATCGAGCACAGCGATGTGCTGTTTGAAATCGCGGGCGGCGAGTCGCTGTTGCGTCCTTATCCGGACAGCAAGGTGCTGTACCGCTCCGACACCCTGGCGCCGTTGTCAGTGGTGTCCAAACGCTACAAGGTGGTACAGCCGCAGGATGTGCTGCACTTCTATAACGATCTGGTCTCAGCCGGCGGCTTCGAGCTGGAAACCGCCGGGGTGCTGAAAGGTGGGCGCAAGCTGTGGGCGCTGGCGCGTACCGGACAGGAGACCGTGCTCAAAGGCGGTGATCAGATCAAAGCCTATCTGCTGCTGGCGACCAGTTGCGATGGCACCTTGTGCACCACGGCCCAGTTCACCTCGGTCCGGGTCGTGTGCAACAACACGCTACAGATGGCGGTGGGCGAACGCAGTGGCGCGGTCAAGGTACCGCACTCGACCGTGTTCGATCCGCGTCAGGTCAAGGAAGCGCTCGGCATCGGCCTGTCCGGCTGGGAGGCGTTTATTGGCCAGATCAAGGCGCTGAGTCGGCGTCCGATCTCTGCTGACGAAGCCCGCCTGTTCTTCCATGACGTGCTGGACGAAGCCCCAGCGGAAGACACCGTGACTTCGCGTGCCTGGCAGCAGCTCGAACGGCTGTATGCCGGTGCCGGCATGGGCGCCGAGTTGCCCGGGGCGCGCAACACCGCCTGGGGCCTGGTCAATGCGATGACCGAGTATGTCGACCACCACCGCCGGGCACGCAGCCAGGACTACCAGCTGGATTCGGCCTGGTTCGGTCAGGGGTCACTGTTGAAGCGCAAGGCGCTCGACCAGGCGCTGGTTCTGCTCGATTAGCCACGATTCAGGCGGCTCACCAGCCGTTCAACCAGTTCGACCACTAGCTCACGATCTTCAGCTCCCAGTGTCGACAGCAGCCGGCTGACGCGATGCTCCTGGTCCAGCGGACGGTTGCTCGACTCACTGAGCAGATCCGCAGTCTCACAACGAAAAATCTGCGCCAGCTCCACCAGCCGCGCCACCGTCGGCATGACGATGCCGCGCTCGATGCGCGACACCGCTTCATTGCCAATCCCCAGCCGCTCAGCCACCTCATCCTGAGTCAGATTTGCGGCCTGACGGTGGCGGGCAATGCTCTTGCCCACCCGCTGCGCCAGCACCTTCATGTCCAGTTCCACCATCACAGCCTCCATATCAACCTAGATAGTTGACTATCACCCCGTTGACATGAAGGTGCCGCAAGGTTGAAATACAACTAAATAGGTTGATTTTCGACTGCCGGGTACGTTCTGGTCCCGTTCCGGCCTGTGCATCTTGAGCCTGCAAGCTGCGCAATCAGAGAAAGGCTCATTTATGTACAGCACAGGGCATGCCAAAGAGGGCACAACACCACTTGGCATAACAACAGATTCTTCGCTGGATCTGCTTGATCGACGCCGGCCAGATCCTGCGGCACGCCATGGTGAGCAGTTGCACGCCATCCGCGAACGACTCCCCCTGCTTGTTCACTATCAGGCGGTGGTCGGCGTGCTCGGCAAGGCCGGCGCCGGCAAGTCGGCGCTGTGCAATGCGCTGTCTGGTCAGGAATGTGCTGAGGTCAGCGATGTCGACGTCTGTACCCGTTACCCGCTGGAAATCACCCTCAGTTACCGGGACGGCAACGGCCTGTCGCTGCTGGATGTACCCGGCATGGGCGAAAGTACCGCCCACGACAAGGACTACGCCGAACTGTACCGTCGCCTGCTGCCCGAACTGGATCTGATCCTGTGGGTGATCAAGGGGGACGACCGGGCTCTGAGCGTGGACGAACAGGTCTACCGCGACATCGTGCGTCCCTACGCCGAGCGACACTGCGTGCCGGTGATGGTCGTAATCAGCCAGATCGACAAGATTGAGCCAAGCCAGGAATGGGACTGGTCACACCACCATCCCGGCCCGCAGCAAGCGGCCAATGCCCAGAACAAGCGTCGTAGTGTCTGCCGCCTGCTGGCGGTGCCGCCGGCGCAGGTCTGCATGGTCTCGGCCAGGGCGGGCTACGGGCTGGTTGATCTGGTCGAGGCCATGATCAGCGCCTTGCCGACAGAGAAACGCAAACACGCCACCAGAAGACACCCCTTCTCCAGCCCGGCCGGATTCCTGAGCGGGGCGACCTGCACGGCTACTTGCCGGCGTCACGGCGCATGCCTCGCTAATGCCAGCAAGAGCCAACCCGGCATGTGCAGCGATTTAAACCCTGAAAAAGAATGGCTGTGATGGGTATGGCTATTCTTCAATATCAATTGGAAAGATGACATGACCGAAATCAGCGCGCCTTTGATGCCCAACAGCGCCATTGAAGGCAGGCACAGCAGCAAGGACAAAACCGCCTATGGCCTGGCGGAAGAATCATTCAAAAAATCCAGCCTGCCGATTATCGACAAAATGGAGAATTTCCCGCGCTTTTCCACCAAGCGCGCCCTGGCCCGATTTATTGCCAAGGAAAAACTGTTCCAGCAGATTTTGCACATCAATGGAATTGTGGTGGAGTGCGGTGTGTACAACGGAGCTGGGTTGTTCACCTGGGCACAGCTTTCCAATATCTACGAACCGGTCAACTACAACCGGAAAATTGTCGGCTTTGATACCTTCGAAGGTTTCCCGAGCGTCAATGAAGTAGACAACCTGGGCAGTCTGGACAGCAAGGCCGGCGATATTCGAGGCAGCTCGCTGGAAGAGCTTGAGCTGTCGGTTGAAAAATACAATCACGAGCGACACTTGTCACATATCAAGAATGTCGAACTGGTCAAAGGAGACTTCAATCAAACGGCTGAACAATACCTCGACAAGAATCAACACACTATTGTGTCTCTGCTTTATCTGGATTTTGACCTGTATGAGCCAACCAAGAAAGCGCTAGCACTGTTCCTGCCCAGGATGCCGAAAGGTGCCATCGTGGCATTTGACGAGATCAACTGCGAGTCGTTTCCGGGCGAGACCCTGGCTTTGCATGAAATGATCGGCATCGATAAATACGAAATCCGGCGCTTTACGTTCGAGCCATGGATTTCTTACATCGTGCTTTGACTTCATGATTGACGAAGCCTTCTTTACGCTAGGGCGTGCATTCAAATCATTTTTGTCTTTCTGCACTTTTTTAGTTGGCCGCAAAATTATTTTTGCTTTATCAAACTGGGTTAAGTCATCGCAATACGTGGGCATGCCCGATTAAACTTAAGGAAAAAACATGAACAAGGGATTGATTTTCACCATCCTGATCCTGGCAGCCGCGGCTGCAAATGCTGCTCAAACCGGTAAAAACTCCGCAGAATACAAAGAAGCCTATCGGTGCGCTACCGAAAGCTTCAAGGAAAACGCATCAGGGCCAGCTTCGTATTGCGTGGGGAATTCCCGCGATCCATCAAGGCTTGAACTCAAAGCCTATGCAGATGCAGAGCGAGATCTGAAATCAGGCGCTGCATCGAAGAAAACGGCAGGGGCATGCTCGTTTGGATATGGCAGTTGGGTTGCCAATGGCAGTCAAGCTGATGATTTTCTGGAAGGCCCCCAAAAAGCCAAGACGCTGCGCGAAGTGGCTCAACTCCTTCCAGGGCGCACAATCCGGTTTTTCGACCAGCATGGCCAACCCATTTCAGTGGATATTGTAAAAAACTGGTTTGTGATGAAAGGAAATACGGTTTCAGTTTCTCCGGAAGCCAAGAAAACCTGCTCCAGGAAACAGATCGGTGGCTAAGCAAACTGGCTGACTCAGCGTAAAATCAGCCATTTCGATAAGAAAATGACGCTTCCTCACCAAAGCAGGCGGCATTTTCAGAAAAAACCTGGCTTTTAAATTAAAGTCATTACTTCATCTTCTGTGCCGCACTTTGATTACCACCTCAATGAGGTTCTCCATGCAACAACGTCTGCTTAAATCCTTTCTGATCTGCCTGAGCCTGTTTGTGGTACTGACAGTGATGATGATTTTCTCATCGAGGATCCATGTCGGCTTCATGGGTTACCTTTCTGCCCTGATTTTTGGCACTCTATTCACCAGCTGCGGCGTGGTGATCGGGGACATGTTCCGTCGTTTCGTCATGCCGGATCTGGTCTTTGCCTCTGGCTCGTTTGACATGTTGTGCAAGAAAGTGTTCTGGCTGATTGGCCCGCAAGCTATTGGCTGGCTCATCGGTTATATGGGCTACCAAGGCTTTATGCGCAATGTGCTGGGTTTTTATATCTGAGGGCTTTTTATGTACCAGGACATTCTGAACCGAGCCAGGGCCGGTCTCTCACTGCGACACCTGAATTGCAGCGGACTGGCCCTGCTGCTCCTGCTGGGGCTGAGTGCCTGCTCCGGCAAAAGCTACGACAGTCAACTCTCAGGCAACATTGTGAATAGCTGCCAGGCCCAGGGCAGCAGCAAGCACTATTGCCAGTGCGCGCTGGAGAGGATGCAAGAAACACATTCGCAAGAGGAATTGATCCAGCTTGAACAAGAGACCCGTATCACTGGCCGGTTTCCCGAATCACTCGCCAAAACGATGCTGCAGATTAGCTTGCAATGTAAGCAATAGCTGCCCCCTCATGGCAGCAAGCCGCTGATTCCGGTTCTTGCTGCCTGACCTTTACCCACGACATAGGCCCCCTCCATTACGGAGGGGGCCTATGTCATTGGCTCATTCAACAGAAAGGAACTCAACATGATGCACGCTCACCAAATACCTCACCGGGCGGAGGATCTGCACAACCGGCTGTTCCAGCTATTCCAGGACAAGGCGCTGCTGCTGAGCACAAAGCAACTGCAGGCGATACGCGCCAGCCTTGATCAGGTCGTCAACTACCATGCCACGGTCGGCGTGCTTGGCAAGACCGGCGCCGGCAAGTCGGCACTGTGCAACGCACTGTTCGGCAAAGACGTCACAGAAGTCAGTGATATCGACGCATGCACGCGCGCCCCGCAGAAATCACCCTGTCGCTCAAGCAGGGCAAGGGCATCTCCCTGATCGACATGCCGGGTGTCGGAGAGAGCGAGCAACGCGACGCCGAATATGCAGCCCTCTATCGCCGCCTGCTGCCGGAACTCGACCTGGTGCTGTGGGTAATCAAGGGCGACGACCGGGCACTGTGTGCGAGATCGAAGATCGCATCCTCTTCCTCGAGGGGCGCCAGGTCGTCCAGGGAGCGGAGCAGCACATCGGAAGCGGCCAGCAGCCGTGGATCGGCGGATAGCCCGCCGGCAATGAACGGCAATGGCCGGCCGCCCAGCACCCGCTGGATCAGTGATGGTTCGATATAGAGCATCCGGTAGCGAAACCCGGCATCCGTCCCGGCAGAACCATCATGCGGCTCATCGGGATGCAGCACGAGGGTTCCCCCCGGCATGCTGTGCGTCATGCTGCGGCGATAGTGGAAGCTCTGGACACCCGCCAGCGTGCGGCCGATGGCATAGGTTGCATGCCGGTGCATGTCGTAGCCATGGCCACCAAAGAACGCTTCGATGCGTTCCACGTCCCGCACGGAAGACGCCCGCTGCACCCAGTCGTGCTGGCCCGGAAGCGCAATAGTGATCCGCTGTGCCATTTCCGCTTACCGTACTTTCTCTGCCCACGTCGCAAGAAACCGGTCGATGACGACGCGCGGGAGCGGCGGCAGGGCCTCATGAAAACCCCTCATCAGCTTGGCACCTGCGCCCCTGCGCGCGGCGGTTCGGTCAGGAGGTCCCGGGCGGCACGGCTGCGGCTGAAGACATTGGGGGTAGCGAGGAGGCAGTCAGGCATCGGGTTTTCCTTCTGGCACAGATCTAAAGAGGAAAACGGTCCGGCGGTACAGCTGACCGCGGCGAACGGGGCATCGCCAGCCGGGGGCGGCGGCGCCTGGCCAACGGGAAAGAGGGCCCCCATGCTACCCCGGGATGCGACCCGCCCAGAAGCCTCCACCCACAAAAAAGCCCACGGCACTCATGTGCCATGGGCTGTCGCCATTCACTAGCGGGAATCAGAACTCGGCGTCGATATCCACCACATTGATCAGCTTGTGGTTGACGAATTCCTTGAGGCCGAGACCGATCAGCTCGCGGCCGTAGCCGGAGCGGCGGATGCCACCGAACGGCAGATCGGCCTTGACCATGGTCGGATGGTTGACGAACACCATGCCGGTCGAGATCTTCGCCGCCACTTCGGCGCCATGGCGGGTGTTGGCGGTAAAGACCGAACCACCAAGGCCGAACGGCGAGTCGTTGGCGATGCGCACGGCGTCATCCTCGTCCCGGGCGCGGAACAGCATCGACACCGGGCCGAAGAATTCCCAGTAGTAGGCCGGGTTGTCGGACGACACATTGGTCAGGATGGTCGGCTGGACGAAGGCGCCCCGGGTCGGCACTTTCGGGCCGACTTCGGTCGCGGTCGCGCCATGGGCGACGGCCTGGCGGATCTTTTCCTTCACTTCGTCGGCAGCGGCCTGCGACGACAGCGGAGCCAGCGTGGTGTCGGCGGCGAACGGGTCGCCGGCGCGCAGGGCGGCCACACCGGCGGTGTAGCGTTCGAGGAACGCGTCATACACCTCGTCGACAATGATCATGCGCTTGGACGACACGCAGACCTGGCCACCGTTCCAGTGGCGACCAAAGACCGCCCACTTGACCGTCTTGTCCAGCTCGGCGTCGGCCAGCACCACGAAGGCATCGGCGCCACCGAGTTCCAGCGTGGACTTTTTCAGTGCCCTGGCCGCCTGGGCGGCCACTACGGCACCGGCGCCTTCCGAGCCGGTCAGCGCCACGCCATGAACGCGCGGGTCGTTGAGGATGGCTTCGATCTGCGAACGCGTCGCATACAGGTTTTTGAAGGCGCCAGTCGGCAGCCCGGCTTCGGCCATCAGTTTTTCGAACGCGGCGGCACTTTGCGGCACATTGGACGCATGCTTCAGCAGCACGGTATTACCGGCCGACAGCTGCGGCGCAATGATGCGGGCAATCTGGTAGTACGGGAAGTTCCACGGTTCGATGGCCAGCAAGACGCCAAGCGGTTCATGGACCAGAATGGCTTCGCCTTCGGCGGCCTTGGCCACCGGCAGTTTTTCCGGGGCCAGCAGCGCTTCGGCGTTGTCGGCATAGTATTCGAGGATCTGAGCCGACAGCTCGACTTCAGCCTGTGCTTCGGCAAACAGCTTGCCCATCTCGATCGTCAGCAGTTCGGCATACGATTTGCTGCCCTTGCGGAGCAGCGTCGCGGCCTGGCGCAGAATGGCGGCGCGCTGGGCAAACGAGGTGGTTTTCCACTTCAGGAAGGCTGCATGGGCGTTATCGATCGCCTGGGTAACTTCCGCATCGGTGGCGTCCGGAAACGTCTTCAGGAGCTCGCCGGTATACGGATTGAGAGTGGCATACGCCATAGGTGAACCGTCCTTTCACATCTGCTGGGTAAAGGCGTTTCGTCAGACGGAGATGTCGTGGAGCGGTAGATGGACCAGGGCAAGGGCGTCTGGCTATCGCCGAAGAGAGCCAGTTGATTCGAGTCAATACATAGTACCCAGTGTTTCACGGCCCCACAATGCGGACGCCATTGCATTTGTAAATCAGCATGCCATTCACGCACTATCAGTAGGGTTATTAAACATTCACGGCAAATTCCCACAAAAAATGCTGCAATACACAATAAATGCAGAATGAAACCCCGTTCACGCAGCACCCGTCGCCCGCAGGCGACAAGCTTGCTAGAATCCGCCGCCTCCCTCTCCATCCGGTCACCCCATGAGCCCACCCTCCGCCGGCACGCCTCTTTCGTCCCCGGCCAGCGCCAGCGGCGGCAATGGTCTGCTGTGGAGCCTGGCCGGCGTGGCCGTCGTGCTTGCCATCCTGCAGCCGCGCGCGCCCATGGACTGGATCGGGCTGGTCGACTGGCGCACCATCGGCGCCCTGGCCGGACTGCTGGCGATCACCCAGGGCGTCGAGCGCAGCGGCATCCTGCAGACAGTCGGCCAGCGCCTGCTGTCGCGCATCACGAATCTGCGCACGCTGGGTCTGCTGCTCACCGGGGGGGCGGCCCTGCTGTCCGCGCTGGTCACCAACGACGTCAGCCTGTTCCTGCTGGTGCCGATGACCCGGGTGCTGGCGGCGCAGGCCCATCTGCCGCTGACGCGACTGGTGGTGCTCGAAGCGCTGGCAGTCAATGCCGGTTCGGCGCTGACCCCGATCGGCAATCCGCAAAACCTGTATCTGTGGCACCGTTCCGGCGAGAGTTTCTTCGGCTTTATCGGCATGATGGCGCCGGCCGCCGCGATCATGCTGTTCTGGGTATTTGTCGCCTGCTGGCTGCTGCTGCCGCGCACGCCCATCACCCTCAAACCGGCGGTCAGCACCGCACCGGTCGCGCCGCGCCTGCTCGGCCTGTCGGTGCTGCTGTTCATCGGCTTTGTCATCGCGCTCGACCGGAACTGGCTGCCGGCGGGGCTGGCGGTGGTCTTCGGCGTCTACCTGTTTGCTCATCCGCGCGTGCTGCGCGGCATCGACTGGGGGCTGCTGGCGGTGTTCGTGCTGATGTTCGTCGACCTGCGGCAGATCGCCGATCTTCCTGCCATTACCACGGTACTTCGTCAGTGGTCGATCGCCGACGGCTGGCGCGCGTATCTGGCCGCCATCGCCACCTCGCAGCTGATCAGCAATGTCCCTGCCACCCTGCTGCTGGACCGGCATGTCACTGACCTGACCGCGCTGGCCATCGGGGTGAATGTCGGCGGCTTCGGCTGCGTGCTGGGCTCGCTCGCCAATCTGATCGCGCTGCGTCTGGCCCGGGTGCCGCACGGCTTGCGCGACTTCCACTGCATCAGCCTTCCCTTCCTGCTGGTCTGCGCCGCCTCGGTCGCCGTGCTGCTCTAGGACAGCGCCGCCTCGACCCGGTTGCGGCCATTGTGCTTGGCCTTGTACAGCGCCTTGTCGGCCTGCTTCAGCACCGTTTCCACGGCAGCCCCGCCCGCCGGCCAGTGGGACACGCCGGCCGACAGGGTGATCGGCGTTCCGGTCGGGCTGTCGGTTGCGGCAATCCGCGTGCGCAAGCGCTCGGCAACCCCGATCGCCGTTTCCTGGCTGCAGTCGGGCAGCAGCATGCAGAATTCCTCGCCACCGAGCCGGCACAGCAAATCGTTGCTGCGCGAGCCATTGCGCATCTGCCGTGCCAGGTATTGCAGCACCCGGTCGCCGGTATCGTGGCCGAACTGGTCATTGACCTGCTTGAAGTGATCGACATCCAGGGCGATGACGGCAAACGGCCGCGCCTCGGCCTGCCATTGCGCCAGCGCCGCCTGCATCCCGCGCCGGTTGACCAGCCCGGTCAGGGTATCGGTAATGTTCTCCTGATTGAGCCGCCCGAGTTTCTGATGGATCTTCGCCAGGCCGGCCAGCATCGCCCGCTTCAGCTGCTCGGCCTCGACATACCATGAACGCACCCGACGGATCTGTTCCGGGGCATGGGGCGAATCCCAGTCCTGGGCGGTATTGGCCAGCCGCGACAGTGGCTGCGCAATCACCCGCGACATCCACCAGGCGCCCAGTACCGACAGCAGGAAGAACGGGAAGGTGTGGCGCAGGACATCCAGCATCAGGCCATCCAGTCCCTGCAGCGTCGCGGCCGTCGGCCGCTGGGCGACGATGCCCCAGCCGGTGCGGCGCAGCGGCGCATATCCGGTCAGCATGTCGGTTCCCTGCGAGTTGACCAGTTGCAGATTGCCGGTCTGGCCGGCAATGACCGCCTCGATGGCCGGATTGTCGGCCACGACCTGCCCGACCCGTTTCGGGTCCCGGTGATAGATCAGCCGCCGCTGCTGGTCGACCACATACAGGTAGGAACCGTCACGGTAATAGTTCTCTCCCAGCAGCGAATGCAGGACGTTCTTTTCCTGCAGATAGATCGCGCCGCCGACATAGCCCAGATATTGACCGTCCGCCGTGTAGACCGGCTGGGAAATAAAGATCAGCAGGTAACCGGATGCCCCGATATACGGTTCGGAAATCATTGGCTGGCGCCGCTTCAGCGCGGCGCGGATCCCCGGGCTGTCGATGATCACGCCGGTCAGCGCTGGCCGGCGCGGCGCGGCCGCCAGTGCCGTGCCGTCGGCACGGATGATAAAGACCGAATTGAAGCTGCCGTTCTGCTGCTGCAGACGGTCGGCCTCGGCCACCAGTTGCGCCGGCTGGTCCATCAGCGGCGTCAGCAGCCTGGCGCTGTAGGCCAGTTGCCGCTGCGCATCAGCCAGAAAATGGTCGGTGCTGCTGGCCAGCTTGATCGCGTAGGCACGGTTGGTTTCCATCGCCTGTTCCATCAGCAGGCTGCGCTGGGTACGGTAGCTGGCGTAGAAGGTATAGGTCAGCGTCAGCAGGGCCGTGCTGACAGTCAGCAGCAGGATCAGGCGGCGGAGGTTTATTTTTATCATGACGTCATTATTACGTAATGACGGTGCCGGTGGCGCGGTTTGCCGGTACTGCCGCCAGATCAGAACCGCTCTTCCGGCCGCAGATAGCGCCATTGCCCCTGCGCCAGGTCGCCCAGCGCAATGCGGCCGACGCGGATGCGGCGGACTTCGGTCACCCTCAGGCCGACCGCATCGGCCATGCGCCGGATCTGCCGCTTGTGGCTGTCGCGCAGCAGCACGCGCAGTTGCCGGTCGCTCTGGCGGCTGACCCTGGCCAGCTTCAGCAGTTCATCGTCCACCGTCACCCCGGCCGCCAGCCGCGCCAGTGCCGCCTCGGACACCTCGCCGTCCAGACCGACCAGGTATTCCTGCTCGAAATCGGCGGCGTCGGCAATCAGCTTGCGGGCAATGCGCCCGTCCTGGGTCAGCACCAGCAGGCCGGACGAATCCACATCCAGTTTGCCGGCCGGTGCCAGCTGGTTCAGGTGCTTTTTCAGGAAGGCGTAGCCGGAGTGGTCACTGGCAGAACGGGTTTCCGGCTTGATCAGCATCCAGGCCGGCCACTCGCCGTTTTCCGACAGGCCAGCCGCATAGCCGACCGGCTTGTTCAGCAGGATGGTCACCCGGTCGGCCTGCATCGCCATTGCCTGCCGGGTCAGCTCGATCTGCTGGTCGGGGCGAACCCGGCTGCCCAGCACGTCGACCACCTCGCCATCGACCCGGACCAGCCCCATCTCGATGAACTCGTCGGCCTCGCGGCGCGAGCACAGGCCCAGTTCGGTCATGCGTTTGGACAGGCGGAGGGTATCGGTCATGGTGCGGTCTTCAAGGTCGGGCGGCGGGAGCGCGATTATCCCGGTTTTCACCGCCCGGGTCTGTAGCGGGTGTCGTATTTCCCCGACGGCCCCGTAACGCCGGTTTAGCCAGAAGCAGCATGATGGATATCATGGAAAAACAACCATAACTTCATGATATTCAATGATAAAACAAAACCACATACTTCATGAAATTCCAGGAACGGCAGCAAGTAGCGGCATTTCGCGCCGCCCGTTCCATGCATAGGCCAACGGACAGGCGGCGCCCGTCCCTGCCCGGCTGGATGGCCATCGTTCTGGCCTCGTCACTGCCGGCCCTGTTCCCCCTGCTCCACCACGACAGCAGCGACCGGATCATCAAGGTCTGGCTCTCCGGGCTGCTCCTGCTGTGCACGACCGCACTGTGCTGGCGAACGCGCTGGCTCCGGCCGCTTGCCGTCACCGTCTGCCTGCTGCTGGCCAGCAACCTGACCCTGTCACTGTTTGCCCATGTCAGCTACCGTCACCCGTTCAACGACGGACTGGCGATGAGCATCATCCTGACCCACCCGCGCGAAGCGTTCGGAATGCTGATGCTGTACTGGCCGTATCTGCTGGCGCTGCCGGCCGGCGGCGCCCTGTTTCTGCTGCCGGCCATCACCCTGTCCCGCCACAGCGGGCGCCGGCCACTGGTCGTGGCGACAGCGCTGCTGGTCACCTATGCCGGCTACAGCTGGCTGAAAGCGGCATGCATGGACGATCCGCCGGCGGACCGGAAGGTGCCGAGCGTACACTTGCTGCGCAAGAGCGCCCTGTTCAACGGCAGCCATTTCGCCGCTGCCCTGCATGACCAGCCGCTGTTCGACCGCATCGCCCGCCACCCGGTCCGGCACAGGCTGACCGTCACCGACAGCGGCATCGATACCTATGTACTGGTCATCGGCGAATCGGCCCGGAAAAGCCATCACAGCCTGTACGGCTACCGGCGGGATACCACCCCGAACGCCCGGCGGCGGCAGGATGCCATGCTGGTGTTCGACCAGGCCATCGCCGGCGCGCCGCTGACCAATCTGGCCGTGCCGCTGGCGCTCAGTGCCAGCCACCCGGCACGCCACGATCCACTGCTGTATGCCGACAATGTGATCCATATCGCCAACCAGGCCGGGTTCCGCACCTTCTGGTATTCAAAACAGGAAGCCTTTGGCCTGTGGGCCAGCAGCATCAGCGGCATCGCGCTGAGCGCCGGACAGCAGCACTGGGTCCATGGCGCCCATGACGGGGCATTGCTGGCGCCATTGCGCGAGGCGCTCGCCACGCCCGGCAGAAAACTGATCGTGCTGCACCTGAACGGCAGCCACCCGCCGGCCTGCGCCCGCTTCCCGCCCCACGCCACGGTATTCACCGGCGGCGAGCCGGCCGACGACTGCTACGACAACTCGATCCGCTACACCGATGCCCTGCTCGGGCAGATCTTCCCGCTGCTCGACCGGCAGAAAGCGTCGCTGCTGTATTTCTCCGACCACGGGCTGGAACGGCAGCCGCAGCGGCATCCGGTCTATGTCCACGGTGGCGGCCTGCCCAGCCGGCAGGCTTTCGATGTCCCGCAGTTCATCTGGTACAGCCGGCAGGTCGCGGCCACCAGCCGCCGCAGCGGACGGGTTACCGGACCGTATTCGACCGCCGACAATTTCGAGCTGATCCAGGACTGGCTCGGCGTCGGCACCGGCCGGACCAGCTGCCGCTCCCCGCTGGCCCGCTGCTACCGGCGTGACGACAATGTCCATGTCGTGACCGCCAGCCGGGACAGCATGCCTTATGCCCGTCTGCGCGAGCGGCCGGACTGAGCGCGCAGTCCTCTTACCGGCGGGCGCCAAGGGCGCGGGTCAGCCGGGTGGCATTGCGCTCCAGTTCGCCCAGCGGATCGGCGCCAGTGGTATCCAGCACCACCAGCCGGGCGCCGCCGGCGGCAATGGCACGGGCCAGCTCTTCGGATGGCTGCTGGTGATGCACCACCAGTGCCACCGACTGCGACTTCAGTCGCTGGCTCAGCGCGTCCAGCGCCTGCGTCGTCCACGCCTCCTCCTCCTTCAGCTCGGTCCCGACCAGATCGAGGTTGAAACCGGAAATCAGATAATCGAGCCGGTCGGACAGGCTCAGCACCGACACATTGCTGACCGCGGCCAGTTGCGCCTCGGTACCGGCCGCCAGCGTCACCAGCTGACGGCGGAAAGCAGCCAGATTGCTCTCGATTTTCGCCCGGTCGTCCGGCGACAGCCGACCCAGGTCGGCTGCCACGATATCGGCCATGCGGCCGAGATTGATCGCATCCAGCCACGGGTAGGCCCCCAGTGCCGCAGCCTGGGGACCGCCCTGCAGCGCAATGCCGGGCAAGGCGCCGTCGACCGGGCGGGCGGCGTCAATCTCGACGATGCGGATATTGCTGCGCCGCGCCAGCGGGTACAGCGGATCTTCCGGCCAGATCGACCGCAGGGCGACCACGGCATCGGCCCCGGTCGCCGCCTGCTGCAGCGCGGGAGCGCCCCGGCCGGAGAAGTACGACAGCAGGCGGGTCGGCGGGATCGATGCCGGCGCCACGCGGCGGGCCTCGATACCGGTGTCGGCGGTCAGTGTCGCCGTCAGAGCCTGGGTCAGCGGGTGCGCGGCCAGCACGACCGGGCCGGCCAGCGCCGTATTCATGGCACCGGCCAGCAGGCCGGCCAGCAAGGTCAGAGTCAGTTTGTTCATCCGGCATTTCCTTTCAGGCCCGGCAGCACGCCACGGGCGATGGCCGCCAGTGCGAACAGCAGACCGGCCGTGAGAATGATCGCGGCGCCCGACGGCACCGGCAGTTCCAGTTCGATCGGCAGCAGGATGCCGACCAGGGTACTGATCGTCGCCAGCAGCACCGACAGACCGAAAAAGCCCTTCAGCGACTGGCTCAGCAAGCGCGCGGCAGCGGCGGGAATGATCAGCAGCGCACCGACCAGGATCGCACCGATGACCTTGACTGCCGCCACGGTGACCAGGGTGACCATCACCACGAACAGGTAGTCGAGCGCCTTGACCGGCACGCCGCGCACACCGGCCAGTTGCGGATTGAAGCTGGCCAGCATCAGGCGGTTGTAGTTCGGCAGCGTCAGCCCCAGTACCAGCGCCGCCACCACGGCCAGCACCAGCAGATCCTGGCCATTGACCGTCAGCACCGAGCCGAACAGCACGTTTTCCAGGATGTGGACGTTGATGCGGCCGGACAGGATCAGCAGCAGGCTGGCGCCAAGTGCCAGCGACACCGACAGGAACACGCTGATCAGCGTGTCCGGCGACAGGCCGGTGCGGTTGCGCAGATAGTTCAGGCCGACGCCGAACAGCAGGCAGTAGCCAAACAGCCCGCCATACGGACCGGTGTACGGCTCGCCGAGCAGGATGCCGATCGCCACGCCGGTCAGCGCCGCATGACCGACCGCTTCGGAGAAGAACGCGAAGCGCTTGACCACCACCAGCGTGCCAAGCCCGCCGAGCACCGGCCCGATCACCAGCCCGGCCAGCACCGCATTGATGACGAAGCCGTAGCCGAGCGAGGCCGGCAGCCAGCCGCCGGCGGCCCAGCCCTGCACGGCGAGGCGAAAACTTTCGAACAGGGTCATGCGGCAACCTCCAGCCCGGCCGCCGCCGGCCGGGTCGAGAACAGCGCCATCAGCCGCTCCGGCGTCAGCGTCGGCGCCGGCGGGCCGTCGAACAGCACGCGCCGGTTCAGGCCGGTCACATGGTCGGCCAGCCGGCCAACCGCCGACAGATCGTGCTCGATCCACAGCACGGTCACGCCGGCCTCGCGCCAGCCGGCCAGCAGGCGCTCGAAGATGGCCGCGCCGGCTTCGTCCAGCGCCGACATCGGCTCATCGAGCACCACCAGCCCCGGCGCCGGAATCAGGCTTTGCGCCAGCAGCACGCGCTGACGTTCGCCGCCGGACAGCGCGCCCATGCGCCGGCGGCGCTTGTCGAGCAGGCCGACCCGCCCCAGCGCCTCGGCAATGGCATCGGCCCGGTGCGGCGACAGACCGAAGAACACCGGCCGGCGCTGACACATCGCGGCCATGAAATCGTCGACCGTCATCGGCAGTGCGCGATCGAACTCCAGCGCCTGCGGCACATAGGCAATGACGCCGGCCTGCTCACCGGGCCACTCCAGCGTCAGCGTGCCGCGATGCGGCGTCTGGCCGAGCAGGGTCTTGACCAGCGAGCTCTTGCCGCCACCGTTCGGACCGACCAGCGCGTGGACACTGCCGGCGGCCACCCGCAGCGACACCTCGCACAGGATGTCAGTGCGGCCCAGCGTCAGGCCGACCTGCTCGAAGCACAGGGCCGGGCCGCTCACTGGCCGGACTCCTGGATCGCCTGCACCACGGTGGCCAGGTTCTTGGCCATTTCCTGCTCGTACTTGGCAGCGCTGTAGGCGCCGTACGAGATATGCGACAGCGCATAGAGGCGTACGCCGGTTTCACGCCGGATGGTGTCGACGTAGGCGGACGGGAAGTTCAGTTCGGAGAAGATCACCTTCACATGCAGCCGCTTCAACTGGTCGATAGTGCCCTTCAACTGGCTGGGACTCGGCTCGATGCCGTGCGCCGGCTCGACCACGGCGGTCACTTCGAGGCCGAACTCGCGCAGCAGGTAATCGTAGGCACCATGGATGGTGGCGACCTTGAAATCGGCGCCCGGTGCCCGGGCCAGCTTGGCCATCGCATCGGCGCGCAGCTTGCGCAGCTTCTGCGCATAACGGCGGGCATTGGCGACATAGACGGCGGCATTGGCCGGATCGTACTTGCCGAGCTCGCGGGCAATGGTGTTGACCTGGGCAATCGACGCGGTAATCGACAGGAAGGTGTGCGGATTGACCACCTTGCCGGAACCGCGTGCGGCCATGCCGGTCGCGGCCAGCAGCGGCACCTGGGCATTGGCCTCGATCACCGGCAGTTTCGGTTTTTCGCTGGCGGCGATCATGCGCTCGGCAAAATCGTCATGGCCGACGCCATTGACCACCATGACGTCGAGGGTGCCGACGCGCTTGATGTCGTCGGCGCGCGGCTCGTATGCATGCGGGTTGAAGCCGGCCGGGATGATCGGCACCACGTCGGCCTTGTCGCCGACGATATTCGCTACATAGCTGTAGTACGGATGCAGGGTCACGCCGATGCGCAGGCGCTTGTCCTGCGCCCAGACCGGTTGTGCCAGCAGGCAGGCCAGCGCGACGCAGGCCAGCACGGCGCGCCAGACAGGGCGAAAAGTCAGGGACGGCAAAGAGAATACGGGTGACATGGCAGATTCTTCAGTTCGGGATGGGCTTGTCAGTCCTGCGACTGACGCGTGACGCCCGCATCGAAGCGGGCAACGACCTGCAGCCAGCCGGCCTCGGCCAGGCTGGCATCATCAAGCCGTGCCGGCAGCGCCTTCAGGCTGCGGCGCAGCCATACATCGGCGGCAGCGGCATGACCGTGGCCGTCATCGGCAGCCGCGATACGCAGCAGCATCGAGCCGGCGACCCCGGCATCGGCGCTGACACCGGCAAAGGCCAGCCGGGTGCCGTCCTGCAATCGCGACCACACATGGCCGCCACGCTTCGCGCTGCTGACATCGGTGGCGAACGGCGGCAGGCCGGCATCGGCCAGCGCCGCCACCGCCGGCTTGCCTTGGTCGAGCAGCGGGATCTCGTCGGCGGCAATCAGCAGGTCGGCGTACACCCCCTGCTCGGCCGCGGTCAGGTCGCGCCGGGCATCGATCTGGTGGGCGGGCAGCGCCTGCTCGCCGGCGCGATCCGCGCGCAGCACGACCACGGTCGCCGCCACGACGAGAATCAGCGCGGCCCACAGCGCCACCCACAGGGTTTCATGCCCGGCACCGGCCGGGCGCACCACAATCCGGGTCGCCATCGCTATTTGATATCCGTGTGATCGACTTCGACCACATGGCCGGGACCGGCATCGAACACCACGTAGAACTCGCCGGCCGGGCGCTTGAATACCAGTGTCGAATTGGCGCCGAGCTTGCCCTTGACCAGGGTTTTCTCGTTGTAGCCGACCACGTCCAGCGTCACGCCGGGCGCGCCGCTGCCATCGGAAAACCCGCCCTTGCAACTGACCTGGCCAGCGGCAATATTTCGACACTGGCACAACGGGTTGTGCGCGCTGGCGTGCTGGCTGACCGCCATCAGGCCGGCCAGTGCCAGCAGGGCCGACATTCCTTTTACATACCGATTTGCCTTCATTGTCCTGCTCCCTGTTTTTTCAGCCATGCCATCGTCGCCGGCGAGGCCTCTGCCAGCGGCCAGCTGGTCTGATGCACCGCCCCGTCCCAGCCCTCGACCGTCAGCCAGATCGCCGCATCGGCGCGACTGCGTTCGGGAATGGGGATATTGGCCATCTGCCGGTACGGCGTACCGGAGAACAGCCCGCCGGCGGTGCGCAGATTGCGCGGCTTGCCGACACGCAGATAGGCGGCCTTGATCCCGGCTCCGCAGCCGGCGCACGGCGCCAGCGTGAAGGTCTTGATGTAACCGGCCTCGCCATCGCGGATCGGTTCGCGCGCCTGCCACTCGGCCAGCCGCACCGTCCACGGTCCGACCTGCTTTTCGGCCAGCTCGCGCTCGCCCAGGCCCTTGTCGCCACTCATCAGCCCCAGGGTGTGGAAGTACTGCGGCAGATAGCCGAGCGGAATCAGGATCAGCAGCGCGCTGAGATGGAAACGCCAGCGGAACCACAGACGGCCGGCACGCGAGGCGGGTTGCGGCTTGCGGCTCATGGCGCGCTCCTTTCTGCCACGGCAACCGGCGATGCCGCCGCCGGCCGGGGCCGCCTGATCACGGCGGCAGTCGCCTGCGCCGTGCGTTTGGTCCAGATCAGCAGGCCGCTGAACACCATCATGGTCAGCAGCAGGCCGAAGAAGAAATACACCAGCTTCAGCCACAGCCCGGCGAAGTCACCGGTATGCAGCGGGCGCATCGATTCGGTGACCAGCTCCAGCCCGGAGCGGTCGGACACGCGGCGCGACCACTCGACCCGACCGTTGTACGGGTTGATGCTCAGCTCCTCGAACAGCAGCGGATAGTTGCCGCGACCGCCGACGCTGATGGGGTCGTAGGCATTGGCCGGCAGGCTGACGAAGGTCGGCGTCAGGTCGGGGAAGGTCTTGCTGGCAATCTGTGCGGCCTGGTCGAGCGACAGCCGTTGCGGCGCGCGGCCGTCCGGGCTCGGCGGCACATCCTCGCGCGCCACCACCACCGGTATGCCGGCCGTCGAGAACGACACGTGGTTGTCGGCCAGCGCGGCCTGGATCAGGAACCACAGGCCGGTGACGGCGATGATGGCAATAAACGGGATCGACCAGATGCCGGCCAGACGGTGAAAGTCGCCCCAGAACACGCGCGAGCCCTTGTCGAAGCGCAGCCGGGGCTTGAGAAAGCCGCGCCAGAAACGCTTGTAGACCACCAGCCCGGTAATCAGCGAGCCCAGCAGCGGAATCGCCAGCGCCGACACCGCATACCAGCCGAGGTTGTAGCTGCCGTTGAACGGCATCAGCAGCCAGCCGTGAATGGCACGGATGAACTGGCGGAAATCGAAGCCCGAGGTCGACCCCTGGATCCCGCCGGTATACGGGTTCACGTACAGCGTTTCGCTGGTCGCATCCGGATTGGTCACCCGCACGGTCAGCGCGAACTGCGACTTCACCGGCCGCGAGATCGACTGCACCACTGCATCCGGGCGGTTGCGATTGACGGCGGCCAGCACCGCGTCGTAGCCGAGCAGCGGCGGATCACCGTCCGGCTGCCGCGCCCGCGTATCCGGATTGGCGACCCAGATGATTTCCTGGCTGACCGTGGCGATGGTGCCGGTCAGACAGACAAAGAACAGGAAAGCCCAGATGGGCAGCGCCAGCCAGCTGTGGAACAGGAACCACAGCCTGGCATTCGATTTCTTTTGGACTTGGACCATGTCGCTCTTTTTTTTCATGACACCCCCGCGTCGATGCAGGCCGGCGGGACGAGGACGCAGCAGCCCGGGCTCTGCGTCGGCGGCTGCAAGGCTAGCAGAAGCAAACAATAACGAGAATCATTTTTCTTTATCGGCAAGAATTTTCTCCATCCGGAACAGGCACTTTCGCCGTGCGCCGGCGTCCGCCTTGCAACAGCGGCCGGCAACACGCGCAGACACCATGGCAGTCCAGCGGCAACAGCGACCGCCGCCAGCCAATACCGGCCACCAGCCGTGTCAGGCAGCGGTGCAGCGCCGGGTCATCGGTTTCTTCGATCCGGCCGCAACGGCGGCAGACCAGCCGCATGGCCGGCGGCGCGCCGTCGAGCCAGCGGAACACCGTGGTGCCGGACACCAGCCGGCAGGCCAGCAGCACCCCGCCGCGATGCAGCGCGTTGACCTGGCGATACAGGGTGCTCAGCGATACCTGGCGCGCCTGATGGGCAACCAGTTCGGCGGCAATCTGCTCGACAGCGAAGTAGCGCGCCGGCTCGCGGGCGAACACCTCCAGCACCCGCAGGCGAAATACGCTGGCTCGCAGCCCGGCGGCCACCAGGGCATCAAAGGGTGTCATCGCGCCTCCAGCCGCCACCGAGGGCCTTGAACAGTTCCACTGCCGCCTGCTGGCGCCGCAGGCGCAGCGTCAGCCGCTCGTCCTCGGCGGCGAACAGCGTGCGTTGCGTATCCAGTACGGTCAGCAGCGTGTCTGCGCCGGCCCGATAGCGTCGCTCGGCCAGGGTCAGCGCACGTTGAGCCTGCTCGTGCGCCTCATCGGCCGAGCGCAACTGACGCTCCAGTCCGTCAATCGTGTTCAGCGCCTGTTCGGTATCGCGGAAAGCGGCGACGATGGCCTGGCGATAATCGGCCAGCAGTTCGGCCCGGCGCGCGTCGGCCTGATCGCGCTGCGCCGCCAGCCGGCCGGCATTGAAGATCGGCGCGGTCAACGCCCCGGCCAGGCTGTAGACCGGGTTGTCCAGCCAGCGGCCGGCCCGGTCGCTGTTCGAGCCGATGCCGGCCGTCAGCCGCACCGCCGGCAGCATGGCGGCCCGCGCCACGGTGATGTCGGCATCGGCCGCCGCCAGTCGCGCTTCGGCGCGGGCCAGATCCGGACGCCGGGTCAGCAGTGCCGAGGGCGGACCGGCGTCCAGCGTCGGCCAGCCCAGCGCCGACAGCCGTTCACCCTCGATATCGAAACCGGCCGGCAGGTGCCCGCCCAGGCTGGCCAGCAGAATCAGCGCATCGCGCGCCTGCTGCGCCAGGGCATCGACCTGCTGCTGCGCGCTGGCCACCAGCCCGCGCTGCTGCGCCAGCGCCAGCGGCGTCTCGGCACCGGCCCCGGCGCGCACGCGCACGGTGGCCAGCACCCGCTCGGCCCGTGCCAGGTCGGCGCGGGCGATCGCTGCCCGCTCGCGCAGCGCCAGCGTCTGCAGATAGGCCGATGCCACGCTGGCGCTGACCGTCAGCCGCACCGTATCGCGATCGAAGCGCGACGCCTGCACACCGGCCAGCGCGCTGGCGCGGGCAGCACGATTGCCACCCCAGAAATCCAGTTCGTAACTGGCCGACAGCCCGGCGTTGAATGCCCTGCCCTCGTCAGCCTGCCCGCCGAGACGGCCGGTACGCGAGGCGCCGGCCGTCAGCGAGAGTTCCGGCGCCAGCGCAGCACCGGCCACCCTGGCCCGGGCGCTGGCCTGCGCCAGCCGTGCCACGGCAGCGGCGATATCGTGACTGTCGCGCCGGGCGTCGCCCACCAGCCGGTCCAGTTCGGCGCTGCCAAAGCCGCGCCACCAGTCGGCATCGATGCCATCCGTCTCGCCATCAGCGGCTTGCCGCCAGTGCGCCGGTATCGGCAGGCCGGCGTCGGTGTTCGTCACCGGCAGCGCGCAGGCGGCCAGCAGACACAGCGGCGACAGCAGAAAAAAACGGCGGATTGCCATCATCATGGTGTTCACTCCCCCGCCAGCGCGACGACAGGATCGAGCCGGGCCGCCTGCCGCGCGGGCATATAGCCGAACACCAGCCCGGTCAGCAGCGCGCAGGCAAAGGCGCCGACCATGGCGGTGACGGAGAAAATCAGCGGCAGACCGAACAGCACCAGCACGCCACCGACCAGCAGCCCGATCAGTACCCCGGCCAGTCCGCCGACCAGCGACACCAGCACCGCCTCGGTCAGGAACTGGCGCAGGATGTCGCGCTGACGCGCGCCGGTCGCCATGCGGATGCCGATCTCGCGCGTCCGCTCGCGCACCGTCATCAGCATGATGTTCATCACGCCAATGCCGCCGACCAGCAGCGACACCGCAGCGATCAGCGCCAGCAGCAGCGACAGCGTGTCACTGGTCGCCGCCTGTGCCGCGATGCGCGACGCGGCATTGAACATGCGGAAATCGCGCTGGCGATGCCGCTCCAGCATCAGGGCGTCGATGGCCGCCTCGGTTTCCTGCAGCTTCGCGCCATCGGCCAGACCAATGGTCAGCCACGACGGATACGGATTGCCGTACAGCCGGCTGCTGGCGGTCGAAAACGGCAGCACCACCCGGTTGTCCTCGTCGCTGTCGCCGGACTGCGCGCCCTTGGACGCCAGCACGCCGATGACCTGGAACGGCACCTTGTCCAGCAGCACCCGGCGCCCGAGCGGGTCATCGTCCTTGAACAGCGCATCGCGCACCCGTTCGCCGATCACCACCACCTTGGCCATGGTCCGTTCGTCCTCGGCCGAGAAAAACATGCCGCGCGCCGTTTTCCAGTTCAGCGCCTGCGGAAACTCGCTGCTGACGCCGCCGCCCTCGGCGCGGTAGTCGAGGTTGCCGTAGCGGATCACCACCTGCCCTTCGAGGTACGGCATCACCAGCGCCACATTCGGTACGGTACGGATGGCGGCCGCATCTTCCAGCGTGACCCGGCCACCGTTCTGGCGCGCGCTGTCGCCATTCGGGCCGAGATAGATATTGTTGGCGCCGAATGCCGAGAGCTGTTCGAGCACGCGCTGTTTCGAGCCCTGACCGACCGCCAGCATGACAATGACCGACGCCACGCCGATCACGATGCCGAGCAGGGTCAGTGCGGTGCGGAAACGGTTGATCCACATCACCCGCCATGCCGCCCGGCAGGCTTCGCGCATGTCGCCGGCCAGCGTGGCCGCCCGGGTGCGGCTGCCGTCGGCCATCTGTTCGAGCCAGCCACTGTCGCTGCCGTCAGCCCGGCTGGCATCCGGGCCGGAATCGGCAACCACCCGGCCATCGCGGACCTCGATCACCCGGCGCGCGCGCGCCGCCACCGCCCGGTCGTGAGTAATCAGGATCAGGGTATGACCGGCCGCAGCCAGCTCGTCGAGCAGCGCCATCACCTCGATGCCGCTCTGGCTGTCGAGGGCACCGGTCGGTTCGTCAGCCAGAATGATGCGGCCGCCGTTCATCAGCGCCCGCGCAATCGACACCCGCTGCTGCTGGCCACCGGACAACTGGTTCGGCCGGTAGTCATGGCGGGCGGACAGCCCGAGTCGCGACAGCAGCGCCGTCGCCCGCGCCTCGCGTTCGGCAGCCGGCATGCCGGCGTAGATCGCCGGCACTTCGACATTCTCGCGCGCGCTTTCGGTCGCGATCAGGTGATAGCCCTGGAATACGAAGCCGAATGCCTCGCGGCGCAGCCAGGCCAGTTCGTCGGCATCCAGCCCGGCCACATCGACGCCGCAGAAGCGGTACTGTCCCGATGTCGGCCGGTCCAGGCAGCCAAGCAGGTGCATCAGCGTCGATTTGCCGGAACCGGAGCTGCCGACAATGGCAACGAACTCGCCGGCATGAATGGTCAGCGACACGCCATGCAGCACTTCCACTTCCGGTGCATCGCCGCCGCCATAGGCCTTGCGGATCGCGTCGAGTTCGATCAGCGGCGTGCTCACAGGCTGAACCTCGGCGGTCCGGCCGGCGTGGCGCGCTCGCCGGTGATCAGCCGCTCTCCGGCCTGCAGCCCGGAACGGACCTCGGCCCGGAAGCGGTCACGCACCCCCAGCTGCACTTCGCGCACGACCACCCGGTCGTCCGCATCCAGCACCCGGGCACGCCAGACACCGGGCTTGCCGGCCACGGCTTCCAGCGCTGCCACCGGCGCCAGCACGACATTGCGCGCACGGCCGGCAACGAAAAACACCTGCGCCGTCATCTGCGGCATCAGGTCTCCGTCGCGGTTGTCGACATCAAACAGCACGGTATACGACACCACCTTGCTGCCGGCCGTGACCGGTGCCGTGCCGTTCTGCGCCGCCGTGGCCGGCGGTGCCGGCAACAGCTGACGCACCGTACCCTGCCAGCGCCGGCCGTCGATGCCGAGGGTGGTGAAATACACCGCCATGCCCGGCTTGACCCGGTGCACATCGGCCTCGGACACCTCGGTCCACACCGTCATCGTGCCGAGATCGGCGATGCGCAGCAGGTTCGGGGTCTGGTAAGTCGCATTCAGCGTCTGCCCTTCACGCGCTTCCAGCGACACCACGGTGCCGGCCATCGGCGCGAAAATGCGGGTATAGCCGAGCCGCACCTCATTGCCCTTCAGCGTCGACTGGGTCTGGTCGATCTGCGCGCGCAACTGGTCAAGCCGCGCCCGCGCCGAGCGCCAGGCCGCCTGTGCGATCTGCCGGTCCTCGTCGCGGGTGGCATCACCGGCAGCGAGTTGCTGCTGGCGCGCATGCTGCTGCGCGGCCAGATCGAACTGCGCCTGCTGGTCGGCCAGTTGCGCACGCAGGCTGGCCAGTGCGGCACGGCCGGCATCGACTTCGGCCTGCTGCACGCTCGGGTCGATATCGACCAGCGCGGCGCCCTGCCCGACCCGGTCGCCCGGCTGCACCGCGATGCGGCGGATCTGCCCGGACACCTGCGCGCCGACATCCACATAACGGCGCGGCTGCAGGGTGCCCAGCGCGGTCACATTGTCCTCGACATCCCCCCGCGCCAGCAGCACGGTGTCCCAGCGCGGCGCGGCACGACCGAATGCCGCCCAGGCAGCCGCACTGGCCAGCAGCAGGCCGAGGACACACAGCAGCGCACGGCGCCGCCCGGGTATTGCCCATCTCGCCATCGATCTACTTCCCGACCTCGAACGAGGTGGTGGCGGTATGCCGCACCGCTTCGTAGCGCTTGCCATCGACCGTCACCACGCCGTTCACCCTGACCGAGACTTCCAGCAGGTAGCGACCGGGGAACGGCGTATCCAGCGTGACGCTGCCATCCTTCGCCGCCTGCAATGAGCGGTTCCACTGTGCCGAGGTCTGCACATTGACCCGATCGGCCGCCACCGGCTTGCCCTTCCAGAACAGGCGGAAGGTATTGCCGTCCGGCCGGGTCGGCACCAGTTCCAGATCGCTGACGGCACGGGTTTCGCTGCGGCCGGCCCTGGCGTGGTAGATCGTCAGGCCGCCCTGGCCATCCAGCTGGCGCGCCTCGGCGCGCACGTCGCCGGACGCCCCGGCCTCCACGGCGAAACCGCTGCCGGCACGGCTCAGCGGCAGGGCCTTGCCGTCGGCGAGGAAGGCGCGCGGCGCGAGCAGCGTGCCGGCATCGTCGTCCGCCCGGGGGGACGACAGCTCGCCCAGTCGCAGCGAAACGGCGCCATCATCGGTACGCGCCGCCCACAGATAGGCGGCCTGCGCCGGCAACGACAGGCCGGCGGCAAGGGTTACGGCAATCAGTGCCTGGCAGGCAATACGCATCGGGAATTTCCTTGCAAAATGCGGCGGCGGGAACGGCTGCGTGCCGGTCCCGCCGCTATCAACGACAGTCAGAAGGTGTATTTGACCGACGCCATCACATTGAACGGCGCGCCGTAGAAACTGCTGGACGAGGTGGAGTAGTACTTCTTGTCGAATACGTTGTTCAGGTTCAGCGATGCGCTCAGCTGGCGCGAGAAGCGGTAGCGCGCCATCAGGTCGAGCACGGCGTAGTCGGGCTGGGTGAAGCGCTCGCCGTGCGGGCCGACCCTGTCGCTGTAGATGCTGCTCTGCCACACCAGCGCGCCGCCGATGGTCAGCGGATTCCAGGCGCCGGGCAGCGTGTAGGCGGTCGACAGTTTGAACAGGTCTTCCGGGGCGACGGTATTGACCGGCTTGCCCTGCGCGTCTTCCGAGGTGCGATGGGTAAAGCCGCCGGCGACCTGCCAGCCGGTCAGCACTTCGCCGGACACTTCGACTTCAAAACCACGGCTCTTCGTACCCTTGGCTGCCTTGTAGGCCGTATTGCCGTCCGGCGTCAGATGTCCGACATCCTCGACCGCCAGGTTGTCCTGATCGACCTTGAACACCGCCAGGCTGGCGTTCAGCCGGCCGTCGTAGAACGCCCCCTTGATCCCGGCCTCATAGCTGTTGCCCTCGAGCGGATCGAGGTACTGGCCACTGCTGTCCTTGCTGTCCTGCGGCTTGAAGATATTGGTGTAGCTGGTGTAGACCGACCAGTTGTCGTTCAGGTCGTAGACCACGCCCAGATACGGGGTGACCACGCCATGCTTGCCGCGCTTGCCCGAATCGCTGCTGCCGTCGTAGTAATGGTTGTAGGTGTCCTGCGACCAGTTGCTGACCCGGCTGCCGACAATCACCGACAGCGCGTCGGTCGGGCGGAAGCGCGCCGTCATGTAGGCGCCGGACTGGCGCTCGCTGAAGTGATAGTTGCCGCTCTGGGCAATATCCGGCTTGGCCGGGTTGCTGCCATCCCACTTGTAGATATCCGGCACCGACGAGTCCCAGCCCGGGAAGCGCCACAGCGGATAGGTCGGGTCATCGCTGCTGGTGCGCGACATATTGAAGCCGACCACCAGGTCATGCTTGCGGCCGAACAGCGAGAACGGACCGGACGCATAGAAATCCAGCGCGTTCTGCACCGGGGTCTGGTTCCAGCGACCGGCCCACAGGCTGACGCCGGCACCGGTCTGCCGGTCCGGGTAGCCGCCACCGGCATAGCCGAGCACGGCATCGTAATGGTCGCGCGACTGGGTCAGCACCAGCTTGGCCAGCCAGTCATTGTCGAAGCGGTGTTCGAGCGAGCCGAAGAACGAGCTTTTGTGGTGGTTGTAATACGCCCAGTCGGCGCCGGAGTTGAACGAGCGGGGAAAATGGGTCTTGCTGCCGTCGCTGAAGAACAGCGGCGCGCCGGCACGACCCATATTGTTCGAGTCGTGGTGCTGGACATCGAAGCCGGCCGCCAGCGTGGTGTCCGGCGTCAGGTCCGCCTCGACGATGGCAGAGAAGACGGCCTTTCTTTCCTTCAGCCGGTCGACCCACGAATCGCTGTCCTGCAGCGCAGCAACCAGCCGCGCGCGCACATTGCCGCCCTCGGTGATCGGCACCGACAGGTCGACATCGGTACGGTAGAAATCCCACGAGCCGACCGTGGCCGATACCGAGGCCTCGAACTCGCGTTTTGGCCGCTTGCGCACCAGGTTGACGGTCGCTGACGGGCTGCCGACGCCGTTCATCAGCCCGGTGGCGCCGCGCACGACCTCGACCCGGTCGTACAGCGCCATGTCGTTCACGTCCTGGGTGCTGTTGCTGTATTGCGGAATGCCGTCGATCTGGTAGTTCTCGATGGCGAAACCGCGCGAGTACAGCGCATTGCTGTCGGTACCGGCCGCACCGGCCTGGGTGACGGTGATGCCGACGGTCGCCTTCAGCACTTCATCGATCTGGGTCAGGCCACGATCGTCCATCTGCTGGCGGGTAATCACGCTGACCGACTGCGGCGTCTCGCGCAGCGACAGCGGCAACTTGGTCGCGGTGCTGGTCGAGCCGGTGGTATAGGAACCGGTGCCATCGGTGCGGGCGCCAAGCCCGCGCGCATTGACGTCGACCGCAGCCAGCGTCTGCACGCCGGCCAGCGAGCCGGCAGCCTCGCCCGCCGGTTTCGGTGCGGTTTTCAGCACATAACCGCCGCTGCCGTTCGCCACGGCTTCCAGGCCGGTACCGGCCAGCAGCCGGGCAAAGCCCAGCTGCGGCGTATAGCGGCCGTCGAGGCCGGGACTGGTCTTGCCCGCCGTCACTGCCGGGTCGAACGACAGCAGTACCCCGGCGCTGGCGGCAAAGCCCGACAGCACCCGTCCCAGCGGCCCGGCGGCGATGTGGTGGTTCTTGCCGGCAGTGGCGGCGGCCGGCTCGGCGGCCAGCGCCGGCAGCGACAACGACGTCAGCGACAGGCCGAGCAGCGCGGCGGTCACGGCCAGCGCCAGCGGATCAGGCTTGCGGCAAGGGGCAGTCGCCGCCATTCGGGTGGCGTGCGGGCGACCAGTGGTCATGCGGATTCTCCGATTCAGGGAAGCAGGTGGAAGAAGGCCGGCCCGGTCGCGTGGCGACGGCGCCAGTCATCAGCTCTTACTTTCCATGCCAATCGAAAAACGAAAAGTGACAGGTCCGGCGCAATATTTTTTTTCGCCGCCTCAGCGCGGGCCGACCGTGACCCAGTAACGGGTGAGCGAATCGATGCGGACCGGCAGGGCATCCGCCAGCGCGGCCAGCACCCGGTCGGTGTCATCGAGCGGAAAGGCGCCGGAAATCCGCAGGCCGGCCACCGCCGGATCACAGCGCAGCCAGCCATGCCGGTAGCGCGCCAGCTGCTCGACAAACGCGTCCAGCGGCATCCGGTCGGCAAACAGCATGCCGCTGGCCCAGGCCGCCATCTGTTCATCGACTGGTCGCGCCGGGGCGATGCTGCCCGCATCAAAACGGGTGCGCTGTCCGGCCTGCAGCACCTGCACGCCAGCAGCAGGGTCACGCGGACGGATTTCGACCGCGCCGTCATAGACCGCGAGCCGGCTGCCCTGCGAACACTGGCGCACACTGAAGCGGGTGCCGAGCGCGGTCAGCCGGCCGTCCCGGGTGGCGACGACAAACGGCCGATGCCGGGCGGCCGGGTCAGTAGCGGTTTCGACCAGTACCCGCCCCTCGCCAAGAACCAGCAGCCGTTGCGTCGCATCGAAAGCGACCTCCAGCCGGGTGCCGGCATCGAGCACGACCCGTGTGCCATCGGCCAGAGACACTTCGCGCGGCGCTTCCTTGCCGGTATGCAGCAGCGTGCCGTCGGCATCGGCGGCCAGATGGCGGTAGCCAAACCAGCCGGCCCCGCCGACCGACACCAGCAGCACGAGTTTTTCCAGTGCGCGCCGCCGGGCCAGCGACTGCGGCCGGTCGAGCGCCGCCAGACCGACGCGTGGTGGCACGACACCGAATTTCTGCGTCAGTGCCTCGATGCCCTCCCAGGCCCGGGCATGCGCCGGGTCGGCCGCCAGCCAGCGTCGCCACGCCTCCCGGTCGGCATCGGTGGCATCGCCGGCGGTCAGCCGCACCAGCCAGTCCGCAGCCTGGTCCAGCACCTGCGGCGACGGCCGCCGCGCTACAGCAGCAGGGACAGGCATTGCCGCACCGCACGGGTCAGATACTGGCGCACCGAACTGACCGACACGCCAAGATCGGCGGCGATTTCGGCATGGGTGCAGCCTTCCAGCTGCGACAGCAGGAAAGCGCGCCTCACCTTCGGTGGCAGGCCGTCGAGCAGCGCATCGATTTCCATCAGTGTTTCCAGCACCAGTGCGCGCGTTTCCGGCCCCTGGGTTTCCGGTTCCGGCAGCAGGGCCAGTGCCTGCAGATAGGCACGCTCCAGTTCCTTGCGCCGCAGGTGGTTGACCATCAGCCCGTGCGCCACCGTGGTCAGGTAGGCACGCGGTTCGCGGATCTGTCCGGCATCCTGGCCGGACAACACGCGGATAAAGGTGTCATGCATCAGGTCAGCGGCTTCGAACGCGCAACCCAGCTTCTTTCTCAGCCAGCCCTGCAGCCAGCCCTGATGGGCCAGATACAGGTCCTGGACGATTGCGGACTGCGAGCCTCCACCGGTAAGCACGACATGCACCTTTCGCCTGCTGGACAGGGCTGAAAATTCAAACGATAACTATTATCATTTCTTTTCTACCCAGTTGGCAATAACAGCCATTCCGGACAGCGGCGACGGCGGTTTCCCCACCTGCCTGGCCGCGAGAAAAATCATCACTATTTGATCCAGATCAAATTCGCATCAGCCGGAAGCCGGATTCCGCCACCGACAACTATCAGCAGTCAGACAGGCTGATTAAAATCCATGCCTGATGCATTTCCGTAGCCGGTCCGGTTCGAAAGCATGCGCAGACATCCCGTATGGTCGTGTTCCACGACGACGGCGGTCATCCGTACCGCCCTTGCTGTCCCGTCTTTCCCCTCCCCCCGTCTATCCGATCTGAACGGCCGCGCCATGCGGACCGCTCCGGCACACGACGCGCGCGTCGTCCAGGCATCCGGTGCCGATCAAAAAAACCAACTGGGAGAGACACCATGCAGGTCACCAGACGTCAGTTTTTCAAACTGACCGCAGGCGGCATGGCCGGCAGCACGATTGCGGCGCTCGGCTTCACCCCCGGCCAGGCACTGGCGGATGTGCGTGCCTACAAGCTGCAGCGGGCCACCGAGACACGCAACAACTGTCCGTACTGTTCGGTCGGCTGTGGCGTGCTGATGTACAGCCTCGGCGATGGCGCCAAAAATGCGATTCCGTCCATCTACCATATTGAAGGCGACCCGGATCACCCGGTCAGCCGTGGCTCGCTGTGCCCGAAAGGCGCCGGGCTGGTGGACTTCATCCATAGCGCCAACCGGCTCAAATACCCCGAATACCGCGCCCCCGGCAGCGACAAGTGGCAGCGCATCAGCTGGCACGATGCCCTCACCCGCATCGCCGGGCTGATGAAGGCCGACCGCGATGCGAACTTCATCGAGAAGAACGCCGACGGCGTGACCGTCAACCGCTGGCTGACTACCGGTTTCCTCGCCGCGTCCGCCTCCAGCAACGAAACCGGCATCCTGACCCAGAAAGTCACCCGCTCGCTCGGCATCCTGGCGCTCGACGCCCAGGCCCGCGTCTGTCACGCGCCGACAGTGTCGGCGCTGGCAACTACCTTCGGTCGCGGCGGGATGACCAACACCTGGGTCGACATCAGGAATGCCGACTTCATCCTGGTGATGGGCGGCAATGCCGCCGAAGCGCACCCGGTCGGCTTCAAGTGGGCGATCGAGGCCAAGCGCACGCGCGGCGCGCGTCTGGTGGTGGTCGATCCGCGCTTCAACCGCACCGCCGCCGTCGCCGACCTGTACGTGCCGATCCGCGCCGGTTCCGACATCGCCTTCCTCGGCGGCGTCATCAACTGGCTGATCGCCAACGACAAGATCCAGTGGGAGTACGTGAAGTCGTACACCAACGCCAGCCTGATCGTCGGCGACGGCTACAGCTTCGATGACGGCCTGTTCTCCGGCTTCGATGCCGGGCACGGCAAGTACGACCGCAGCGGCTGGCAGTACGCGCTGGACGAAAACGGCCAGGCACGCCGCGACCCGAGTCTGCAGGACCCGCGCTGCGTGTGGAACCTGATGAAGGCCCACTACAGCCGCTACACCCCGGAAGTGGTCAGCAATATCACCGGCACGCCGAAGGACGCTTTCCTGCAGGTGTGTGCGATGCTCGGCGCCACCTCGGCGCGCGACAAGGTCGGCACCATCCTGTACGCGCTCGGCTGGACCCAGCACACCACCGGCACGCAGAACATCCGCACCATGGCGATGATCCAGTTGCTGCTCGGCAATATCGGCATGCCCGGCGGCGGCGTCAACGCCCTGCGCGGCCACTCGAACATCCAGGGCCTGTCCGACCTCGGTCTGCTGTCGACCAGCCTGCCCGGCTATCTGGTGCTGCCGACCGACAAGCAGACCGACTACGCAACCTATATTTCCCAGTCGACGCCGAAGCCGGTACAGGCCGGGCAGCTGAACTACTGGGGCAATACGCCGAAATTCTTCGTCAGCCTGATGAAATGGTTCTGGGGCGACAACGCCACCGCCGCCAACAACTGGGGCTTCGACTGGCTGCCGAAGTGGGACAAGTCCTACGACGTGCTGCAGGCGATGGAGCTGATGCACCAGGGCAAGATGAACGGCTATATCTGCCAGGGCTTCAACCCGATTGCCGCTTTCCCGGACAAGAACAAGACGGTCGCCTCGCTGTCGAAGCTGAAATTCCTGGTCACCATCGACCCGCTGGCCACCGAGACCGCCGCCTTCTGGCAGAACCACGGTGAGCAGAACGACGTCGATACCGCCAGCATCAGGACCGAGGTGTTCCGCCTGCCGTCGACCTGTTTTGCCGAGGAAGACGGCGCCATCGTCAACTCAAGCCGCTGGCTGCAGTGGCACTGGAAGGGCGCCAACCCGCCGGGTGAAGCGCGCCCCGACCAGGAAATCATGGCCGAGCTGTTCGTCGCCCTGCGCGAACTGTATCGCAAGGACGGCGGCAAGGCGCCGGAGCCGATCCTCAATCTGGCCTGGCCGTACCGCGACCCGCTGAACCCGACACCGGAAGAACTGGCGAAGGAAATGAACGGCCGCGCGCTGGCCGACATTCCGGACCCGAAGAACCCCGGCCAGTTCCTGGCGAAAAAGGGCGAACAGATACCCGGTTTCGCCGCGCTGCAGGACGATGGCAGCACGATGTGCGCGTGCTGGATCTTCGCCGGCAGCTGGACCCAGGCCGGCAACCAGATGGCACGGCGCGACAATGCCGATACCGGCCTCGGCAACACGCCGGGCTGGGCATGGGCATGGCCGGCCAACCGCCGCATCCTGTACAACCGCGCCTCCTGCGACCCGGCCGGCAAGCCGTGGGACCCGGCACGCCAGCTGATCAAGTGGAATGGCGAGAAGTGGGTCGGCGCCGATGTGCCCGACTTCAAGATCGACGAGGCGCCGGATACGGCCATGAGCCCGTTCATCATGAACAACGAGGGCGTCGGCCGGCTGTTCGCGGTCGACAAGATGGCCGATGGCCCGTTCCCCGAGCACTACGAGCCGATGGAATCGCCGATCGGCACCAACCCGCTGCACCCGAAGGTGGTATCCAGCCCGGCGGTCCGGCTGTTTGCCGACGACCGGGCGCGGATGGGGGTCCACACCGACTTCCCGTATGTCGGCACCACCTATCGGCTGACCGAGCACTTCCTGTTCTGGACCAAGAACTCGCGGCTGAACGCCATCATGCAGCCGGAGCAGTTTGTCGAAATCGGCGAGGCGCTGGCAAAGGAAAAAGGCATCAGCCAGGGCGATACGGTCAAGCTCAGCTCCAAACGCGGCTTTATCAAGGCCAAGGCGGTGGTGACCAGGCGGATCAAGGCGCTGCAGGTCAATGGCCAGACCGTGCACCAGATCGGCATTCCGCTGCACTGGGGCTTCGAGGGCGCCACGCAAAAGGGCTTTATCACCAATACGCTGGCGCCGTTCGTTGGTGACGTGAACACGCAGACCCCGGAGTACAAATCATTCCTCGTCAATCTGGAAAAAGCCTGAGGAGGGCGGACCATGGCACTGCAATCGCTTGACATCACCCGCCGCTCCGCGAGCCCGACCTCACCGCCGCAGGCCCGGCACACCCTCGAGGTGTCCAAACTGATCGACGTGTCGGCCTGTATCGGCTGCAAGGCCTGTCAGGTCGCCTGCTCGGAGTGGAACGACCTGCGCGACGAAGTCGGCCACAACGTCGGCGTCTACGACAACCCGGCCGACCTCACCGCCCAGTCGTGGACGGTGATGCGTTATGCCGAGGTCGAGGAAAACGGCAAGCTGGAA
>NZ_QLTJ01000022.1:0-46111 GCF_003269145.1 Microvirgula sp. AG722 | reverse complement strand
GGGGTCTGGATGTCGACCTGCGGCAGGCCGCTGGCGGTGCGCTGCACCACCGGCTGCTGCGTGCTCGCGGCCCCCGGGTCGGCGACGATGCCGTCCGCGCCGGCGCCGGCAGCCAGCAGGAACAGCAGCGGAATCAGCAGGGACGGCACGCAGCGGCGGACGAGGGGCATGGTGACGGCGCGGGACGGATTGGACTCCGTCACGCTACGCGGCACCGGCGCGCATGCCATCTGCCGGATTCCCGAGTTGCAACGGGAAGCCGCTGATTATTTGCTGGTTTTTACTGCAGAAAGCAGCAGGAAAGACGGCATTGACCGGGTCAATGCCGGGGGATCAGCGCACCGGGATGCCGGCCATCCGGGCGAATCTGGCGTAGTAGACCGCCGAGGCGAAGAACAGGGTGCACAGCGCGATCTCGATGCCGGCGCAGACACGGGACAGGAGTACGGTGTCCGACCAGGCCCGCATCACGCCTTCGGCAAAGAAGAACAGGATGAACATGCTCGCCCACTGGTAGGTGTAGACCCGGCCGCGCAGGACGCCGAACAGCGGCGCCAGCAGCAGCAGGCTCTTCAGCGCCATCAGGCTGCCGCCCGGACGCAGCGGCGCCAGCCACAGCTCCCATGCCAGGGTCAGCACGATCAGGCCGATCAGGCTGGTGATCGCCCCCCAGTGGCACACGGCGATCCGGTTCATGCGTCCTGCTCCTTGCGTGGCTGCGGCTTGCCGAGCCAGCCCGAGCAGATGATGCCCAGTTCGTACAGCAGCCACAGCGGCAGTGCCAGCATGATCTGCGACAGCACGTCCGGCGGTGTGACCACGGCGGCGACGACAAACGAGCCGACGATCACGTACGGACGGGCTTCGCGCAGTTTTTCGACGGTGATGATGCCGAAACGCGTCAGCAGCACGACGATGACCGGCACTTCGAAGGTGATGCCGAAGGCGAGGAACATGCCGAGCACGAACGACAGGTATTTGTCGATGTCGGTCATCATCGCCACGCCATGCGGGGTGACGGCGGTCATGAAGCCGAATACCACCGGGAATACCAGGAAGTAGGCGAACGACATGCCGATCAGGAACAGCGAGATCGACGCCACCATCACCGGCAGGATCAGCCGCTTCTCGTGGCTGTACAGCCCCGGGGCGACAAAGGACCACAGCTGGTACAGCGTGTTCGGCAGCGCCAGCACGAAGGCGACCATCATCGTCACCTTCAGCGGGACGAAGAACGGCGTGGTGACGTCGGTGGCGATCATCTGCGCACCGGCCGGCATCACCTGCATCATCGGTCGCGCCAGCAGCGCGTAGATGTCGCCGGACCAGTGGAACAGCGCAAGAAAGACGATGACGATGCCGAGGATCACGCGCACCAGGCGCGTGCGCAACTCGAGCAGGTGCGCGACGAGGGGTTGTTCGGTAGCGGGTTCGGTCATGCGGCCTTGCTGGAAACGTCGCCGGCCGCAGGCGGGGTGGCCGGCGGCGGCGGGGCGGTGGCAAACAGGTCGAGCTGGCCGTCGTCGACGTCCGGCGCCGGCTGACCGTCGGTCGCCGGGGTATCGCTGGCGGCGACGCTGACCGTGTCGGTCGCAGTGGCGGCAGGCACGGTGTCAGCCGTTGCGGCATCGGCGCGCAGGTCGAAGGCGGCGGCCACGCTGTCGCCGGCTTCACGCACGGCGGCGCCGGCCTCGGCCAGCGGTGCCTCGATGCCGGACTTGACGTCGTTGACCGCGCCTTCCACTTCGCTCATCTGGCGATGGATGGTCTGGCGCAGGTTGTCGGCGGCATCGGTCATTTCGCTGCCCAGTTGCCTGAGTTCGCTGAAACTGGTCTCGCGCTGGATGTCGGTCTTGACGTCATTGACGTAGCGCTGGAGCCGGCCGACCAGGGCGCCGACGGTACGGGCGACACTGGGCAGCTTCTCCGGCCCGATGACCACCAGCGCGACGATGCCGATGACCAGCAGCTCGCCGAAACTGATGTCGAACACGGCTTACTTCTTGTCAGTCGGTTCGGCGTCGATCACGCGGCCTTCCTTCTGCGCCGCGCTGTCGTCGGCCTTGGCGGCGGGAGTGGCGTCACTGTTCATGCCGTCCTTGAAGCCCTTGACGGCGGAGCCCAGGTCCTGACCGACGTTGCGCAGCTTCTTGGTGCCGAAAATCAGCACCACAACGACCAGCACGATGAGCCAGTGCCAAATGCTGAACGATCCCATAATGTCCTGCCTTCAGATATCGATGTTGCCCCCGCGCGGCGGGTGCGGATGGTAAGTAAATGCCCGTCCCGGCGGGAAGCGGGGGATTGGCGGCGTCGCCGCGCGCGATTTTACGCTGCTTCGCCCAGTACGTGGACGTGCAGATGAAACACTTCCTGCCCGCCGGCCTCGCCGGTATGCACGATGGTCTTGTAGCCTTCGCTGAGGCCCTGCTCGCGCGCGAGTTTCGACGCGGTGACCATCAGTTTGCCGAGCAGCGGTGCATCGCTGTCGTCGACCACGAACAGCGAGTCGATATGCCGTTTCGGGATCACCAGAAAGTGCACCGGTGCCTTCGGATGGATGTCGTGGAAGGCCAGCACGTCGTCGTCTTCATACAGCTTGCTCGACGGGATGTCGCCGTGGGCGATCTTGCAGAAAATGCAGTCGGTCATGGGGGAAAACCTTGCGGATGCGGTCAGGAAGCGGTCCGCGACGCTTTTTCGTCGTGGCCCGAGATGCCTTCGCGGCGCTTGAGCTCGGCCAGCACGTCCTCGGGACGCAGGCCGTGGAAGGCAAGCAGCACCATCGAGTGGAACCACAGATCCGCCACTTCCCGCACCAGGTGCAGCTTGTCGCCGTCCTTGGACGCCATCAGCGTCTCGGCGGCTTCTTCCGCAACCTTCTTCAGGATGGCATCTTCGCCCTTGTTGAACAGGCTCGCCACGTAGGACGAGCTCGGGGCCGCGCTTTTGCGCGCTTCGAGCGTGTCGGCAATGCTGTACAGCACTTCGGCGGGAATCATGGTTCGCACTTTCGTGAGTCTGGGGAGTTACCGGCGCCAGTCTAACGGCGCCGGATGACAAAAGCAGCCCGGCAGGTCAAGAAAACCGCATGCCGGGCCCGGATTCAATGCGCGTCCGGTTTGCCGTAGATCGCTTGCGGATCCTTTTTCACCGCGTCGGTCACGATCCAGGCACTGCCTTCGAGCCGGCGGTAGAAGCAGCTTTCGCGGCCGGTGTGGCAGGCAATGCCGCCAACCTGCTCGATCAGCAGCAGCACGGCGTCGCCATCACAGTCGAGGCGGATTTCCTCCACGCGCTGCAGATGGCCGGACTCTTCGCCCTTTTTCCACAGTTTGGCGCGCGAGCGGCTCCAGTAATGCGCGATATGGGTGTCGGCGGTCAGCTGCAACGCTTCGCGGTTCATCCACGCCACCATCAGGATGCGGCCGGTGCGCGCATCCTGGGCAATGACGTTGACCAGCCCCTGTTCGTTGTAATGGACCAGATCGGCCCAGTCCTGCGGGTGCATCGTACTCATCGTGCTTCTCCTGGCTGCCGGGCCGGCGATACGTTCGCCGGCTTAAATGCTTAGAGTCGGACTTCAATGCCCTGCGCGCGCATCAGCGCCTTGGCCTCGCCGACAGTATGCTCCCCGAAGTGGAAGATGCTGGCGGCCAGCACGGCATCGGCATGGCCTTCGATGACGCCGTCGGCCAGATGCTGCAGGTTGCCGACGCCGCCGGATGCAATCACCGGCACGTCGACGGCATCGCTGACCGCTCGGGTCAGCGGCAGGTTGAAGCCGATGCGGGTGCCGTCGCGGTCCATTGACGTCAGCAGGATTTCACCGGCGCCCAGCGCCTGCATCCTGCGCGCCCATTCGACCGCATCGAGCCCGGTGGCGTTGCGGCCGCCATGGGTGAACACTTCCCAGCGGTCATTCTCCGGCGAGACGCTCTTGGCGTCGATGGCGACGACGATGGCCTGCGAGCCGAAGCGGGCGGCGCAGTCGGCCACCAGTTGCGGGTTGGTGACCGCCGAGGTGTTGATGCTGACCTTGTCGGCACCGGCATTCAGCAGCCGGCGGACATCGTCCACCGCGCGGACGCCGCCGCCGACGGTCAGCGGAATGAAGACTTCCGCCGCCACCGACTCGATCACGTGCAGGATGATGTCGCGTGCGTCGCTGGAGGCGGTGATGTCGAGAAAGGTCAGTTCGTCCGCGCCCTGCTCGTTGTAGCGTCGCGCGATTTCGACCGGATCGCCGGCATCGCGCAGGCCGACGAAATTGACACCCTTGACCACCCGTCCGGCGGTCACGTCAAGGCAGGGGATGATACGTTTGGCTAGCGACATGGAGTCGGTCTGTTCCTGTTGGGTGAACGCGCGGCACGCCGCGACACCCGCCCCCTCGCGAGGGCGGGCCGGTACGCGGCGGCCGCGCCGCCGGGCCCCTTACGCGGCCAGCGTGTCGGCCAGATCCTGCGCGGCCTTGAAGTCGAGCGTGCCTTCGTAGATGGCGCGACCGGTGATCGCCCCCTCGATGCCTTCGCTCTCGACGGCAGACAGCGCGCGCACGTCGTCGAGGTTGGTCAGGCCGCCGGAGGCAATGACCGGGATGGTCAGCGCCTGGGCCAGCTTGACGGTCGCTTCGACGTTGACACCGGACAGCATGCCGTCGCGGCCGATATCGGTGTACACCACCGACTCGGCACCGTAGTCCTGGAAGCGTTTCGCCAGGTCGACGACGTTCTGGCCGGTCAGTTTGGCCCAGCCGTCGACGGCGACATTGCCGTCCTTGGCGTCGAGACCGACGATGACATGGCCGGGGAAGGCGTCGCAGGCGTCACGCAGGAAACCGGGGGTCTTGACCGCAGCAGTGCCGATGATGACGTAGGTCAGGCCGAGGTCGAGATAGCGCTCGATGGTGTCGAGATCGCGAATCCCGCCCCCCAGCTGGACCGGCATGTCATCAGCCACTTCGGTCAGGATGTCGCGGATCACGCCGAGATTCTTCGGCTTGCCGGCAAAGGCACCGTTGAGATCGACGAGGTGCAGGCGACGAGCCCCCTGATCGCGCCAGTGCGTGGCGACTTCGACCGGGTTGTCGGAGAACACGGTGGCATCTTCCATGACACCTTGGCGCAAACGGACGCATTGTCCGTCTTTCAGATCGATGGCGGGAATGAGCAGCATGATTGCCAGATTTACAAATGGTTGGGTTGAGTCCACTGTTCCAGCGGACAATCCGGACTCGCCGGGATACTGGCGGTGTCCGACAAAAGCACGGTACGAGCCTCGCGGCGATCGCGTCCGAGCACGGCAGCGTACAGCACCCGGTCATGACCGAGCGCCCCACGCCAGTTAACTTTGATGATGCCGGCGCGATCCGCGCCATACCGGCGTGCGCCGCCCCAGGCCGACTGCGTCAGCTGGACATCGTGCACATCGCCGGACGGGTGATAGCAGCCGAGCACGGCACGGCCGACATCGTCGAGCAGCGCGGGTTTCGGTACATGTTCGGGCGGGCGGTCGGCCAGCGGCAGCAGGTTCACCAGCATCAGCAGCGCCATGGCACTCATGTCCGGGCCACGCATCCGCGGGCAGTGACGGATGTCATGCGTCGCTCCCGTCCCAGCCGATGAAATTGTCCAGCAGCCGCAGACCGGCCGCCGCGCTTTTCTCCGGGTGGAACTGGGTGGCGAACACATTGCCGCGCCCGAGGATGGCCGAAAAGGCAAACGGATATTCCGCAAAGCCGAGGCTCAATGCAGGGTCGGCCGGCGCCATGTAGTAACTATGGACGAAATAAAACCGCGCGCCATCTTCCACGCCGTCGAACAGCGGGTGACGGCGGGTCTGCCAGACTTCGTTCCAGCCCATGTGCGGCACCTTGAGCCGCGCACCGGCCGCATCGAGCTGGCCGCTCGGGAAACGCTTGACCGTGCCGGGGTAAAAACCGAGCGCGGCGGTGTCGCCTTCCTCGCTGTGGTCGAGCAGCAGTTGCGCGCCGACGCAGACACCAAAGAACGGCTTGTTGCGGGCGGCGTCCAGCACCACGTCGCGCAGCCCGGACTGCACCAGCCCGGCCATGCAGTCGCGCATCGCGCCCTGCCCCGGAAACACCACCTTGTCGGCAGCGGCCACCAGCTCGGGCCGGTCTGTCAGCAGGATCTCGGCCCGCCCGGCGGACACATGCTCCAGCGCCTGGGTGACCGAGCGCAGATTGCCCATACCATAATCGACGACTGCGATTTTCATGCCGTCAGCGTCCCTTTGGTCGACGGCGTGCGGCCGGCCATGCGTTCATCGGGTTCGACCGCCATGCGCAAGGCACGGCCAAAGGCCTTGAACACGGTCTCGGCCTGGTGATGGCTGTTGACGCCGCGCAGGTTGTCGATATGCAGCGTGACCATCGCGTGATTGACGAAACCGTGGAAGAACTCGCTGAACAGGTCGACGTCGAAGCTGCCGATCGTCGCGCGGGTGAATTCCAGGTTGTAGACCAGGCCCGGACGGCCGGACAGGTCGATGACCACGCGCGACAGTGCCTCGTCGAGCGGCACGTAGGCGTGACCGTAGCGGCGGATGCCGCGCTTGTCGCCGATCGCCTGCGCGAAGGCCTGGCCCAGCGTGATGCCGATATCCTCGACCGTGTGGTGCGCGTCGATATGCAGGTCGCCGGCCGCCTCGATATCGAGGTCGATCAGGCCGTGGCGCGTGATCTGGTCGAGCATGTGATCGAGGAAGGGCACGCCGGTCCGGAAGCGGCCGACCCCGGTGCCGTCGAGGTCGATCGACACCGTGATCTGGGTTTCAAGGGTATTGCGGGTAACGGTAGCTTGGCGCATGTCAGGCAAACAGTGCATTGAGGACCGCCAGCATGGCGGCATTGTCTTGTGGCGTGCCCACGGTCAGCCGCAGGCAGTTGTCGAGCATCGGGTGGGCGCCGTGCAGATTCTTGATCAGGATGCCGGCTTCCTTCAGCGCTGCATAGGTCGCCGGGGCATCCGGTACGCGGATGGTGATGAAATTCGCCTCGCTCGGATAGACGGTCAGCGCCGGCAGGCGGGCCAGCGCGTCGGACAGCCGGCGGCGTTCGGCGCGCAGCTGCGTTGCCTGCCGGTCCAGCACGTCGAGGTGTTCGAGCGCGAACAGCGCGGCAGTCTGGGTCAGCACGTTGACGTTGTACGGCAGCCGCACCTTGTCGAATTCGGTCAGCCACGCCGGACTGCCGGCCAGGAAGCCCAGTCGCAGCCCGGCCAGGCCGAGCTTGGACAGCGTGCGCATCACCACCACATTGTCGAATTCGCCCAGTCGCGGCAGGAACGAGTCGTCGGCAAAGGCGTGATAGGCCTCGTCGATCACCACCAGGCCCGGGCTGGCCGCGCGGATCACGTCCTCGACCGTGGCACGGTCGAAGCGCGGCCCGGTCGGGTTGTTCGGATAGGACAGGAAGGTCAGCGCCGGACGATGCTCGCGCACGGCGGCCAGTGTGGCGTCCAGGTCGATCTGGAAATCGTCGCGCAGCGGGACGCCGACATATGCCAGCCCGCAGAAGGTGGCGATCATCCGGTACATGACGAAACTCGGCTCGACCGCCAGCAATGTGGCCCCCGGTCTGGCCAGCGTCATCGCCACCAGCTGGATGATTTCGTCCGAGCCGTTGCCCAGCAGCAGATCCATGCCGGCCGGCACGCCGAAGCCAGCGGCGATCCTGGCCTTCAGGCCGGCCGGGGACGGGTCCGGATAGCGATTGATCAGTGCGTCGGCCAGTCTGGTCCCCATCTCGGCACGCAGCGCGTCCGGCAACCGGTACGGATTTTCCATCGCGTCGAGCTTCAGATAGCCCGAGGCATCGTGTACGTGGTAGGCCGCAAGTGCGGCAATTTCAGGGCGAATCAGTGGGGAGGTCATCTCTCAACTCGGGCACGACAACAATTTCGGCAGGCCGGGCAGTCGCCCGGACCTTCATTATGACGCCATCACGGGAAATACCCAGTACTGGATTGCCCGCTGCCGGGCAGCCCCGGCCATCAGTCGTGCAGGCGCATCTCGGCACTGCGTGCGTGGGCGATCAGCCCTTCGCCATGCGCCAGCGGACTGGCGATACGGCCCAGGGTCTGTGCCCCGGCCTCGCTGACGCGGATCAGGCTGGAGCGCTTCTGGAAGTCGTACACCCCCAGCGGCGACGCAAACCGCGCGGTGCGCGACGTCGGCAGCACGTGGTTCGGTCCGGCACAGTAGTCACCCAGCGATTCGGACGTGAAACGCCCCATGAAGATCGCGCCGGCATGACGCAGCTGCGGCAGCCACGCTTCCGGATCGGCGACCGACAGTTCCAGGTGCTCGGGCGCGATGCGGTTGGAGATGTCGCACGCCTCGGCCAGGTCGGCGACCTGGATCAGCGCGCCACGGTTGGCCAGGCTGGCGGCAATGATGTCGCGACGCGGCATGGTCGGCAGCAGGCGCTCGATGCTGGCGCGGACTTCGTCGATAAAGGCCGCGTCCGGACAGAGCAGGATGGCCTGGGCGATCTCGTCGTGTTCGGCCTGGCTGAACAGGTCCATCGCGATCCAGTCGGCCGGCGTGCTGCCGTCACAGATGACCAGGATTTCCGACGGACCGGCCACCATGTCGATGCCGACCACGCCGAACACGCGACGCTTGGCGGCGGCAACATAGGCATTGCCGGGGCCGGTGATCTTGTCGACGGCGGGAATGGTTTCGGTGCCGTGGGCCAGCGCGGCGACAGCCTGGGCCCCGCCGACGGTGAACGCACGGTCGACGCCGGCCAGATAGGCGGCGGCCAGTACCAGGTCGTTGCGTTCGCCACCCGGCGTCGGCACCACCATGATGATTTCGCCGACACCGGCCACCTTGGCCGGCATGGCATTCATCAGCACCGAGCTCGGATAGGCGGCCTTGCCGCCCGGCACGTAGATGCCGACCCGGTCGAGCGCCGTGACCTGCTGGCCGAGCAGCGTGCCGTCGTCCTCGACGTAGCTCCACGAGCTGCTCAACTGGTGCTGGTGGTAGCGTCGTACCCGGTCCGCGGCCTGTTCCAGCGCGATGCGCGTCGCATCGGGGATGCGCCGGAACGCGGTTTCCAGTTCGGTGCGGGTCAGTTCCAGCGCCGTGGCGGACGCCGGGGTGAAACGATCGAAGCGGGCGGTATATTCGACCAGCGCGGCATCGCCACGCACCTTGACGTCTTCGACGATCGCGGCAACGGCGGTGTCGACCGCCGGATCCTGCGCGCTTTCGAAGGCGAGCAACTCGGACAGCGCGGCGTCGAAGCCGGCCTCGGCGGTATTCAGAATGCGGACAGACATGGACTCACACCAACACTAAAGTTCGTTACGGACCGGCGCGCCGGTCCCGGCGGAAACGCTCAGGACAGCGCGACCTTGATGCCCAGCGCCACCAGCACGCCGCCCAGCACGCGGTCGATGCCGCGTTGCAGGCGCGACATCACCCGGATCACGGCCGGATGCTGGATCGCCAGCACCAGCAGTGGCCAGTAAACCACGCCCAGCGCGAAAATGACAAAGCCGATCAGCGCTTTTTCGCCCAGTCCGGTATCCGGGCGGATCAGCTGGGTGAACACGCTGAAGAAGAACAGCGTGGCCTTCGGGTTCAGCAGATTGCACAGGAAGCCCTGCATGAAGGCAGCGCGCAGGCCGATCTGCTCGCGCGGCGCCGTGCCGACACTGGCCAGCCCGGGACCGCCGCGCGAACGCAGCGCCTGGATGCCGATCCAGATCAGGTAGGCTGCGCCGGCGTACTTGAGCAGGTTGAACAGCCACGGCGTGGTGGCAATCACCAGCGCCAGCCCGGCAATACAGTAGCTCATGTGAACCAGGATGCCGACATTGACGCCGGCGACGGTCGCCATGGCCGCCGCACGCGGATAGCGGGCGGCATTCTTCACCACCAGGAAGAAGTCCGGACCCGGACTCATCATCGCCAGCGTGGCGATGACAGTGATGGCCAGCAGGGTTTCCCACATGGTGCCGGCTCCTAGACCGCGACGCTGGACGCGAACGTGTCGAGCAGCGGGCGGATGATGTCGTGTTTGAGCTTCAGCGCGGCCATGTTGACCACCAGCCGCGAGCTGATGTCGACGATCGGTTCCACCGCGACCAGATCATTGGCCTTCAGCGTGTTGCCGGTCGACACCAGGTCGACGATGGCGTCGGCCAGCCCGACCAGCGGCGCCAGCTCCATCGAGCCGTACAGCTTGATGATGTCGACGTGAACGCCCTTCTTGGCGAAGTGGTCGCGGGCGATGCCCGGATACTTGCTGGCGATGCGCAGCCGCGCGCCCTGGCGCACGGCGGCCTCGTAGTCGAAGCCCTTGCGGACCGCGACCATCATCCGGCACTTGGCGATTTCCAGGTCCAGCGGCTGGTACAGGCCGGCGCCGCCGTGTTCGATCAGCACGTCGCGGCCGGCGATGCCGAGATCGGCCGCACCATGCTGGACATAGGTCGGCACGTCGGACGCGCGGACAATGATCAGCCGCACGTCCGGCTGGTTGGTGCCGATGATCAGTTTGCGCGAGGACTCCGGGTCCTCGGACGGAACGATGCCCGCCGCCGCCAGCAGCGGCAGGGTTTCATCGAAAATGCGGCCCTTGGAGAGCGCAATGGTAAGCATGAAGACGACTTTCTGAAGCGGTTCAGTCCAGCAGCGCGCGGCGTTCGCGCTCCAGCTGGGCGATATAGCGTTGCAACTGGTTCTGCAGCGGGTGGTTGAGATGGATGAACATGCAGCCGATACGATGCTGCTCGGCGCCGTTCTTCTGCTGCATGATCAGCCGGTTGCGGATTTCGAGTTCGACCGGCAGCGAGCCCTGCTGGCGCAGGTCGAGCGAGCAGTCGGAGAACACGGTGCCGATCTCGAAGCCGGGCGCATCGCCCGGCAGCACCAGCGACAGGCCGCCGAGACTGACATCGTAGATCGGCAGCGAGATGCCGCGTTCGCCATCCGGGTTCACGTAGTCGTGCAGGCGGCACAGCAGCGGGCTGGCCAGCGGGGTCTGGATGCGGAAATACTCGCGGCGCTGCAGCTTGATCACTTCGAGCGGCAGGTCGACGACAAAGGCCGGGCGATCTTCCCAGCTGATCAGCCGGGCCGGGCCGGTCACGAACTGGGTCTTGATGCCTTCCGGCGAGCAGACGAACACATTGCGGTCCGACGAGGCAATCTGGCGATTGACGTCATCGCCGGAGCCGATGTCGAACACCAGTTTGCCGGCCTTGGCATCCACCGCCAGCAGCCGGGTCAGCATGAAGGTCTTGCCTCGATTGGAGAACACCGTCACCAGGTTCGACGCGGCAATGACCCGGCGAATGTGATGGACGATCTCCAGCGGCGTGCTCATGGCGAATTTCGCCAGTTCGTCGCTGGGACGAAGCGGTTTGTGGAGCCCGTTGGTATCGCTGGGCTCGGCGGCTGGGGATTCGGCGGAATCGGTCACGTGTTTCTAATCCTGTGTGAATCTTGGGGTCAGGCCTGAAGGATGACGCCTAGCGGTCAGGGCCGATCAGCGCACCGATATCGTGGGCAAACACGTCGGCGCCGCTGCCGTACGGCACATAGACCCGCAGGCGACCGTCCGGATCGTACAAATACGTGCCGGCGCTATGATCGATGGTGTACTCGGCGGCATGATCGCCGGCGACCTTGCGGTAAACCACTTTGAAATCGCCCGCCACCCTGGCGATCGCCTCTGGCGTACCGGTCAGCGCCCGGAAGCGCGGATCGAATGCTCCAGCATAGGCGGCCAGCACATCCGGCGTATCGCGTTCCGGGTCGACGGAAACGAACAGCACCTGGACCTTATCGGCCCGGGCGCCGAGTTTCTTCATCGCATTGGCCAGTTCGGCCATGGTGGTCGGACAGGCATCGGGGCAGTGGGTGTAGCCGAAGAACACGGCGACGACCTTGCCGCGATAGTCCGACAGCCGGACCGGCTTGCCGCTGGTGTTGACCAGGGAGAAGTCGCGCGCATAGTCGATCCCGGTGACATCGGTCGCCGAGAAAGCAGGCGCCGCCGGCTCGGGCGAACAGGCGGCGAGACAGGCAACGAGCATAAGCGCCAGGGCGCGGATCAGGTATTTCATAGCGTCCACGCCAGTGCCCTCCCCGCAACGGGGATCAGGACATTGGCCAAGGCAGGTAGTGGTCCACAAGCAAGGCCGCGAACAAGCCGGAAAGATACCAGATCGAAAAGACAAACGCGCGGCGGGCAGTCGCGTGAGCATAACGACGATGCATGCCAAATGCAATCTGCAGGAAGCGGCCGTTCAGTGCCAGCGCAGCCAGCAGATACAGCCCGCCGGCCATGCCGGTCGCCACCGGCAGCAGTGTCACCGCCGACAGCAGCAGGGTGTACAGCAGCACGGCCAGGGTGGTGAAGCGCTCGCCGTGCGTGACCGGCAGCATCGGCAGGCCGGCACGGGCGTAGTCGTCGCGCCGGTACAGCGCCAGCGCCCAGAAATGCGGCGGCGTCCACACAAAGATGATGGCGAACAGCAGCAGCGCATCCCCGCTGATCTGCCCGGTGGCCGCGACCCAGCCGAGCAGCGGCGGCATCGCCCCGCTGGCGCCGCCGATAACAATATTCTGCGGCGTGGCCGGCTTCAGCCACAGCGTATAGACGATGGCGTAACCGACGAAGGTTGCCAGCGTCAGCCACATGGTCAGCGCATTCACCCGAATCCACAGTATGCCGAGCCCGGTCACCGCCAGCAGCACGGCGAACACCAGCGCCTCGACCGGCGCCAGCCGGCCGCTGGCCAGCGGCCGGCGCTCGGTGCGGCGCATGCGCGCATCGACCGTCCGTTCGACCAGACAGTTGATCGCCGCCGCGCCGGCCGCCGCCAGGGTGATGCCGACCCCGGTGGCGACGAACGTCACCGCATCCGGCCAGCCCGGCACCGCCAGCAGAAAACCGATCAGTGCGCAGAAAGTGATCAGTTGCACCACGCGCGGCTTGGTCAGCGACAGCAGCGCCGCCGCCTTGTCACGCCACAGCCCGGCAGGGCTCAGTACCGATTCACGCATGATGGACTCCAGGCAGCGGATGGGTCGGAAACGGTCTGTGCCGCCGACTGCCAGACCCGCCAGCCGAGCAGCACCACACCGGCCAGCAGCCAGGCACCGACCGCGTTGTGCGCGACGGCCAGCGGCAGCGGCAATTGCAGCAGGACATTGGCCATGCCGAGCAGCAATTGGGTCAGCAGCAGGACACCGAGCGCCAGCAGGTGCCGGCGCAGGCGGTGTTGCGGCCACAGCCGGACCAGCAGCAGGCCCAGTGACAGCGTCACCACGCCGGCACCGGCGCGGTGCAGCCAGTGGATGGCAGTCAGGTGATCGCTGGACAGCAGCGCGCCGGAGGCGGTTTCGCCCAGCGCGCGCCAGACATGAAAACTGTCGCGGAACAGCATGCCGTCCGGCAGCCATTCGCCGCGACAGGCCGGAAACTGCACGCCGCAGGCCAGCGCCGCGTAGTTGCTGCTGACCCAGCCGCCAAGCAGCACCTGGCCAACTACCGCCACCAGAACCAGCCCGACCCCCCAGCGCGCCCGCGCCGCCAGCCGGACCGGCGCCAGTCCGCGCTCGCGGGCCAGCAACACGGTCAGCAGCGCCAGCGTGCTCATGCCGCCGATCAGATGCAGCGTCACCACGGCGGGTTTCAGCAGCAGCGTGACCGTCCACATGCCAAGCAGGGCCTGCAGCACCAGCACGGCCGCCAGCGTAGTTTCCAGTGCCGGTGGCGGCAGGCCGGCCCGACGCGCGCGGCGCCAGCCGGCGACCGTCAGCGCCAGAATCGTCAGCCCGAGCAGACCGGCCGCATAGCGGTGGATCATCTCCTTCCAGGCCTTGCCGGCATCCAGCGGCTGGTCGGGAAAGCGGCTTGCGGCATGGTCCAGCTCATGGGCGGCAGCCGGCACCGACAGATGGCCATAGCAGCCGGGCCAGTCCGGGCAGCCGAGTCCGGCGTCGGACAGCCGCACATAGGCGCCGAGTGGCACCACCACCAGCGTCAGCCACCAGGCGATCCACACCAGTTTGCGCATCAGCCCATCCCCCGGTTGACCTTCATCACCTTGCCGATTTCGACCAGGGCGCGGCGTGGCTCGAATCCGGCCGGGTAGCGCAAGACCAGATTGCCGTGCGGGTCGATCAGGTACAGGTCGTCGAGCGGGTGCATCCCGGGCGCCAGCGCGACCAGCACCCCGGCATCCAGCGCCACGGCATGCACATCGTCGGCGTCGACACTGACCGTTGCCCCGGGCGGGTACAGCCAGACCACGTCGAGCCGCGAGGCCGCCTCGCCCTGCGCCACCCGCAAGCGGCGGGCATTGTCCAGCCGCTGACCGCAGTCGGCATCGCACGGCGCCGGCGCCCAGCTGGCCAGCACCCAGTGCCCCGGCGCGATCGCCACCGGCAGCGGCTGCACGATCAGCTGGCCATAGCTGGCGCCGCCGCGCGGCGGCCACCAGTAATAGGCCGCGGTGGCCAGCAGGATCGGCGCGGCGGTCAACAGCAGCAGCAGGATCAGGATGCGACGGGCGCGGCGGCCTCCGGCAGCGGGCGGGCTCATGGGCGTGTCCTTTCCGGGTGACGGACCAGCGCCGCGCAGACCGCCAGTGCGGCAATGGCCAGCAGTGCCCATTGCAGTGCATAGGCGTAATGCCGGTCGGGGGTCATGCCCCGCCCGGCCATCGTATCGAGCGGCTGCAACGGTGGATCGGTCCGGTCGGCGATCAGGCTGAGCGGCGCCAGCCTGACCCGATAGGCCGCCGCCAGCGCGGCCGGCGGCAGCGCCTGCCACACATCGCCGGCGTGATCCGGCCCGTCAAGCACGCGACGCACGCCCGGCCATGCTGCCAGCCGGCCGTCGACCCGGCCCGCGCCGGCCGGCAGTGCATCACGGGCGGCCCGATCGGCAAAACCGCGCACCACCAGTACGCTGCGGCCGTCGGCCAGTTCCAGCAACTCATGCACCCGCCAGCCCGGCTGGCCGTTGCGGGTCACGTTGTCGAGCAGGATCGGCGGCGAGACCACCCGGCCGACCAGGGTCACCCGCCGGCCGATCCAGGCACCGGTATCGGCCGGCAATTCATCCAGCATGACCGGTGCGTGGACCGCGCGCGCCGCCAGCTGCATGTCCGCTGCGGCCTGGCGCTGCCCGCGCTGCCACTGCCAGCCGGCCAGTGCCAGGCAGGCGGCGGCCACCATCATGGCAGCCAGCCACGGCATGGCCCGTCCGCGCCGTCTAGACTGGGAGGCACCGTCCTGCGAATCCGTCGCCATGAGATATGTCGCCATTGCCTTGCTCATCCTCATTGTCCTGAGCCTGGGCCACGCGCTGCGCCGCGTGCTGCGCCAGCCCCCGGGCTCCCGGGGCGCGGTGCGTGCGCTGACGGCACGCATCGCGCTGTCGCTGCTGCTGTTCGGTCTGCTGTGGCTCGGTGCGGCGCTCGGCTGGTGGGCACCGCACGGCCCGGGCCGGTAAAGGGCACGGTCACAGCCAGTAGACGAAGACGAACAGCATCAGCCACACCACATCGACGAAGTGCCAGTACCAGGCCGCCGCCTCGAAGGCGAAATGGTGGTCGGCATCGAAGTGCCCGCGCAGCACCCGCAGCCAGACCACCAGCAGCATGACCGAGCCCAGCAGCACGTGCAGACCGTGAAAGCCGGTCAGCATGTAGAACGTCATGCCGTAGGCGCCGGAGCCGAGGGTCAGGTTCAGGCTGCTGAAGGCGTGGTGGTATTCCCAGGCCTGCAGGCACAGAAAGGTCAGGCCAAGGGCAACCGTCGCGCCGAGCGCCAGCACCAGCCGGCGCCGCTGGCCGGCCAGCATGGCCCAGTGCGCGACGGTCACGGTCGCCCCCGACGACAGCAGGATCAGCGTATTCAGTGCCGGCAGCCCCCATGCTTCCATCGGCGTGTAGTCGCTTGCGGTCAGCGGGCCGGTGCTGGCCGGCCACGCGGCGCGGAAATCCGGCCACAGCCACTGGCCGGTCACCTGGCCGGACAGGTCGGGCAGCGCAATGGCGCGGACATAGAACAGCGCGCCGAAGAAGGCGCCGAAGAACATCACTTCGGAAAAGATGAACCAGCTCATGCCCCAGCGGAACGACTGGTCCACCTGGCCGGAGTAGCGTCCGCCGACCGACTCGCGGATCACGTCGCCAAACCAGCCGACCAGCATCCACACCAGCACCGCCGCACCGGCTGCCAGCAGCCACATCCCGGGTGCGATGCGGTTGACCGCCAGCGCCGCGCCCAGCCCGAGCAGGAACAGCGCCACGGCGCCGACCATCGGCCAGCGACTGGGGGCCGGGACGAAGTAGTCGCCGCTGTCGGGGGTATGTGCCTGCATGTCGTTCTCCTTATCCCGCAATCCATCTGACCGCCAGCACCAGCAGGACGATCAGGCACAGCACCAGCAGCAGCGCGGTCAGGATGATGTCGCGCGGCGAAATCTGCCGGTCGCGCTCGGCCGAGCGGCGGCCACGCACCCCGAAGAAGGCCGCCAGCACGGTGCGCAGCGTCTGCAGCACGGTCATGACCCGCCCTTCCCCGCCACTTCGATCACCCGGTACGACAGCGCCAGTGCGCCGACGCTGTCCGGCACCTGGCGATCGATCACGAACACCACCGGCAGCGTGCGCGACTCGCCGGGCTCCAGCACCATTTCGCGAAAGCAGAAACATTCCAGCTTGTGGAAGTACTGCGCCGCGCTGACCGGCGAATAGGCCGGCAGCGCCTGCGCCCAGATCCGGCGCTGGCTCTGGTTGACGATGCGGTATTCGACATGGGCGAATTCGCCCGGATGCACGTTCAGACTGGGCCGCAGCGGCACCAGCGACAACGGCGACCCCGGCTGCGGATTGGCGTCCAGCGCCACACTGAGGCTGCGGCTCAGGTCGACCTGGGTATTGGCCGGCGCCGCATCCGCCCGCGTCAGCTCGTTGAGCCCGAGTGCGGCGCAGATCTCGCGATAGAACGGAATCAGCGCAAAGGCGAAGCCGAACATCAGCACGGCAATCACCAGCAGTTTGTACAGCAGCACGCGGTTGCCGGCCGCACGATCCACCGTCGGGGCCGTCATCCGCCCAGCCCTCCGCTGATGGCCTGGCGCAGCATGACGCCGACAAAGCACGCCAGCGCGAACGCGGCGGCCAGCCAGGCGGTACGGGTCGCCGGTTTCATCGCCGCACCACCCGGCCGTTGAGGTCGAATTCGGCATGGGCGACCTCGGCCGGGTCCGAGAACGAGTGGTACGGCGCCGGGCTCGGCTCGGTCCATTCCAGCGTATCGGCACCCTCCCACGGCCGAGCCGGTGCCGGCGGCCCGTACCGGATTGTCCACAGCACGTTGTACAGGAAGATCAGCTGGCCGAAGCCGAACAGGAAAGCACCGATGCTGGCGACCTCGTTGAAGCCGGAAAACTGCAGGGCGTAGTCGGGAATCCGCCGTGGCATGCCGGCCAGGCCAAGGAAGTGCATCGGGAAGAAGGTGACGTTGAACCAGACCAGCGACCACCAGAAGTGGAAGCGGCCCATGCGCTCGTTGTACATCCGCCCGCTCCACTTCGGCAGCCAGTAGTAGGTGGCCGAGAACAGGCTGAACAGCGCGCCGGCGACCAGTACGTAATGAAAGTGAGCGACCACGTAGTAGGTATCCTGCAGTTGCACGTCGACCGCCGCCACCGACAGCACCACGCCGGACAGCCCGCCCATGGTGAACAGGCAGACGAAGCCGATGGCGAACAGCATCGGCGTCTCGAAGCTCATCGCGCCCTGCCACATGGTGGCGACCCAGTTGAATACCTTCACCCCGGTCGGCACCGCGATCAGCATGGTCGAGTACATGAAGAACAGTTGCGCGGTCGCCGGCATGCCGGTAGTGAACATGTGGTGCGCCCAGACCATGAACGACAGGATGGCAATGCTGGATGTTGCGTACACCATCGAGTGATAGCCGAACAGCGGCTTGCGGCTGAAGGCCGGAATCACCTGGCTGACGACGCCGAAGGCCGGCAGCGCCATGATGTAGACCTCAGGATGGCCGAAGAACCAGAAAATGTGCTGGTACAGCACCGGATCGCCGCCGCCGGCGGCATTGAAGAAGTGGGTGCCGAAATGGCGGTCGGTCAGCACCATGGTCACCGCGCCGGCCAGCACCGGCATCACCGCGATCAGCAGGTAGGCGGTGATCAGCGAGGTCCAGACGAACATCGGCATTTTCATCAGTGTCATGCCCGGCGCGCGCATGTTCAGGATGGTGGTGATGATGTTGATCGAGCCCATGATCGAGCTGATGCCCATGATGTGGATGGCGAAGATGGTCATGTCCATGCCGACGCCCATCTGCGTCGACAGCGGCGCGTACAGCGTCCAGCCCGCTGCCGCGGCGCCACCCGGCACGGCGAACGACAGCATCAGCAGCAGGGCGGCCGGCGGCAGCAGCCAGAAGCTCCAGTTGTTCATCCGCGCGAAGGCCATGTCCGGGGCGCCGATCAGCAGCGGGATCATCCAGTTCATCAGCCCGGTAAAGGCCGGCATGATGGCGCCGAACACCATGATCAGCCCGTGCAGCGTGGTGAACTGGTTGAACAGCTCCGGTTGCCAGAACTGCAGGCCGGGCCGGAACAGTTCGGCGCGGATCGCCAGCGCCAGCACCCCGCCGGACAGGAACATGATGAAGGCGAAGGTCAGGTACAGCGTGCCGATGTCCTTGTGATTGGTCGCGTACAGCCAGCGCCGCCAGCCCTGCGGATGACCGTGATGGGGGGCGGCGTGCTCATCGTGGGCCAGGCCCGGTTCGACAACCGTCGTCATGTGAAGCCTCCTCAGGCGGTCTTGCCGCCGCGCGCGGCGACGATGTCCTTCGGCTGCACCACGTCACCGGTGTGGTTGCCGAAGGCATTGCGTTCGAAGGTGATGACCGCGGCGAGATCGGTATCGCCGAGCTGCTTGCCCCAGGCCGCCATGGCCGGGTTCTTCCGGCTGCCGTTGAGCACGATATCGATATGGGCGGCCGGCGCGCCGGTGGCGATGGCCGAGCCGGCGATGGACGGGAAGTTGCCGGGGATGCCGTGCCCGTCGGCCTGGTGACAGACGACACAGTTGGCCTGGTAGACCTTCTCGCCACGCGCCTTCAGGTCGGCCAGCGTCCACACCTTGTCCGGGTCGTCACGCTGCGCGGCCGCCTGTTTCTTCTGCGCGTCCAGCCACACCTGGTAGTCGGCCGGGCTGCGCGCATCGACCACGATCGGCATGAAGCCATGCTCCTTGCCGCACAGCTCGGCGCACTGGCCGCGATAGACGCCGGGACGGTCGATCTTGAACCAGGCATCGCGGACAAACCCCGGGATCGCATCCTGCTTGACCCCGAGAGCCGGTACCCACCACGAATGGATGACGTCATTGGCGGTGATGATCAGCCGGACCTTGCGTCCGACCGGCACCACCATCGGCTGGTCGACTTCGAGCAGGTATTCGGCGTTCCGGGGCACGTTGCGCTCGATCTGCGCGCGCGGCGTCGACAGGTTGCTGACGAAACTCAGCCCGTCATCGACATAGTCGTAACCCCATTTCCACTGGTAGCCGGTCACCTTGACCGTCATGTCGGCGCCGCTGGCGTCTTTCTGGGCAAGGATGGTGCGCGTGGCCGGCAGTGCCATGACGACCAGGATCACGAACGGGATCACGGTCCAGATCACCTCGACCGTGGTGTTTTCGTGAAAGTGCCGCGCCTGATGACCGGCCGCCTTGCGGTGGCGGAAGATCGAATAGAACATCACGGCGAACACCACGACGAAGATCGTCACGCACACCAGCAGCAGCATGGTGTGCAGATCGAAAATGTCGCGGGCAATCCGGGTGACGGGTGCCTGGAGATTCAGCGCCCAGTCCGCGCGCGCCGTCGGCGCGACAACGGCACAGGCCGTTGCGACGGTACGAATCATGGTTTCCCCCCGCAGAAATGGCGGACGGCGTCTTGTCACTCGCTGCGCCGTATCACCTCGGTATATGTAGCAACGATGGCGATGGGCAAGAAAGAAATTCCATTCGCAACAGTATGTTGCGATGCAGCGGGCGCAATAGCCCACCGTATCCGGGTGCGTCGCGCTACACTCGTCCGTCCGATCCTCACGGACATTCATCCATGGCCCAGGGCTATTTCCTTACCGGTACCGACACCGATGTCGGCAAGACCCATGTCGCCGTACAGCTGATCGAACGCTGGCGGCGCGACGGCCGGCGTGTGCTGGCGATGAAACCGGTGGCGTCCGGCTGCGAGCGTGCGGCCGACGGCACGCTGGTCAATGGCGATGTGGAGCGGCTGGTGGCGGCGACCGGCCAGCGCGACCGCGAGCTGATGAATCCCTATCGTTTCGAGCCGGCGATCTCGCCGCATTTCGCCGCCCGCGACGCCGGGGTCGAAATCAGCCTGGCGCGGCTGGTCGAGCATTACCAGTCGCTGGCCCGGCAGGCCGACATCGTGCTGGTGGAAGGGGCCGGCGGCTGGCTGGCGCCGCTGTCCGACCGGCTGGACATCGCCGACCTGGCGGTGGCACTGGATCTGCCGGTCATGCTGGTGGTCGGCATGCGCCTCGGCTGCATCAATCATGCGCGTCTCAGCGCGCAGGCCATTGTCGACCGTGGTCTGCCGCTGGCCGGCTGGATCGCCAACCGCATCGACCCCGACATGGCGCGCCATGAAGACAATCTGGCCACGCTGAAGGCGAAGATCGCCGCCCCGCTGTTGCTGGAAGTCCCGTACACCGGTCAGTGACGCCGATGAGGCGAACGCTGCTGTCGGGCCTGCTGGCGCTGCCGCTCGGCTATGGCGCCGCCAGCGTGCTGCTCGGCGACTGGCTGTCGTCGCCCGGTCGCCCGCAGGCGAACGGCGCCACAGTACCGGTCTACGCCTGCAGCAATGGGGTGCATGTCGATCTGGTCCTGCCGGTGCGGGACGCCGGCGGCACCGGACCCGATCTGTCCCGGTGGTTCCCGCCGTCCCACTTCCGCGCGGATGTCCGCGCGCTGGGCTGGCTGGGCTTTGGCTGGGGCAGCCGGCGCTTCTATCTCGAAACCCGCGACTGGTCGGACCTGCGCCCCGGCATGGCCCTGTCGGCTGCGCTGGGGCTGAACCGCAGCCTGATGCATGTCGGCTACCGGTCCGATCCGGCCGGGCAGCGCGACTGCCGCGCCGTGCCGCTGTCCCCGGCCGACTACCGTGCGCTGCAGCAGCGCATCCTCGCCCGCTTCGCCGCGCCGCTCACGCCGCTGGCCGGCATGGCCTATGGCGACCACGATGCGTTCTACCCGGCCAATGGCCGCTACAGCCTGCTGCAGACCTGCAATGTGTGGAGCGGCAGCCTGCTGCGCGACGCAGGAGTGAAGATGGGATGGTGGACGCCATTCGCCGGCAACGTACTCGGTCACCTGCGCTGAACGGCGTCCTTGCCGCTCAGGCGGTCAGTTCCAGCAGGGCGCGGTAGGCGTTGTCGAACAGCGCCAGTCCCTGCTGCTGCAACGTGTCGCCGACCTGGTCGAGGTCGATGCCGGCAGCGACCAGCGCGGCCAGTTGCGCATCGACCGCATCCAGTCCGGCCGTCAGCGTCGGCGCGGCTTCGCCATGGTCGCGGAAAGCGGCCAGCGTGGCGTCCGGCACGGTATTCACCGTGTCCTTGCCGATCAGGCCTTCCACGTACATCACATCGGAGTAGGCCGGGTCCTTGGTGCCGGTGCTGGCCCACAGCAGGTATTGCGGGCAGGCGCCATGGGCGCGCAGCGGCGCGAACTCGCTGCCGTGAAACCGTTCCAGATAGCGCTGATAGGCGCTCTTCGCCAGCGCCAGCGCGCTCTTGCCGCGCAGGGCCTCCGGCAGTTGCGGATCGAGCAGACTGTCGACGCGGGACAGGAAGAAGCTGGCGACCGCCTTGACGTGATGCAGCGGCAGGTCGTCGTCCATGCGCGCATTCAGGCCGGCGATATAGGCGTCCCACACCGCCTCGACCTGGCGCAGCGAGAACAGCAGCGTGATGTTGACGTTGATCCCTTCGCGGATCAGCGTGCGGAAGGCGGCGATGCCGGCCGGCGTCGCCGGGATCTTGATCATGGCGTTGGGACGCGCAATCGCACGCCACAGCCGGCGGGCGGCCGCCAGCGTGCCGGCCTCGTCATCGGCGAGCAGCGGCGACACTTCCAGGCTCACATAGCCGTCTTCGCCATGGCTGCCGACATAGGCATCACGCAACTGGTCGCACGCCAGCTGGATGTCGGGGATGACCAGGGCTTCGTAACGCTCTTCGGCCGACAGTTTCGGCACCGCCTTCAGGCGGCCGAGATCGGTCTGGTAACGCGGATCGTGGCGAATGGCTTTTTCGAAGATGGCGGGGTTCGAGGTGACGCCGGCAATGCCGTCATCCCGGACCAGGCATTCCAGCGCGCCGGTCTGCAGCAGTTCGCGTGACAGGTTGTCGAGCCAGATGCGCTGGCCCAGCGGGCGTATGGCGGAGAGTCGCTTCATGAGGCTTGTCCGTTCTTGTTCTACAGGATTCAGACAAACATCCTAGCGCGACGGTTCCTTTGCCGCCACGTCCGCGCGCAATCCGCGCGCTATGGCGTGACCGCGTCCGGTTCGGCGACCCGCTCGCGCGGGAACGACACGCTGAAAGTACTGCCTTTTTCCAGCTCGCTGCTGACTTCCAGCCGCGCATGGTGGCGCGCCAGCACATGCTTGACGATGGCCAGGCCAAGACCGGTGCCGCCCGAGTTGCGCGAACGTCCCCGGTCCACCCGGTAGAAGCGTTCGGTCAGTCGCGGCAGGTGTTCGCGGGCGATGCCGATGCCGGAATCGGTCACGCTGAACACGGCGCGGTTGCCGTCGAACTGCCAGCGCAGGGTCACGGCGCCGCCGGCCGGCGTGTAGCGGATGGCATTGGACACCAGGTTGCCGAATGCGCTGTGCAGTTCGTTGACCGAGCCCCACAGCCAGCGGTCGCTCTGCTGCTCCAGCACCACCTCATGCCGGCCCTGCGACAGCCCCTGCGCCTCGACCAGCAGCACGCGCAGCAATTCATCCATGTCGACGCGGTCGGTCTGGGTGCCGCCGCCGTTCTCCAGCCGCGACAGCGTCAGCAGGTCCTCGACCAGGCTCTGCATGCGCCGCGCCTGCTCCATCATCAGCGGCAGGAACTGGCGCAGCACTTCGGGGCTGGGCGACTCCATGTCGACCAGCGTCTCGACAAAGCCGCCAATCACCGTCAGCGGCGTGCGCAGCTCATGCGACACATTGGCGACGAAATCACGGTGCACGGTCTGCACCCGTTCCAGCTGGGTGATGTCGCGCGACAGGATCAGCTTGCGGGTCGAGTCGAACGGCACCAGCTGCACCGACAGCACCCGCTCGGTCGGCTGCGACTGGCGCAGGATCAGCGGCTGGCTGTAGTTCTGTTCGGTCAGGTAGCGATGAAAGCCGGGCTGACGCACCAGGTTGGCGATCTGGTTGCCGACGTCGCCCTTGCGGTCGAGGGCGAAGTGCTCGACCGCCATCGGGTTCAGCCATTCGATACGGTCGTGCTCGTCGAGCACCACCACGCCGTCCGGCATGGCTTCGCCGGCATTGATGAAGCGTTCGAGCACATTCGACAGCTTCTTCTGGTTCATGCTCTGCTGGCGCGCCTGGCGGTACAGCGCGGAGAAGATCTGCTGCCAGCTTCCCAGCCCCTCGGGAATGCGCTCCGGACGCGGATGGCGCATCCACTGGATCAGCAGCGCAACGTGGTACAGATGGAAGACCAGCCACGCCGCCAGACCGACCGCCAGCACGGCGAACAGCGCAGCGGCACCGGCGGTGAACCACGCAGCCAGTGCGAACAGGCACAGGACGCCGGCCCAGGCGGCACTGCGGGTCAGGAATGCCTTCATGCCTGGGCCGAGAAGCGGTAGCCCGTGCCTCGCACGGTCTGCACCAGCGAATCATGGCCGCTGCCTTCCAGCGCGCTGCGCAGGCGGCGGATATGAACGTCGACGGTACGCTCCTCGACGAACACATGGTCGCCCCAGACCTGGTCGAGCAGCTGGGCACGGCTGTGCACGCGTTCCGGGTGGGTCATGAAGAAGTGCAGCAGGCGGAACTCGGTCGGGCCGAGATCGAGCGGCTGGTCGCCGGCATAGACCCGGTGCGTGCCCGGATCGAGCTTGAGCCCGCGCACCTCGACCGCATCGTCGGTCATCTGCGGCGCGCGGCGACGCAGCACGGCCTTGATCCGTGCCTGCAGCTCGCGCGGCGAGAACGGCTTGGTGATGTAATCGTCGGCGCCGGTTTCCAGCCCGGTGATCTTGTCCTGCTCGTCGGAGCGAGCGGTCAGCATGATGATCGGCACGGCGCGGGTCCGCTCGTCGGCGCGCAGTTTCTTCGCAAACTCGATCCCGCTCTGGCCTGGCAGCATCCAGTCGAGCAGCACCAGATCCGGCAGGGCGTTCTTGACCAGTGTCATTGCGGCTTCCGCGCTGGCGGCACGCAGCACGTGGTGCCCGGACTGGTTCAGATTGAAGGCGATCAGTTCCTGGATCGCCGGCTCGTCTTCGACAAGCAGAATGTTGGCGGGCATGGGGGAAGTCGGGTCCTGGCTGCAAGAATTGTGGCAAGCATAGAAACGGCCTGTTACCGAAACATGACAAGTCACCTACAAAATGCAAATAGCGGAGAGCCGGGCCGCTCAGCCTGCCAGATCGGCCACCCTCGCCTCGGCCTGGTCGTCGCGCAACCGGGCAGCGAAATCTTCCGCCAGCAGCGGGCGGCTGAACCAGAAGCCCTGGATCAGGTCGACGCCGGCCGCCTGCAGGAAGGCGAACTGCCCTTCGGTCTCCACCCCTTCGGCCACCAGGCGCAGGTTCAGGTGCTTGCCCAGCGAAATCACGGCGCGCACGATGGCGGCGTCTGAATCGTCGTTCTCCAGGTCGCGCACGAAGCTCTGGTCGATTTTCAGCAGGTCGACCGGGAAGCGCTTCAGATAGCTGAGGCTGGAGTAGCCGGTGCCGAAGTCGTCGATCGACAGCTGTACCCCGAGCTGTTTGAGCTCGGACAGCGTGGCGATCACCTGCCGCACATCGTGCATGACGATGCTCTCGGTCACTTCCAGTTCCAGCCATTGCGGCGCCAGACCGGTCTCGACCAGCGCATCAGCCACCTGGGCGACGAAGTTCGGCTGCTGGAACTGCCGGCCGGACAGGTTGACCGCAACCGTGATCGGCTCCAGCCCCTGCCGCTGCCAGACAACGGCCTGCCGGCAGGCTTCGCGGATCGCCCAGTCGCCGATCTGCACGATCAGCCCGCTTTCCTCGGCGATCGGGATGAAACGTCCCGGCGAGATCATGCCGTATTCGGGATGCTGCCAGCGCATCAGCGCCTCGGCACCGACGATGCGGCCGCTGATGGCATCCACCTGCGGCTGGTAGTGCAAACACAGCTCGCCGCGCAGATGGGCCGTGCGCAGCTGCACTTCCAGCTCCAGCCGCTCGGCGGCGCGGTCGTTCATGTCGCTGCTGTAGAACTGGAAGGTATTGCGTCCGCGCCCCTTGGCCTGGTACATCGCCGCGTCGGCGTTGCGGATCAGGTGATCGGCCTCGATGCCGTCACGCGGATACAGGCTGATGCCGATCGACGGCGTGGTCGACAGTTCACGTTCGCCGACCCGGAACGGCACCGACATCGCGGTGACGATGCACGAGGCCACCTCGCCGGCGCCCTGCTCGGTGGCACCGGGCAGGATGATCAGGAATTCGTCGCCGCCCAGGCGCGCCAGCGTATCGTCCGGGCCAATGAATTCGTCCAGCCGGCCGGCTACCGCCTTCAGCACTTCGTCGCCGACGGCATGGCCTAGCGAATCGTTGATGTTCTTGAAGTTGTCCAGGTCGATGAACAGCACGCCGATCGGCCGCTCCTGGACTTCGGCCTCGTCGATCGCATGCGACAGGTGCTGGTACAGCGCATAGCGGTTGGCCAGCCCGGTCAGCGCATCGAAGCGCGCGTAATACTCGATGCGCGCCTCGTTGAGTTTCTGCGCGGTCACGTCGTTGATGGTGCCGATCAGCCGCTGCGGCCGACCCAGCACATCAGGGTCGACAAACTGGCCGCGAGCCTGCACCCAGCGCGTTTCGCCGTTGCGCACATTGACCCGGTGCGTGCTTTCCACCCGTTCCGGCGGCACCCGCTGCCAGCCGGTGAATTCGGCTTCGACCCGGGCGCGATCCTCTTCATGCAGATGGGCAAACCAGGCTTCGAGCGGCAGTTCCAAGTGGCTTGAGTGCAGGCCGAAGCGGCGCAGCACCGAGCCGGTCAGCACGATTTTGCCGCTGGACAGGTCCATTTCGTACAGCGCGGTATCGGACGCTTCCAGCGCCAGCCGCAACCGGGCCTCGCTGGCGGCCAGCGCGGCCTCGGTCCGGCGCCGCGCGCTGATGTCGCGCGCCTGCAGGCACATGACGGTCTCGCCGGTCTCGCGCACCAGCACGCTGCTGGTCACTTCCGCCGCGACTTCGGTGCCGTCCGCCAGCCGCAGCGTGCATTCGAACAGTTCGCTTTGCCGGTCCAGTCCGCGCAGGTACAGCGCACGCCAGCGATCCGGCTCCAGCTGCGGCATCAGGCTGCCGATGCGCCGTCCAATCAGGATCTCGTCGTTCCGTGCCAGGCAGCGGGTTGCCTCGCGATTGGCGTAACTGACCGTGCCGTCGGCAAACACCCACAGCACCAGCTCGGCGCTGTTGTCGACCGAGTTCTGTGTCAGTCGCAGTCGCCGTTCGCTGCGCTCCAGCCGCTTCAGCTGCGCGAGCAGTACCAGCAGCAGGGCAGTCAGGCCGGCCATGGTCAGGGCCAGCAGCAGGCCCTTGGACAGCATCTCCGCCCACCAGCCGGCCAGCGCCCGGGACTTGCTGCGGCTGACGCTGACCACCAGCGGCAGTTTCTCCAGTGGCGCAATGGCGACCAGCCGGGTGTCGCCGTCCAGCACCGATTCGAACAGCCCGCCCTCGCGGCGATCGCGGATCAGCCCCGAGACGATGCGGGCGCGCTGTGGCGATGTTGTCTGCGCCAGGCTCTGTTCCGGAAACGAAATCAGCCGGGTACCGTCCTGCTGCAGCAGATCGATCGCGGTATCGTCGTCAATGCCCAGCGTGCGGTAGAACGCCTGAAAAAAACCGGGATCGATCCCCGCCATCACCACGCCATGCAGGCGACCGCCACTTTCGATCGGCGCCGCCATCGGCACGAACTGATGCTGGTTGATGCGGTTGGCGACCGGCCGGCCGAACAGAAACGCCTGCGCCGGGTTGCGACGCAGCGACTCGAAGACTTCGCGCCCGCGAATGTCCAGCTGGTGCACCGGGTAGACCATCGAGGTGGCGACCACGTCGCCGTGACGATCGGCCACGGTCAGGAAATTGGATTGCGGATCGAGCATCAGCGCATCGCGCAGCACGTCGTGCAGCGCCGCCTCGTTGCGCTTTGCCAGCAGGGCCTGCACTTCCTCGGAACGGGTCAGGGACATCAGTTGCCCGGTCGAGGCGCGGAAGACTTGCGAGAAATGGGCAGCCAGCACCCGGGACAGGGAACCAAGCTGGCTGCGTTCGGCTTCCAGCGCATTGCGGTAGCCGTGCCAGCCGGTAATCAGCAGCCCGGAAGTCACCAGCAGCACAAGCAGGCAGAAACCGATCACCAGGATCCGGCGCAGCCGGTCGATCGGATACAGGCTCAACGGCAGGTGGGAAGGGATGCGTTCAGCCATGATGCGCGGGGGACTGAGTGCGGTCGGGCATGCGCAGCCGCCCCAGGGCCGGATGGCAGCGCAAACAGGGAGAACCGGTGAGCGAAGGACGACGCCCGTCAGGCCGCAGCCCCCGTGCCCGGGATGGCCGGCCCTGCTGTACGCTCCACTCCCTGCCTTCCCGCCCCAAAGTCACGCTCCCGTTATGCTATTCGTAATAATAAAGGCGGGTCGATTATGCCTTGTGTGAAACAAAAGCACACCGTTGGCACAAAATTATCTTTCAGCCGCTTCGGCAGGGGTCAAATCTACACCAGACAGGCCGTGAACTGCAGCACAAATCACAGTTTCAGGCGGTGGCGACAAGCACTGGCTCCTTGAGTAACGACCCATGCCGGGCAGAGTATTCAGACAAATCATATTGATAGCGGGCACCGGCTTCCCGACTAAGTACATGAGCATAAAAAATCGCCCCGAACCGAAAATTCCGGCACGGGGCGATTTTTTGGCTTTTTTGCTTACTTGCGTCGTTGCGGCGGCAGGTCGGTACACACGCCCAGCGCCACCTCGGCCGCCATGCCGACCGATTCGCCCATGGTCGGGTGCGGATGGATGGTCTTGCCGATATCCTCGGCATCGCAGCCCATTTCAATCGCCAGGCAGATTTCACCGATCATGTCGCCGGCATGCGGTCCGACAATGGCACCACCGACGATATGGCCGCTGTCGGCATCAAAAATCAGCTTGGTGAAGCCTTCGTCGCGGCCATTGGCGATCGCGCGGCCGCTGGCGGCCCACGGGAACACGCCCTTGCTGATCTTGCGACCGGCCTTTCTGGCCTCATCCTCGGTCACGCCGACCCAGGCGACTTCCGGATCGGTGTAGGCGACGCCCGGAATCACGCGGGCATCAAAATACGCCTTGTGACCGGCGCAGTTTTCCGCCGCCACATGCCCCTCGTGTACCCCCTTGTGCGCCAGCATCGGCTGGCCGACCACGTCGCCGATGGCGTAGATGTTGGGCACGTTGGTCCGCTGCTGCTGGTCGACCGGGATAAAGCCGCGTTCGTTGACCAGCACACCGGCGTTTTCCGCACCGATCAGCTTGCCGTTCGGCGCACGGCCGGCGGCAACCAGTACCAGGTCGTAGCATTGCGGGCCGGCCGGGGCCTTTTCGCCCTCGAACGTGACCCAGATGCCGTCTTCCTTCGCCTCGACCGCCGTGGTGCGGGTGTTCAGCATGATGTTGTCGAAGCGGTGGCTGTTCCACTTTTCCCACACCTTGACCAGATCGCGATCCGCGCCCTGCATCAGGCCGTCCATCATCTCGACCACGTCGAGACGCGCACCCAGCGTCGAGTACACCGTGCCCATTTCCAGGCCAATGATGCCGCCACCGATAATCAGCATGCGTTTCGGCACCGAACGCAGCGCCAGCGCGCCGGTCGAATCGACAATGCGCGGGTCCTCGGGAATGAACGGCAGCTTCACCACCCGGCTGCCGACGGCAATGATCGCCTGCTTGAAGCGGATCACCTTGCGTTCGCCGGTCTGTTCGCGGCCTTCACCCAGGGTCACGCTGACCTCAAGATGGTTCGCATCGAGGAAGCGGCCTTCGCCGCGCACGATATCGACCTTGCGCGCGCGGGCCATGCCGGCCAGGCCACCGGTCAGCTTGCCGATGACCTTGTCCTTGTAGGCGCGCAGCACGTCGACGTCGACTTCCGGCTTGCCGAACTTGATGCCGTGACTTTCCAGGTGGGCCACTTCGTCGATCACCGCCGCGTTGTGCAGCAGTGCCTTGGACGGAATGCAGCCGACGTTCAGGCACACGCCACCCAGCGTCGAATAACGCTCGACGATCACGGTCTTCTGACCCAGGTCGGCACTGCGGAACGCAGCCGAGTAGCCACCGGGCCCGCCACCAAGCACCAGCACATCGCACTCGATGTCGGCATTGCCGGCAAAGGCGCCTGCAGCGGCGGGTGCGGCCACCGGGGCAACTGGCGCAGCAGCAGGAGTGGCAGCAGCCGGTGCGGCGGCTACGGCAGCGGCCGATCCGGCCTCCAGCAGCACGATCACGTCACCTTCGCCGACCTTGTCGCCGACCTTGATCCGGACTTCCGTCACCACGCCGGCAGCTTCTGCCGGTACGTCCATGGTCGCCTTGTCCGTTTCCAGCGTGACCAGCGTGTCATCCTTCTCCACCCGGTCGCCCACTTTCACGGACACTTCGATCACATCCACGCCCGCATGCCCGCCGATGTCGGGAATCTTCAGTTCGATTTGGCTCATAGGTTTTCCCGGGCATGGACGAGGGCGTTGCCGCCGCCCATGCCTGAATTCTGTTTGTGGGTCTGCGGCATGCCGCCACCAGGACGGCATGCCGCTTCCGGCGTCACAGCATCAGGCGGCGGATATCACCCAGCACCTGGCTCAGGTAGCTGGTGAAACGCGCAGCGGCCGCGCCGTCGATCACGCGGTGATCGTAGGACAGGCTCAGCGGCAGCATCAGCCGCGGCGCGAATTCCTTGCCGTTCCACACCGGCTTGATCGCCGACTTGGACACGCCGAGGATGGCGACTTCCGGGGCATTGATGATCGGCGTGAACGCCGTGCCTCCAATACCGCCCAGGCTGGAAATCGAGAAGCAGCCACCCTGCATGTCGCCCGGCAGCAGTTTGCCGTCGCGGGCCTTTTTCGCCAGCACGCCGGTTTCCTGCGCAATCTCGATCAGGCTCTTCCGGTCAGCGTCCTTGACCACCGGCACCACCAGACCATTGGGCGTGTCGGCGGCAAAGCCGATATTCACGTATTGCTTCAGCACCAGGTTGTCGCCGTCCAGCGACGCATTGAAGGCCGGGAATTTCTGCAGCGCCTTGACCGCGGCCTTGATCAGGAAGGCCAGCGGCGTCAGCTTGACCCCGTCCGCCTTCAGCTCTTCGCCCATCTGCTTGCGGAAGGCTTCCATGTCGGTGATGTCGGCCTCGTCGAACTGGGTCACATGCGGAATCATTACCCAGTTGCGCGACAGGTTGGCGCCGGAAATTTTCTTGATCCGCGACAGCGGTTCGCTGGTCACCGGACCGAACCTGGCGAAATCGACCTTCGGCCACGGCAGCAGGTCGAGGCCCGAGCCGTTGACCGGCGCAGCGGCGACGGCCGCGGCCGGGTTCTGCAGCACGCCCTTGACGAAGGTCTTGACGTCGCTTTCGGTAATGCGGTTCTTGCGGCCGGTGCCGGAGACCTTCGACAGGTCGACACCCAGCTCGCGCGCCAGGCGGCGGACCGACGGTCCGGCATGGGCGCTAACAAAGGCGACCTGATCGACCGGAGCGACCGCACGCGGCGCTGCCGCCACGACCGGGCTGGCAGCCGGCGCGGTCACGACAGCGGCCGGTGCCGCCACCGGGGCCGGGGCGGCGGCCGGCGAGGCGGCAGCCTGGCCTTCAGCCTCGATAACGACAATGGCGGCGCCCTCGCCGACCTTGTCGCCGACCCTGACCTTCACTTCCACCACCAGACCGGCAGCGGTAGCCGGCACGTCCATGGTCGCCTTGTCGGTTTCCAGCGTGATCAGCGTGTCGTCGACAGCAATCCGGTCACCGGCCTTGACCGCAACGTCGATCACGTCGACGCCGTCATGGCCGCCGATATCCGGCACGGTCAGCGTTTGCCGGCCACCTGCTGCTGCGGGAGCGGCAGGTGCGGCCGCCACCGGAGCCGGGGCAACAGCGACCGGGGCAGCTGCAGGGGTGGCAGCAGCCGGGGCAGCGACCGGCGCCGCAGCGGCCGATTCAGCCTCCAGCAGCACGATCACGTCACCTTCGCCGACCTTGTCGCCGACCTTGACCCGTACTTCCTTCACCACGCCGGCGGCTTCTGCCGGTACGTCCATGGTCGCCTTGTCCGTTTCCAGCGTGACCAGCGTGTCGTCCTTCTCCACCCGGTCGCCCACTTTCACGGACACTTCGATCACATCCACGCCCGCATGCCCGCCGATGTCGGGAATCTTCAGTTCGATTTGTTGGCTCATGTCTTGTCCTTGGCCCGGCGCGAGGCGGCGAATCCGCCCGCCCCGCGCCCGAGGGGCCCCGCCGGCTGGCGGGGGCCCGGTTCATCCCTTACCCGCTTATACCGTCCACGGGGCCGGCTTGTCGGCCTGGATACCGTATCTGGTGATGGCTTCCTCGACCCGCGCGACATCGATCCGGCCTTCGTCGGCCAGCGCCTTCAGTGCCGCCACGGCGACCTGGTAGCGGTCGACTTCGAAGAAGCGGCGCAGGTTGGCGCGGCTGTCCGAACGGCCGAAGCCGTCGGTGCCCAGCACGGTGTAGCGTCCCGGCACGAATTCGCGGATCTGGTCGGCGTAGGCGCGGATGTAGTCGGTTGCAGCCACGCACGGGCCCTGACGTCCGCCCAGTTGCGTTTCCACGAACGACTGGCGAGCGGTCGCGACCGGATGCAGGCGGTTGTAGCGCTCGGTTTCGCGGCCGTCGCGGGCCAGCAGGTTGAACGAGGTCACGCTCCAGATATCGGCGCTGACGCCGAAATCGTCGCGCAGCAGCTCGGCACCGGCGATGACTTCGTTGAGGATGGTGCCCGAGCCCATCAGCTGGACCTTGAGTTCGCTGTCGGCACCGGCCTTCAGCAGGTACATGCCCTTGAGGATGCCGTCGATCGCCGCATCGCCTTCCGGCAGCGCCGGGTGGGTGTAGTTCTCGTTCATCAGGGTGATGTAGTAGTACACATCTTCCTGTTCGACATACATGCGCTTGAGGCCATCCTGCAGGATCACGGCCAGTTCGTAGGCGTAGGTCGGGTCATAGGACACGCAGTTCGGGATCAGCCCGGCCTGAATGTGGCTGTGGCCGTCCTCGTGCTGCAGACCTTCACCATTCAGCGTGGTCCGGCCGGCGGTGCCGCCGAGCATGAAGCCGCGGGCGCGCAGGTCGCCGGCCGCCCAGGCCAGGTCGCCGACGCGCTGGAAGCCGAACATCGAGTAATAGATGTAGAACGGCACCATCGGGATGCCATGGTTCGCATACGAGGTGGCGGCAGCGATCCACGACGACATCGCGCCGGGTTCGTTGATGCCTTCCTGCAGCATCTGGCCGTCCTTGGACTCCTTGTAGAACATCAGCTGGTCGGCATCCTGCGGCACGTAGTTCTGGCCCTGGCTGGACCAGATGCCGTACTGGCGGAACATGCCTTCCATGCCGAAGGTACGCGACTCGTCAGGCACGATCGGCACGATCTGCTTGCCGATGTTCTTGTCCTTCAGCAGCACGCCAAGCATGCGCACGAAGGCCATGGTGGTCGAGAATTCGCGGCTTTCACTGCTCTTCAGCAGCGCGTCGAACACGTGCAGGCCCGGAATCGCCATCGGTGCCTTGACCGGCAGACGCGACGGCAGGTAGCCGCCGAGCGCGCCGCGACGGCTGCGCATGTACTGCATTTCCGGGCTGTCGTCGGCCGGCTTGTAGTACGGAACTTCGTGTTCGAGCTGCTCGTCGGTCACCGGAATGCCGAAGCGGTCGCGGAAGCGGCGGATGGAGTCGATATCCATCTTCTTTGCCTGGTGGGCGATGTTCTGCGCCTCGCCGGAACGACCCATCGCGTAGCCCTTGATGGTCTTGGCCAGAATCACGGTCGGGCGACCGCGCGCATTGGTGGTCGCTTCGTGGTAGGCCGCATAGACCTTGTGCGGGTCATGGCCGCCACGGTTCAGCGCCCAGATCTCGTCGTCGGACATGTTGGCGACCATTTCGCGCAGCTCCGGATACTTGCCGAAGAAATGTTCGCGAACGTAGGCACCGTCCCTGGACTTGAAGGTCTGGTAGTCGCCGTCGACGCACTCGTCCATGCGCTTCTTCAGCAGGCCATGGGTGTCCATCGCCAGCAGCGGGTCCCAGCGGCTGCCCCAGACAACCTTCAGCACGTTCCAGCCGGCGCCGCGGAAGTCGCCTTCCAGTTCCTGGATGATCTTGCCGTTGCCGCGCACCGGGCCGTCCAGACGCTGCAGGTTGCAGTTGACCACGAAGATCAGGTTGTCGAGGCCTTCGCGTGCGGCCAGCGCGATCGCGCCCAGGCTTTCCGGCTCGTCCATTTCGCCATCGCCACAGAATACCCAGACCCGGCGTCCCGGCGTACGCGCCAGCCCGCGGCTCTCCAGATACTTCAGGAAGCGGGCCTGGTAGATGGCCATCAGCGGGCCCAGGCCCATCGACACGGTCGGGAACTGCCAGAAGTCCGGCATCAGCCACGGGTGCGGATACGACGACAGGCCATGACCGTCCACTTCCTGGCGGAAGTTGTCCAGCGCGTCGGCGGACAGGCGGCCCTCGATAAAGGCGCGCGCATAGATGCCCGGCGCGGAGTGCCCCTGCACATAGATCAGATCGCCGTCCTGCTCTTCGTTCGGCGCACGCCAGAAGTGGTTGAAGCCCACGTCGTACAGCGTCGCGGCTGACTGGTAGCTGGCGATGTGGCCGCCCAGCTCGAGATCCTTCTTGCCGGCGCGCAGCACCAGCGCCATCGCGTTCCAGCGGATGATCGAGCGGATGCGGTGTTCGAGTTCGTGATTGCCGGGCGACTTCACTTCCTTGCCGACCGGAATGGTGTTCCGGTAGGCCGTCGTCGCGTCGAACGGCAGGTGCGCGCCCTGGCGGCGCACACGTTCAACCATTTGTTCCAGCAGGTAATGGGCGCGCTCGGCGCCGTCGCTGGCAAGCACCGATTGCAGTGCTTCCAGCCATTCCTGGGTTTCCTGCGGGTCGATGTCGTTGTGCAGGGGTTCGGTCATGTCTCATCCACCTCAAACGAGTTATCCGGCTGGCGTCAGTCTTCCGCCGGAAAGCGAAATCGCGTGTTGCGCGAATTTGTAATGATTGGAAACGAACAGCTTATGTCGTTTTTTGTACACCGGATTGTGTCGCAAGTCGGTTTTTTTTGCAGCCGTTTTCGTTCACGTCAACCAGTCACGTCGACGGCAACGACACCCGTCATGTTGCGCTGCAGCGCGGCAAAACCGAACATTTCAGCAAATAATTGCCAGTACAACAGCATTTTTCACTGCCCCGGAGCCCGCTGCCTCCGCTTTTGACCCTTTGGCGCGGCAATGTTGCTTTGCGAAAGAAATTGTCACCGCATCCGCAAATGCAGCGTGTTCGCCACACAATCGTCACTATAACCGGATTGTCGAACACGCCAAGGGGGTCGGCAGCAAAACGCCGCGACGGAAGCGCGGCGCTGGAGGCGGAAGCGGCTGGATCCAGTCAGGCGGACTGTCGTGCCCACGACGGATCCTGTCTGTCGGGCATGCACCGACGCCACGGTGACCGTCGGTGCCCACCTGACATCAGCAGTCTTAACGGCGTTCGTTCTTTTCTTCCTTGACGATGGGCGTCAGTTCGTCGACGCGGGCGTCGATACGCGAACGGACGTAGAAATCATCGCCCCTGGCATCGCGGGCGAAACGGTACTGCTCCAGCGCCGCACGATAATTGCCCTCGTAATAGAACTGCTGGCCGAGTGCGAAGTGGTAGCGCATCACGTCGCGGTCCGCGTAGATGCGCGCCAGCCGCTGCCACAGCACGGCGCTGTCCGGGCGGCGGGTGACTTCACGTTCGGCCAGGTCGCGGGCCGGATCGAGCCGCTTGCCGGCGATCAGGCTGTCGATCTCGCCATAGGCCAGCGCCGGCGCATCCGGGAAGCGCGCCCGGCCGTCATGGTAGAGCCGTGCCGCCACATCGTAATTGCGCGCCGCCAGTTCGATGGCCGCTTCCTGGCCGATCAGCCACGGATTCGGCTGGCCGGCCAGCGCGGCCGCCCGCCGGTTCGCGTCCCGCGCGCCGGCAATGTCGTTCTGTGCCAGCAGGGCAGCGGACAGCCCGTACCACTGGGCCATTTCGCTGACATAGCGGCGATCGCGGATCGCATCGCGGTAGAAGCGTGCCGCCGCCAGCGGTTCCATCACCGCAACACGGGACTTCTCCCGCGCCAGCAGGAATTCGACCGAGTCGGCCGGCATCCGTGCCGGCTGGCTGGCCGCACGGTTCTCGGCGTCGGACACCCGTTCGGAGGTCACCGGGTGGGTACGCAGGAAAGCCAGCGCATTGTTGTCGTTGATGCGGTTGGTCTTTTGCAGCCGCTCGAAGAAACTGCCCATCGCCCGGGAATCGAAACCGGCCTTGCCCAGCGTCTGGATGCCGACGCGGTCGGCCTCGCGCTCGAAGTCGCGGCTGAACGACAGCTGGTTCTGGATCGCCAGCCCCGGGCCGGCAGTCGCGGCGGCAATCGCCGCGTTGGCGCCGCCACCGGCGCTGGCGGCCAGCACGGCGGCCAGCATGCCACCAAGCGCCATCAGGTTGCCCAGCCCGCGCTGCTCCATCTGCCGCGCGATATGGTGCTGGGTCACGTGCGCCATTTCGTGCGCCATGACCGAGGCCAGTTCGCTTTCGTTCTGTGCCGCGACGATCAGCCCGGTATGGATGCCGATATAGCCGCCGGGCATGGCGAAGGCGTTGATCTGGTTGTCGTCGATGGCGAACAGCCGGTAATGCTGGGCCGGGTCGGGGCTGGAATTGGCCAGCCGCACCGACATCCGCCTCAGGTAGTCATCCAGCTCGGCATCGCCAAGCAGGGCATTGTTCTCGCGCAGCCAGCGGAAGCCGTCGCGGCCGGCGCGCGCTTCGTCGCTGCTGGTAAAACCGGCTTGCGCCGAATCCCCCAGATCGGGCAGCAGGATCTGGGCCGGGACAGTCGGGCTGACCAGCAGGCAAGCCAGCAGGAGGGCGGACGATGTTCTCATGCGGTCAATCATAGCCGCCAAACCGGTCATCAGTCTTGCCGCGAAGACGACTTTCGCCACGGCAGCCGCGTCCAATCTGGGTACACTCGGGGTCATTCCCGTTTCCGATCCGCCTGCGCATGAACGGCTTCTCCTCTTCCTTCCCGCCCGCACCGGAGCGTGCCACCGACGATGCCGGACAGCCGCGCTGCGGTCGTTACGCCGGTCTGATCGCCGATACCGGCTGGTCGGCACTGGCCCTGTCCCCGTTCGCCCGTCTGAGCCGGCGGCTGCGGCACAAGCGCTGGCAATACGCCGGCATCAGCCATCCGCGCTTCTTCGTCGGCATGGCGGTCGTCGACGCCGGCTGGATCGCTTCCGGCTTCTGCTACGTGTTCGACCGCAGCAGCCGGCGCATGGTCGCCGCCTGCGCCAGCGACGGTCTGCCCGGCCTGCACGCACATGTGGCGGATACGCCACTCGGCGACGCGCACTATGCGCGCGGGGCGGTCCGGCTGGGTTTCGTCCGCCATCCCGACCGGCTGGAACTGGCGGTCAGCGCCGACGGGCTGCGCCTGGCCGCCCACCTGCCGACGGCCCCCCTGCCACCGGTACTGTCGGTGATCGCCGTGCCGCAGGGCGGGATCGCGCATGTCACGCACAAGACCGGCGGACTGGCACTCAGCGGCTTTGTCGACGCCGGTGGCGAACGCTATTCGCTCGACGGTGCCGTGGCATCGCTTGACCACTCCAGCGGGCTGCTGGCCCGTCATACCCGCTGGCGCTGGGCCAGCGCCTTTGACGGCCGCCTCGGCCTGAATCTGCAGCAGGGCTATCTGGGCGAGGCGGAAAACGCGCTGTGGATGGATGGCCGGCTGATACCGGTCGGCCCGGTCAGCATCGAGCATGGCACCGACCCGCTCGAACCATGGCGCATCCGCGACCGCGACGGGCTGGTCGATCTGCATTTCAGCCCGGAAGGCGCCCGCCATGAGGACCGCAATCTGGTGCTGGCATCGACCCGCTATGTCCAGCCGGTCGGCACGTTCAGCGGCAGCCTGCGCGCCGGTCCCGACGGCGCCGTGTCAGTCATCCGCGGCCTGGCCGGCGTGACCGAGGACCATGATGTCCGCTGGTAAGCCGGCCAGGCCGGCCGGCATCGGCCTGTACGGCGGCACCTTCGACCCGATCCACAGCGCCCATCTGCGGCTGGCGTGCGCGCTGCGCGACGAGCTGGCGCTGGACAGCGTGCGCCTGGTCCCGTCCGGGGTGCCGCCGCACCGCCCGCCACCGCATGCGTCCGCCGTCCATCGGCTGGCCATGGCCCGGCTGGCAGTGGCCGACGAGCCGGGGCTCGATATCGATGCCCGCGAGCTGGCGCCCGGCGCCAGCGGCTATACCGTCGATACGCTGGCGGCGCTGCGCCGCGAAGTCGGGCCGTCGCGGCCGCTGTGGTGGCTGATCGGCGCCGACCAGCTGGCCGGCCTCGATCGCTGGCATCGCTGGCAGGACTTGCTGACGCTGGCCAACCTGGCGGTCGCCGCCCGTCCGGGCTTCGGGACCCTGCCGCTGCCACCTGCCGTGGACGCCTTGTGGCAGTCGCGCCAAGCGACTGATTTTGCAAATTTTCCTGCCGCGGGTAGAATCCGCGCCCTGACTTTATCGCCGGTCGACGTATCGGCCACCGCCATCCGCGCCGACCTGGCTGCGGGCGGGGACGGGTTGGGGGCGTTGCCGCCCGCCGTCCTGGGCTACATCCGCCGACACCGGCTCTACCGAATTGAAAGTATCTAGATGAATCAAACCGCAACCGCTTACCCCAGTTCCGACGCCATTGCCGCCCTCGCCGTCGAGGCGCTGGAAGATGTGAAGGGCAAGGAAATCGTCAACCTCGACACCCGCGAGCTGACGTCGCTGTTCAACCGCCTGGTGGTCTGCACCGGCGACTCGAACCGCCAGGTCAAGGCGCTGGCCAACAGCGTGCATGTGAAGCTGAAGGAAAACGGCGTCGACATCGTCGGCACCGAAGGCGAGCTGAGCGGCGAATGGGTGCTGGTCGATGCCGGTGACGTGGTCATCCACGTCATGCTGCCGGCCGTGCGCGACTACTACGACCTCGAAGCGCTGTGGGGCGGCCAGAAGCCGGTGTTCACGCCGATCCCGGGCAAGGACTGGAAAGCGGTCTGAGTCCCGTCACGCCGCAACAGTCATGAAGATCACACTGCTCGCCGTCGGCACCAAGATGCCGCGCTGGGTTGACGACGCCTACGCCGACTACGCGAAACGCCTGCCGCGTGAGGTCACGCTCGAACTGCGCGAGATCAAGCCGGAGAAGCGCGGGTCCGGCGTCACGGCAGAAAAGGGCATCGCCGCCGAGCATGCGCGCATCGTCGCCGCGCTGCCGCCGCGTGCAAAGCTGGTGCTGCTCGACGAGCGCGGCAAGGCCTGGACCACGATGCAGCTGGCCGACGGTCTCAAGGGCTGGCTCGGCGACGGCCAGGATATCGCCATCGTGGTCGGCGGTGCCGACGGCACGTCGGACGAACTGAAGGCGCGTGCCGATCTGCTGCTGCAGCTGTCGGCCATGACGCTGCCGCACGGTATGGTACGCGTGCTGCTGGCCGAGCAGATTTACCGCGCGGTCAGCATCCTGAACGGCCACCCGTACCACCGCGAGTAGCCTTCCGGCTCATCTCAGCGCTTGAACAGCCCCGACAGCGCACCCAGTCCCTGCGACAGCAGGTCGCCGCTGCCGGCCTCGACTTCGCCGTTCGGTGTCAGCGTATCGACCACCTGCGGCAGATACTGCGCCACCAGATCGGATGCCTGCTGCGGGTCGACACCGAAGCGCGCCGCCAGGGCACTGACCTGTTCGCTGCCGAGTATCTGCTGAATCTGCTCGGCACTGACCGGTGCATTGTCACCGGTACCGATCCAGCTGCCGACCACGTCCGACAGCCCGCCCTGCTGGAACTTTTCCACCAGTCCCCCCAGGCCACCCTGCTGCTGGATCAGTTCGGAGATGCCGGCCAGTGCATTGCCGCCCTCACCCTGCTGCCCGCCCAGCAGCCCGCCGGCCGACTGCAACAATCCGTCCAGAAGTCCCATGGTTTTTCCTTTCCCGGTTTTCATGCACGCGGCACGCGGGCCGCTCCGCTCCCAGTGTAGAAGCTATTGGCACAATGCGCCGCCCGCTGACGCCGGGACAGTCAGTCGCTATACTCGCAGCCGATCGCAATCCCTGACTGCGGCGCGCCGGATTTCCCGCCGGTTGCGCTGCCTGGCGCCCCCCGGCGCCGCCATCGGGCGTCCGTCTGTTTCACGGATGCATTCCGGAATCGTCCCCGCCTGTCGGCTACGATGAATTCCGCCACCAGCCCATCACCTCCTCCATGCTCGAACGATACTTTTCGCTCGTGGCGAACGGCACGACCGTGCGCCGCGAAATCCTGGCCGGCCTGACTACCTTCCTGACCATGTCGGCCATCCTGTTCGTCAATCCCGACATCCTGTCGCAGGCCGGCATCGACCATGGCGCCGCCTTTGTCGCCACCTGCCTGGCCGCTGCCGTCGGCTCGCTGATCATGGGCCTGCTGGCCAATTACCCGATCGGCCAGGCGCCGGGCATGGGCATCAATGCCTTCTTCACCTTCGGCCTGGTCAAGGGCATGGGTCTGCCATGGCAGGTCGCGCTCGGCTGCGTGTTCGTATCCGGCTGCCTGTTCGTGCTGGTCAGCGGCCTGCGCATCCGCGAATGGTTCGTCAACGCGTTCCCGCGCAGCCTCAAGCATTCGATCGCTGCCGGCGTCGGCCTGTTCGTGGCCCTGCTCGGCCTGTCCACGGCCGGCATCGTGGTCGGCAACCCGGATACGCTGGTCGCCATCGGCAAGGTCGGTTCGCCGCAGGCGCTGCTGGCGATGGGCGGTTTCGTGCTGATGGTCGTGCTCGACAAGCTCGGCGTGCGCGGCGCGATCCTGATCGGCATCCTCGCGGTGACGGCGGTCTCGGTGGCACTGGGACTGACACCGTACGGCGGCGTGTTTTCCGCCCCGCCGTCACTGGCGCCAACCTGGCTGCAGGCCGATATCGGCGGCGCACTGCAGAGCGCCACGCTGGGCATCGTGCTGAGCCTGTTCCTGATGGACCTGTTCGAGACCTCGGGCACGCTGATCGCCATCGGCGAGCGCGGCGGCTTTCTCGACCGCGACGGCAAGCTGCCACGCCTCAAGCAGGCCATGCTGGCCGACAGCACCGCCATCACCATCGGCGCCCTGCTCGGCACGTCCAGCACCACGTCCTACCTGGAAAGCACGACCGGCATCGCCGCCGGCGGCCGCACCGGCCTGACCGCGGTCGTTATCGGCCTGCTGTTCCTGCTGTCGCTGTGGTTCGCGCCGCTGGCGGCCATGATCCCGGCCCACGCCACCGCACCGGCGCTGCTGTTCGTGGCCGTGCTGATGCTGCGCAGCCTGACCCATATCGACTGGGACGACATGAGCGAATCGGCCCCGGCCATCGCCTGCGTCACCACCATGGCCTATACCTTCTCGATCTCCGACGGCATTGCCTTCGGCGTGATCGGCTATGTGCTGATCAAGACCCTGTCCGGCCAGTGGCGCCAGGTCAGCCTGCCGATTGCCGCCGTGGCCGCGCTGTTCGTGCTGCGCTTCTGCATTGAATGAGGACACCGCCAATGAAAACCGCCCTGCGTGGTGCCATGCTGACCTTCCGCGACGATCCGTTCACGCACGCGCTGTCCGACTGTGCGGTCTACGAGCCCGACGCCGTCATCGTCATGGCCAACGGACTGATCGATGCCGTCGGCCCGGCCGCCGACATCCTGCCGACCCTGTCCGCCGACGTACCGGTCACGGTCTGGCGCGACTGCGTGCTGCTGCCGGGCTTTATCGACAGCCACGTCCACTATCCGCAGACCGAAATGATCGGCGCCCATGGCGAGCAACTGATCGACTGGCTGAACAACTACACCTTCGTCGCTGAACAGGGCTTCAGTGACAAGACACATGCCGCCGAAATCGCCGAAGTCTTCCTGCGCGAGCAGCACCGCAACGGCGTCACCGCATCGACGGTGTTCTGCACCGTGCATCCGCAGTCGGTCGACGCCCTGTTCGAGGCCGCCGCCCGGGTCAACATGCGCATCATGGCCGGCAAGGTATGCATGGACCGCCACGCGCCGGCAGCGCTGCTCGACACGCCGCAGCGCGCGTATGACGAGTCGAAGGCACTGATCGGGAAATGGCACGGCAGGGGTCGCGCCGAATACGTGATCACGCCACGCTTTGCCCCGACCTCGACCCCGGAGCAGCTCGATGCGCTCGGCAGCCTGGCGCAGGACTTCCCGACCACGCTGATCCAGTCGCATCTGGCGGAGAACATCGACGAGCTGGCCTGGGTCCGCGCACTGTTTCCGTCCTGTACCCACTACACCGACGTCTACCAGCGCTACGGCCTGCTGCGGCCGCGCGCCCTGTACGGCCACGGCATCCACCTGTCGGAAGCCGAGCTGGACATCCTGTCCGCGACCGGCAGCGCCATCGTGCACTGCCCGACCTCGAACTTCTTCCTCGGTTCCGGCTGTTTCGACCTGCGCCGCGCCCGGGACGCCCGCCGCCCGGTCGCGGTCGGCCTCGGCACCGACCTCGGCGCCGGCACCAGCTTCTCGATCCTGCAGACGCTGAACGAGGCGTACAAGACCGCCCAGTTCCACGGTTTTCCGCTGTCGGCCGCCCAGGCCATCTACCTGGCCACGCGCGGCAATGCCCGCGCACTGGGCCTGGACGACCGTATCGGCGCGATCGAGGCCGGCATGGAAGCGGATATCGCCGTGCTTGACCTGATGTCCACCCCGCTGATCGCCTACCGCATGAAATACGCGCGCGACTGGCAGGATGCCCTGTTCATCCAGATGACGCTCGGTGACGATCGCGCCATTGCCGCAACCTATATCGCCGGTCAGCAGGTGCATTGCCGGAACGGGTAATACGTATGCTTTCCGGCCCGTTTATTATCACGATCCGGCAAAGTGCCTTTCAAATAGTGCGCAGCAAAAACGGGATTTAAACGGAAAAGTAAAAAAGCTTGCACCGCATGGTTATTTCTCATCGCCGCCCCAATAAAAACCGGCAACGACATTCCATCCATCCTCATAAAAAAACAGAAAAACTCCCGACAAGAAAACGTATTGCTTTCCTTATCGCCGATTTGCAAACCGTATAGCCTCGCAGCCTTGTTTTCATGATGAAACGGAATCTGCGATGCAGCGATTATATGGTTATCTTTCGGGATTAACTGCCAGGCAAATCCAGTACCGCGCCAGAAAGCGAAAAACCGGACCTGTGCACTGCCCGCGGCATTTGCCGTCCGGGTTTGGCCGGACAGGCGGCATCGTGGCGCTGTCGGCCCTCATTGCCGGCATCCCGGCGGCCAATGCGGCCCCCGCCGACATCACATGGGATGACCGGGCCGATAACTGCGAGGCGGCGGCCCCGGCATCCGGCCCCTGCCACACCGCGCTCCGTTTCTCCGGTATCCACACCGCCAGGCTGGGTCTAGCCGGACTCGGGCTGGCCGGACTGGCCGCGCTGCTTGGCAGCAAGAAGGGGGACAAGCCGTCGGCACCGGCAGGCAATCACATCGCGCCTGACGCCGCCCTGCCGCCCCGCTCCACACCGGCTGGCCAGCCGGGCGGAAACCCGGCCAGTCCCGATACCGGCAATCCTCCCCTGTCCGCGCCGGCAGACCGGCAGATCGGAGCCCCCGTCAATCCCGGCACCGGCAGCCCCCCCGTCCTTCCCCTGCCGAGCGCCATCAGGCAGAACCCGTACCGGCCAATCAGCCTGATCCGTTCGGCCACGCTGCACATTCCCGACCAGGGCGCATTCATCAACACCGGGACGCTGAGCGACACCACCCTGGCCGCTCATGGTCCCCTGCATAACGGGCCCAGCGGCCGCATCGCACTGCATCCGCTGGCGGACAGCCACTTTCATCACACCCTGCGCAACCATGGCACGATCGATCTGGAAGCCGCACTGACCGGTGCCGGCAGCGGCCGGCTGATCAATGCGCACAGCGGCGTCATCAGGCTGAGCGGCAAGGGCACGATCCGCGCCACGGCACGCAGCCTGTTCATCAACGACGGCACCGTCACCGCCCGTCATGCCATCGGCCAGCGCAGCGAGCGCTTCATCCTGATGATGAGTGCAGAGGGTGGCGGGCCCGCCCGGCCGGGACTGAATACCGGCACCCTGATCGCCCGTGGCGGCTACGGTGCCGTCACGTTCAAGGCCAGCGACTACCAGAAGCGGACGTTCATCAACCGTGGCAACATCGATTTCACCGCCGAGAACGGCGCCACGCGCGCACTGCACATCCCTGAATTCAACAATTTCAACACGCTGATCAACGACCGCGGAGGCATCATCACCGTCCGCGGCAACCATGCGGTCGCCATGGGCAGCAACGGCATGGCAAGCCACCTGGTAAACCGGGGCACCATCAATCTCGGAGTCAGGGACACGGCCGACTTCGGCATGGCCGCGATGGAGGCGGGCGCCTGGGGCAAGCCCGACGGCCGGCACCCGGCCGTCATCATGCGCTCGACCCTGCTCAACGACACCGAGGGGGTCATCAATGTCTTCGCCAGGCACTCGTTCGCTTTCCGGATCCACCGGCCTGACGGCAACCTGCCATCGGCTGCCATCCTGATCAATCGCGGCAAGGTCCATCTGCTCTGCGGCAACAGCAGTTGTGCAAACAGCGAGCGCCGCATTGTCGTCAGCCCCCATGCCACCCAGACTTACCGGTTCACGCTGCCGGACACGTCCGGTCTCGATGCGCCGGACCCCGCCGGGCCGACCGGAACCGGCCATGTCCATCTGGGTGTGGACGGAAAGGCCGGCGGGATATTCGTCAATACCGGCCGGCTCGATCCTTTGCACCTGACTTCGTCCGGCCATGTGCACAACACCGACAGCGGCGAGCTGAAGCTGGACAGCGCGCAGATCCGGAACACGCTGTGGAACGACGGGCAGATCCGCACGGAAGCCCGCCTGGAGACCCTGGATGGCGGCCGTTTCGTCAACCGGCATGGCGGGCAGATGCTGCTGACCGGCAACGGCTCCCTGTATGCGTCATCCGACAGCGCCTTCGTCAACCTGGGCCGTATCCTGGCGGAGCGGGCCGGGCCTGCCGCGGCCGGTACCGCACTGCTGGTTCTGAGCGGCAGCGGGGACAACAATGGCAGCCGGACAAAATCCAACGTCGGCAGCATGATCACCCGTGGCGGCTACACGGCAGTCAGGGCCGAAGCCGGCAACAAGCGGCAGATGTTCATCAACCGCGGCAGCATCGACTTCACCGCCGAGCACGGCGCCACCAGCGCGCTGTCCGTCACGGCCTCGACCGGCAACGACCATGACCTGATCACAGACCTGGTCAACGACAAGACAGGCGTCATCACCGTGCGCGGCGACAATGCCGTCGCCATGAGCAGCGACACCACCTCGCAGCTGATCAACCGCGGCATCATCAACCTTGGGGAGCCCGGCTCACGCCATGTCGGCATGGTCGCCATGGCACAGCGGGGCTGGCAGGGCTCGCGGCCCCGGTCGGCCCCCTCGCTGCTGGTCAACGAGCAGGGAGGCATCATCAATGTCCACGCCAGACAATCGCATGCATTCAGCATTGACGGGAACAATGCCTTGCTGGTCAACCGCGGCATGGTCAGCCTCTCCTGCGGCGACCAGAGTTGCCAGACATACCGGGACGCCTCTACCCGTGACCAGGACATCAGCCTGAATACAGCCGGCCTGCAGTTTCGCAGCGAAGCCAGCGTTCCGGCTGACGACGAATCGGATCACCGCGGCAACGACAGCCCGCACTATGACCACAACGGCCTGCCTGTCGCCGCCCCGGCCGCCGCTCATGCACAGTCGCTGGCCGGCTACGTGATCGGCACCCGGCCGGACGGCGGCGCCGGTACGCTGGACGGCGGACATCTCGATGCCAGCGGCGTGACCGTCGACACCGGGTTCGCCACCGGCAGCAGCCTCAGGCACGCCACCTTCAGCAAGGTACTGCGCGGCAAGCGCATCGACGGCATCGAACGGATCACCTCGCGCAATGCCGCCTGGCGGGCACAGGCCTACCGTGACGCCGATGGCGATATCGGCATCACCCTGATCAAAAACGACTACCGCGATCTGGTCCCCGATGCGGCACTGCATCCGGTCGCTGCGGCGCTGGAACGGGGCTACGACGGCAGCGCGCTGTTCCACAGCCTGGAACTGGGCTCGGCAACTGATATCGGTCACGCGCTGCGCCAGTTGTCCGGCGCCGGCATCGCCTCCTCACTGCAGCCGCTGCGCACACTGGAACAGCGCTTCGCCCGCTTCAGCGATGACATGCCCGGCAACCGGGCCGGCTTCGGCTTCCGCCTGGTCGGCAGCCGGCATGGCCAGCCCGAAGCCAGGCTTGGCAGCTCGACCTATGACCTCGTCGCCCTGCGCCAGC